>NZ_FPIX01000017.1:0-124667 GCF_900119205.1 Pseudomonas sp. NFACC16-2 | reverse complement strand
TGCTGAAGGAGGGCGACCGCCACTACGACTACGACGCCTTCGGCAACCTGATCCGCGAACGCCGCGGCCAGGCCCTGGTCAGCGCCTACCGCTACGACAGCCAGCACCGCCTGATCGGCGTCACCACGGCGGGTGGGCGTGAAACCTCCTACCGCTACGACGCCTTTGGCCGACGCATCAGCAAGACCGTGGACGGCCTGACCACGGAATTTTTCTGGCAGGGCGACCAAGTCGTCGCCGAAAACAGCCCGCGCCACCACCGCAGCTACGTCTACGAACCCGGCACCTTCCGCCCGCTGGCGATGCTCGACGGCGAAGGCCCCGACGCCCGCCCGTTCTACTACCACCTCGACCACTTGGGCACCCCCCAGGAACTGACCAACCCCGCCGGCCAGATCGTCTGGTCGGCGCGCTACAACGGCTACGGCCAACTCACCGAACTCCCGCACGGCGGCGGCGAACAGCTGGAACAACCGCTGCGCTTCCAGGGCCAATACTTCGACCCGGAAAGCGGCCTGCACTACAACCGCCACCGCTACTACAATCCCGAGACCGGCCGCTATTTGACGCCTGACCCGAGCAAATTGGCGGGTGGGCTCAATGGGTATCGCTACACGGTGAACCCGACGGGGTGGGTGGATCCGTTGGGGTTGGTGGATTGCCCGGGGAAGGGTGGGTGTCGGCCGGCGGTTGGGGGGCAGGATCCGGCGGCGAAGGTAGCTGTTAGTCGAACAGAACCCAAGCTGCCTACTCCTAAGAAAGAAGAGGATTTTCTGTATCGCGGTGATGAGCGAGAACCAGAAGATGTTTTTGAAAATGGCTTTAAAAGCAAAGGTAAAAGCAAGGATCTATTTTTACACTCTTTGGATAGTGATTGGCCTCCTAGTTATTATATTAGTACCTCCTATTCACGAAATGTGGGGAAGAAGTTTGCCACTGGTGAATACACGAGGATAGGGTACTTGTATACATTGCAAAAAATCCCAGGGCATGATCTACAAAAGGAGCTGGGAGCTGCATATTTGTTCGGGGCTGAAAAAGAGATTGCAATTCCAGGTCGTATAAGTAACGAAGATGTGCTTGGCGCAACCTTAATACTTGATAATGGAAAGGAGTTTGGTTACTCCATCCCTAATCCTAATAGGAGGATAAAAAAATGATTTCTACAGTGGAGGTGCAGGTATCTAGAGAAGGAAAAAAAGAACGTACCTGTCTTGTATGTGACTCTAACAAAATTACGATTACTTTCTGCGCGACAGATGGTGTCGACAAAACTTATGTAGGTGGAAATTTTTATAAGTGCTTTGCGAGTCTTAGGCGAGACAATCCAGATATCACCTTTTTCTGTAAAGGTGCCAAGAGAAATGTTTATCCGTCCGGCATGTCGGCACAGATGTCGCTTGGGCTAAAAGCGTATGAGTTGAGTATGGGTGTCACTCCATCACTCGATGATATCGTTTATATATTTGAATATGATGATAGTAACTTGGCAAACGATCCGGATGAACAAGAAGCTTTCTTTAAGGAATGGGTTGAGTCTCGTTTGATATAGCTATGAGCATGAAATGGCAATTTTCGAACAGGTAGGTTCATCACTGATCAACCTACCCTTACCTCCCCCCCCCAGCCATTAAAAAAACCACCCCTTTGGCACCGATAACATCGTTTCTCGGGCGCGCGGCTTTTCCCTATATTGGCCCTCAGATCCGGTGGATGGCTCAACGTCCACCCCCTCAGTGTGAGTAGCCTCAATGAACAATAAACCTGACAGCACAGGGCTTGATAATGCGGGAGCAGGAACCCGGGCGGTTTGGGGTGGGGAGCAGGTCAGGCACCCCTACAACGCCACGCAAACCCCCATCGTGGCCAGCGCCGCGTACGGTTACGACGACATCGACGTCTGGTACGACGTCGCCTTGGGCAAGGCCCCCGGTTTTATCTACAGCCGCATGAGCAACCCCACCGTCGAGACCCTCGAAGCCAAGATTCGCGAACTGGAAATGGCCGAGTCCGCCGTGGCCTTCAGCAGCGGCATGGCGGCGATCAGCAGCGTGCTCTACACCTTCCTGGCCCATGGCGATCGCGTGGTGTCGACCAAGGACAGTTACGGCGGCACCAACAAGATCTTCGAAGAGTTCCTGCCGCGCACCGGCGTGACGGTGACCTTGTGCGAGACCTTCGATCACGACGATCTGGAGCGTGAAATCGCCAAGGGTTGCCAGGTGCTCTACCTGGAAACCCCCACCAACCCCACCCTGAAAATCCTCGACATCCCGCGCCTGGTGGCAGCGGCCAAGCGTGTCGGTGCCGTGGTCGTGGCCGATAACACCTTCGCCACGCCGCTGAACCAGAGCCCACTGGCCTTGGGCGTGGACGTGGTGATTCATAGCGCGACCAAGTTCCTCAGCGGCCATGGCGACGTGCTCGGTGGCTTGGTGTGTGGCCGCGAAGCCTTGATGGCCCAGGTGCGGCATTACCGGGAAATCAACGGCGCGAGCCTCGACCCGTTCTCGGCCTACCTGATCATCCGTGGCATGAAGACCCTGGCACTGCGCATGCGCCAGCAGCAACACAGCGCCCGGGCCCTGGCCGAATTTCTCTGCACCGAACCGTTGGTGGAGGCGGTGAATTATCCCGGCTTGCCCAGCCACCCGAACCACGCCGTGGCTTGCGCGCAGATGTCCGGTTTCGGCGCCATCGTCAGTTTTGTCCTGGTCGGTGGCATGGACACGGTCAAATTGCTGCTGCCACGCCTGCGCTTCGCCCATTGCGCGGGCAACCTGGGCGCGGTGGAAACCATCTACGGTCCGGCTCGCACCACCAGCCATGTCGAGAACACCTTGGAAGAACGCCTGGCCCTGGGCATCTCCGAAGGTTTGGTGCGGGTTTCGGTCGGCATCGAAGACACGGACGATCTATTGGACGATCTGAAACAGGCCTTCGCCTTCGTCAAAAAGACCCTCACCCCGCAACTCAATGAAGCCCCTATCGAGACCGCAAGCTGAAGTTTGAAAGTTGGTACCCCGCCACAAGGCTGTGAGTGGGGCGTTCATGAATAGGAATAATAATAAAGCTTAGTGGCGATGCACTTTTACTCTGCCCAATAACTTGTCGCGGACGTTAATGCGCGCCCTAACAACTTTCATGAGAACAACCATGTCCATAAAAGAACAACAACTCAATACGCGTGCCGGTTTTAAACAGGAAATGCAGACGCGCCATATTGTCATGTTGGCATTAGGCGGCGTCATTGGTACCGGGCTGTTTCTCACGTCCGGGTATACCGTCAACCAGGCCGGCCCCATGGGCGCGGTGATCGCCTACATCATTGGCGCGCTGATGGTCTACATGGTGATGATGTGCCTGGGGGAACTGGCGGTGCAGATGCCGGAAACCGGTTCGTTCAGCACCTACGCCACACGGTTTCTAGGCCCGGGCACCGGCTACACCGTGGCCTGGCTGTATTGGCTGACGTGGACGGTGGCCATCGGTTCCGAATTCACCGCGGCCGGCATCCTCATGTCGCGCTGGTTTCCCGACACACCGGTGTGGATCTGGAGCGCGCTGTTCGCTGGCGTGGTGTTCCTCACCAACGTGATTTCGGTGCGTTTGTTCGCCGAGACCGAGTTCTGGTTGTCGTTGATCAAAGTGTTGACCGTGGTGGTGTTCCTGCTGATTGGCGGTGGCGCGATTCTTGGCCTGTTGAACATCGACCAGGCCCACAGCATCGGCTTGAGCAACTTCACCCGCGAAGGACTTTTTCCTACCGGTTTCATGCCGATTGCGATGACGCTGCTGGCGGTGTCCTTCGCGTTCTCCGGCACTGAACTGATTGGCATCGCCGCTGGTGAAACCAAGGACCCGCAACGTAATGTGCCGCGGGCCATCCGCACCACGGTGCTGCGCCTGGCGGTGTTTTTCGTCGGGACCATTTTTGTCCTGGCGACCCTGTTGCCCCGCGAGCAAGCCGGTCTGGTCGAAAGCCCCTTCGTCACAGTGTTCACCTACATCGGCATTCCATACTCCGCCGACATCATGAACTTCGTGATCATCAGCGCCCTGTTGTCGGCGGCCAACTCCGGGTTGTACGCCGCCTCGCGGATGCTCTGGACCCTCAGCGACCAAGGCCACCTGCCCAAGCAGTTCTCGGCCCTGACCCGCATGGGCACGCCGCTCAACGCGATCATCGTCAGCATGGCCGGCGGCGCCGCTTCGTTGCTCAGCAGTGTGTTTGCCGCCGACACCATCTACCTGGCGCTGGTGTCGATTTCCGGTCTGGCCGTGGTGGTGGTGTGGATGAGCATCGCCGCGAGCCAGATCGCTTTCCGGCGTCACTATGTGGCCAACGGCGGCGACATTCGCAAACTCAAGTTCCGGGTTCGCGGCTATCCGTGGGTGCCGCTGGGGGCGCTGGTGTGCTGCAGCCTGGCGTGCATCGGGATCGCCTTCGACCCTGAGCAGCGGGTGGCGCTGTACTTCGGCTTGCCGTTCATCGCCTGGTGTTACTTCGTGTATTACATTACCCGCAAAAGCCGCGAGCGACGCTTGTCGGTTGCCCTCGTGGCACAACCGTCCGACGCGTTCTAAGGCGCGTCGACGGGGCGGGCAAACGTGCCCGGTGCGTGGGGGTCAACGAGGTCCAGATCATGAAGCAAAAAACGTTGCCCCCATTGAATTGGCTGCGGGCATTCGAAGTGTCGGCCCGCTGCCTGAACTTCACCCACGCCGCCGACGAACTGTTTTTGACCCAGGGCGCGGTCAGCCAGCAGATCCGCCAATTGGAAAATCATCTGGGGGTGGCGCTGTTCAAGCGCTTGCCCCGTGGCCTGGGCCTGACCGAGGAGGGCCAGGCCTACCTGCCGGTGGTGCAGGACGCGATCACGCGACTGGCGGTGGGCACCAACGAGATCTTTGGCCAGCACAAGCGCCGGCCAATCAAGGTGCGCGGCAGCCTGGCGTTTTTCGTGCACTGGCTGGCGCCGAAACTGGTGGATTTTCGCCAGGTGCATCCGCACGTCGACATCCGCTACATCAGCAACATCTGGGTCAAGGAACTGGACGGCGAGGACGACATGGAAATTCGCTGGGGCCACGGTCAATGGCCCGGCCTGGTGTCGCAACGCCTGACCTGGGACACCTTGTTCCCGGTGTGTTCGCCAGCCTTGATGACGACGCTGAAGGTGCCGGCGGACGTGGCCAAGCATCCATTGCTGCACGTGCTGGGCTACGAAGAGGGTTGGGGTTACTGGCTGAAAATGGTCGGTGCCGACTCGGTGGATTCCTCGACCGGCATGCAGTTCGACACACTGGTCTGCACCTTGCGCATGGCTGAACTGGGGCAGGGCATCGCCCTCGCGCGGTCGTCGATGGTCAGTGAGTTGCTGGAAGACGGGCGCCTGGTCGAACCCTTCGCCCTGCGCATCGAGGCCAGCGAATCGTTTTACCTGGTGCGCAGTTCCGGGGCCGAGCAACACCCGGACGCGGTGCGGTTTTCCACCTGGCTGGTGGAGCAGGCGCATCGTTTCAAGTGAGCCGTTTCAAGTGAATATCCGGAGTTGACCATGCGCTATGTGAGTACCCGAAATTCCGCCGTGCAGGTCGATTTCGAAAAAGTTGTGCTGTCGGCCATCGCCGAGGACGGCGGGCTGTTCGTCCCCGTCGAACTGCCGCAGTTCGCACCCCAGGACATCGCCAACTGGTCGACATTGTCCTATGACGAACTGGCCTATCGGGTGATGCGCCCGTTCGTGGGCGAGGCGATCCCCGAGGCCGATTTCAAGCGGGTGCTCAAGGAGGCCGGCAGCCGGTTCAGCCATCGCTCCCTGGCGCCGTTGCATCAGGTGGATCGCAATGAATGGGTCCTGGAATTGTTCCATGGGCCGACCCGCTCCTCGAAGGATTTCGCCGCGCAATTGCAGGCGCGGCTGGTGCAGTACTTTTTGCGCAAACGCGGGCGCCGTGCCGTGGTGATCGGCGTCACCAACGGCGACACCGGCATGGCCGCCATCGAGGCCTTCAAGCACTGCGACGAGACCGATGTGGTGGTGATTTATCCCGAGGCCGGTGTACCGCAAGACCAGCTTCAAGACCTGCAAGCGACGGCCCATCCGCGGGTCCATCAAGTGGCCGTCGATGGCAGTTTTGATGACTGCCAGACCTTGGTCACCCAATTGTTCCGACAGCACGAGGCGATCAGTTTCAACTCCAGTAACTGGGTCAGCGTCATGGCGCAGTTGGTGTTTTATTTCCATGCCGTGTTGCAACTGGGCGGCGGCCAGCGGCCCATCGGTTTCAGCGTGCCGGCGGCGAGCTTTGCCGAAGTCTATGCCGGCTACATCGCGCAGAAGATGGGCTTACCCATCACGCAGATGATTGTTGCGACCAATCAGAATGACGCCCTGCATCAGTTCTTTTTGAAGAACCATTACTCACGATTGCGCGCCAGCAAGACCCTGTCGCCGGCCATGGACTTGTCGATTTTTTCCAACCTGGAGCGGTTTCTCTGGGAGCTCTATGGGCACGACGACCAGGCCGTGAGCGCACTGATGCACACCTTCGAAACCCATGGCGAAATGACCATCGCCAACGAGTTCTGGCTACAGGCGCGGATGATCATCGACTCGTACGCGGTCAGCGATGAGCAGACGCTGGAGGAAATCACCTCGCTGCATCGCGACACCGGCTACATCATCGACCCCCACACCGCCACCGGCGTGCTCGCGGCGCGCCTGTACCGACGCAGCCTGGTGGCGCCGATGGTGACCTTGGGCGAGATATCCCCGGCCAAATCGGCGGCGTTGCTCGGCGAGTTGGGGATCCACATCGCGGCGCAACAACGCCCGGTTTCCGAGCATGGCCCGGCGCAGATTCATCGCCTCCAGCCGGACGACCTTGGTGCCCTCCATCAACTGCTCGGCGCCCTATAACCGGAGGCCCCATGAAGCGAATTCTCGACCCCCTCGACGAACGCATCATCGCCGAACTGCGCCTCAACGCCCGCGCCGCCCACGCCGAACTGGCGGCCAAGGTCAACCTCTCGCGCAACGCCGTGCGCCAACGCATCGAACGCCTCGAACGCGACGGCGCGATCCAGGGCTACACCGTGCGCACCGGGGAGGGCGCGTACGCGTCGTCGAACATCAACGCGGTGATCTTCGTCTACCGCTACGACCGCATGCGCGGTGCCGAGGTGTTGCAAGCGTTGCAGGCCATGCCGGAAGTGCTGCAGTGCGATGTGATGAGTGGCGAGTTCGACTTGATGCTGCGGGTGGGCGCGGCGAACCCGGAGCGGGTGCATAAGGTGTGGAAAGAGATCTCGGCGTTGCCGGGGGTGGAGAACACCGTGACGTCGTTTGTGCTGTCATCGGTGGTCTAGGCGCGTTGTCTGGCCCACCCACAAAACCCTGTGGCGAGGGGATTTATCCCCGCTGGGCTGCGAAGCAGCCCCCAAGCAGGCTGAACTCAATCAACCTGGCACACCGCGCCGGATGATTTTGGGGCTGCTTCGCAGCCCAACGGGGATAAATCCCCTCACCACAAATGACCTTGCCAACTGAATGACAAAGCCAACCCCTGTTGGTTTTTTTTATGCCTGCCAGCCTGCCCACCCCCTGGTCAAAACGCCCAAAAAATAGAGCAATTTGCCATATTTCACTGCCCGCCCCACCCCCCTAACCTAGATCCCAACAACCTCATCACCCGGATCAAGGACATAACAAAAATGACTGAATACAAACTGGCGCTAGTCGGCTTCGGCGGTGTGAACCGGGCATTGACTCAGCTGATTGCCGAGCGTAACGAAAGCTGGAAAACCGACCTCGGCTTCACCCTGAAAATCGTCGGCGTGACCGACCTGTTCCTCGGTTCGGTGATGGACCGCCACGGCCTCGACGCCGCATCGCTGGCCAGACTGCCAGCCACCCAAGGCGCCATGGCCCAACTGCCCGGCGGCACCGTCGACGCCCTCAACGAAGCCGTGATCAAAGACTGCGGCGCCGACATCATCGCCGAAGCCACCTTCACCAACCCGGTGGACGGCGAGCCCGCCACTTCGTTCTGCCGCTGGGCCCTGGAGCGCGGCAAGCACGTGGTCACCACCAACAAAGGCCCCATCGCCCTGCACGGCGCCGAACTCAAAGCCCTGGCCCAGCGCAACAACGTCGCCTTCGAATACGAAGGTTCGGTCATGAGCGGCACCCCCGTCATTCGCCTCGCCAAACAATCCCTGGCCGGCAGCTCGATCACCGGTTTCGAAGGCATCCTCAACGGCACCTCCAACTTCGTCCTCACCTGCATGGAAGGCGGATCGGGATTTGCCGAAGCAGTCAAAAAAGCCCAGGAACTGGGCTACGCCGAAGCCGACCCAACGGCGGATGTCGAAGGCCATGACGTGCGCCTCAAAGTCGTCATCCTCGCCAACGAACTGCTGGACGCCAAACTCACCGTCAACGACGTCACCTGCCGCGGCATCTCCGCCCTCAGCCTCGCCGACATCGAAAAAGCCCGCGAGGACGGCGCCCGCTGGAAACTCATCGGCGCCGCCACGCGCCAGGCCGACGGCTCCATCAGCGCCAGCGTCGAACCGCGCCTGCTGAGCAACGACCACCCACTGGCCAGCGTCAGCGGCGCCACCAACGCCGTGTCGTTCACCAGCGAACTGCTCGGCGCCGTCACCGTCTCGGGCCCGGGCGCAGGCCGCACCGAAACCGCCTTCGCGCTGCTGTCAGACATCATTCACATCCACCAATCGGCAACCCGCAAACAGGAGCACAACCTGTGAACGTATCGCGCCTGGCCCTGGCGGTCGTCGAACCGCACATCGAAGTCCTCAACCCCTTTGATGGCAGCATCGTCGGCACCGTCGCCGACGTGTGCGCCTCAGAAGTCCCGCAACTGCTCGAGACCGGACGCAGCGGCGTAAAGGCCTGCGCCGCGCTGCCACGTCATCGCCGCGCAAGCATTCTCGAACAAGCGGCACTGAACATCGAACGCGACGCCAAAGCCTTCGCCCGGCTGATCGTCGACGAAGCCGGCAAGACCCTCAAGCAGGCCGAAAAAGAAGTCAAACGCTGCGTCAATACCCTCAAGCTCTCCGCCGAAGAAGCCAAGCGCAACGCCGGCGAAATCGTACCATTCGATGCCTACGAAGGCGCCGAATCGCGCCAGGGCTGGTTCACCCGCGAACCCCTGGGCCTGATCGTCGCCATCACCCCCTACAACGACCCGCTGAACCTGGTCGCCCACAAACTCGGCCCGGCCATTGCCGGCGGCAACGCGGTGATCCTGAAACCGTCCGAGCTGGCGCCATTGTCGGCGCTCAAATTGGTCTCGTACCTGGTCGCCGCCGGCCTGCCTGAAACCGTGGTCACCGTCGCTACCGGCGGCGCGGAACTGGGCAAAGCCCTGGTCGCCGCCCGCGACGTGCGGATGATCTCCTTCACCGGCGGCTTCGTCACCGGCGAACAAATAGCCCGCACCGCCGGCCTGAAAAAACTCGCCATGGACCTCGGCGGCAACGCCCCGGTCATCGTCATGGCCGACTGCAACCTCGACGCCGCCGTCGACAGCTGCCTCTCCGGCGCCTTCTGGGCCGCCGGGCAAAACTGCATCGGCACCCAACGCCTGCTCATCCACGCCCCGATCTACGCCGCCTTCCGCGAACGCTTCGTCCAAAAGGCCCAAGCCCTCGTGGTCGGCAACCCACTGCTCGCCCACACCGACATCGGCCCGATGATCACCCAGCAGGCCGCGCAGAACGCCGAACAGGTGGTGAACGAAGCCCTGCAACAAGGCGCCACCTTACTCTGCGGCCACCGCCGCCAAGGCGCCTGCTACGCCGCGACCGTGTTGGAAAACGTCGACCATGCCAGCCGACTCTGGCGCAACGAGGTCTTCGCGCCGGTGGTGGTGTTGCAGCCGTTCGAGACGTTTGATGAAGCCATTGCGCTGGCTAACGAACCTGAATATGCCCTGCATGCCGGGATTTTCACCAATGACCTGTCCACGGCTATGAGTGCCGCACGACGGATCGAGGCGGGAGGGGTGATGATCAACGACTCCTCCGATTTTCGTTTCGATGCGATGCCGTTCGGGGGCTCCAAGTACGGCAGTCTGGGCAGGGAAGGGGTGCGGTTTGCGTATGAGGAAATGACCCAGCCGAAGGTGGTTTGTTTGAATACGTTGGGGTGAAAGGGACGGGTGTTTATTGGGGCGTGGGGATCCAGGTGCGGGTGACGTTGTCTTGCGTGCTTGCGTAGAGAAGTGTTGCTTACCTGTCATGTCGCTAAAAAGCCATTTTGGCGACACGTTCCATTCTCATGTCGTCGTCAGCGACATGAGAATGGAACGTGTCGAAAAAATTGAAAAACAGCGACACGTTATCCCCTCGTGTTTACACTGACGACATGAGAGGGTGCCTGACTGAACGCCCTTGCCCTTTAATCTAAAGGACCAGGATCGCCCCCATGACTGCAGCCCCTCACATCTGGCAGGCCGATAAGCCGTATAACCAATTACCGCCTCTGCCTCCCGCAGCCGAACTGGAAACCCGTGCAGTACTCAAGCGCTGTATCGAGGCACGCACGGCCTTGGCTGAGTTGAAGCAGGCAGCCGAACTGATCCCCAACCAAACGATGCTGATCAACACCATCCCCCTGCTGGAAGCCAAGGACAGTTCTGAAATCGAAAGCATCGTCACCACCACGGACTTGCTCTTTCAGCATGCCCAGGAGAGTGACGGTCATGCCGATCCGGCGACCAAGGAAGCCCTGCGCTATCGCAAAGCCCTGCACTACGGCTTCCTGTCGCTGACCGAGCGTCCATTGTCCACGGGCACGGCAGTCGAGATCTGCCGCACGCTCAAGGGCGTGAACATGGACATTCGACGCGTACCGGGCACCCAGTTGGCCAACGACCGTACCGGCGAGATCATCTACACCCCACCGGACGGCGAAGATCATCTGCGTAATTTGCTCGCCAATTGGGAGCGTTTCCTGCACAACGAGACGGACCTGGACCCGCTGGTGCGTATGGCCGTCGGGCATTACCAGTTCGAGGCGATTCACCCGTTCACCGATGGCAATGGCCGTACCGGGCGGGTGCTTAATACGCTGTACCTGATTCAGGAGGGGCTGCTGAATCTACCGATCCTCTACCTCAGCCGGTACATCATTGCTCACCGAGCCGACTACTACCGTCTCCTGCTCGACGTCACTCGTGAACAGGCATGGGAGCCTTGGCTGCTCTACATGCTCAGCGCCGTGGAAGAAACCGCCCGCTGGACCTGCGCCAAAATCGCCGCCATCCGCAGCCTGTCTGAACACACTACCCAATTCGTTCGTGAACGACTGCCGAAAATCTATTCCCGTGAATTGGTGGATGTGATCTTCGAACAACCGTACTGCCGCATCCATAACGTCGTCGAAAAACAAATTGCCGGGCGCCAGACTGCTTCTCGCTACCTCAAAGACCTCGTCGATATAGGGGTTCTGCAAGAGGCGCAGGTCGGCAAGGAAAAACTCTTTATCCATCCAAAGCTTATGCAGTTGCTGGCTCGCGATAACAATGAGTTCAAGCCTTACGGCTGACTTCTCAGCGGATATTGTTGAGGTGAGGTAATGAGGGCACGCACTTGCCCCAGGTATAAAAAAGGTCTTGCCCAGCAAGGCCTTTTTTTGTGCCCGAGCATTCGGAATCAGCCCCATCAAACCAACTGACCCACCGCCATAGCAGACACTTCACACCCCCACTGTGGGAGCGAGCTTGCTCGCGATAGCGATACACCCGTCACCCTCAGAACCGCTGACTCCCCGCCTTGTTGAGCTTTGCGCACGACGCCCAAGCTCAGTCGAGCAATCCCTCTATGCATTACTTCCACCTGTTGCCAGTTACGCAAGCTTTCCACTGAGTAGTGGCTAGAGCACCGAGCGTGCCGGCAACGTCGTCGATCTTCCCGTGAACGAACTTCTGCAAACGCTCAAGGCTGAAACGTATCAGCTTCAAGAAAAAACCAAATTATGCACAAATGCATTTTTTTGCTTGACCCGCATGCATGAGTCTCTATAAGGTGGCTTCACTGTATGCGCATCCAGTATTTCTAAAGCATCATTTATTTGAATCCATTCATGGACGAGGTATTACCTTATGAAAACCACCACTGAAAAATTCGGTGTAACCCCCCATCAACCCAGCCTCTGGACCCGCGCTGATGCGCTGAAAGTCCGGGCGGACGATCCCACCACCACGCAGCCGCTGGTCAGCGCGGATTTCCCGGTACTGAACAACGACGTGTTTATCTGGGACACCATGCCCCTGCGCGACTTGGACGGTAACGTGACGTCCGTCGATGGCTGGTCGGTGATCTTCACCCTGACGGCCGATCGTCATCCAAACGACCCGGCGTACCTCGATGAGGACGGCAACTACGACATCCTCCGCGATTGGAACGATCGTCACGGTCGAGCAAAGATGTACTACTGGTTTTCTCGTACCGGCAAGAACTGGGAATTCGGTGGCCGCGTGATGGCCGAAGGCGTTTCGCCGACCGCTCGCGAATGGGCCGGCACGCCGATTCTGTTGAACGACCGAGGTGAAGTGGACCTGTATTACACCGCCGTCACCCCAGGCGCGACCATCGTCAAGGTGCGCGGTCGGGTCGTGACCACTGAACACGGTGTCAGCATGGTCGGCTTCGAGAAGGTCAAGCCGCTGTTCGAGGCCGACGGCAAGATGTACCAGACCGAAGCCCAAAACGCCTTCTGGGGTTTCCGCGACCCATGGCCTTTCCGCGACCCGAACGATGGCAAGCTGTACATGCTGTTCGAGGGCAACGTGGCCGGTGAGCGCGGCTCGCACAAAGTGGGCGAGGCCGAAATCGGCGACGTGCCACCGGGTTATGAAGATGTCGGCAACTCCCGCTACCAGACCGCCTGTGTCGGCATCGCCGTGGCCCGCGACGCGGACGGCGACGACTGGGAAATGTTGCCGCCACTGCTGACCGCCGTGGGCGTCAACGACCAGACCGAACGTCCGCACTTCGTGTTCCAGGATGGCAAGTACTACCTGTTCACGATCAGCCACACCTTCACCTACGCCGATGGCGTGACCGGGCCGGATGGCGTGTACGGTTTCGTCGCGGACTCGCTGTTCGGCCCCTACGTGCCGCTCAACGGTTCCGGCCTGGTGCTGGGCAACCCGTCCTCCCAGCCATTCCAGACCTACTCGCACTACGTGATGCCAAACGGCCTGGTGACCTCCTTTATCGACAGCGTACCGACCGACGAAACCGGCACGCAGATTCGTGTGGGGGGCACCGAGGCGCCAACGGTGGGTATGAAAATAAAAGGGCAGCAGACGTTCGTGGTGGCTGAGTACGACTATGGGTACATTCCGCCGATGCTCGACGTTACGCTCAAGTAATAGCGACGCTGGGGTTTCAGGCAGCGGGTTTGAGGTCGATGACAAAACCGCTGTGGATATGATCGAGATATCCCGCCTGATTTATTGCGATGTTGGTCGCGAGTCCCGTTGAACAACGAGGAGTAACACTGCTTCGCGACTGGCTGCAAGGATGCAGCCAGTCGCGAATGCATTTCCCTGCGACGTATGTACACAAGCGCCTCTGTGGGAGCGAGCTTGCTCGCGATAGCGGTGCATCAGCAACATTCTGGCCAGTTGTTTATCGTGACTCCACGAGACTAGCCAAGACCGACATCGCCTTGCGCCATTGCCTACAACTACGCCAGAATCCGCCGGCTTGTGCGTCTTGGGTCACGTCGGTAGTTTGGGTCCTGTCACTGCCCATCAGTGATCGGGTTTAGTCGCCCAGGGTGAAACAGGTTGTGCAAGGCGTCATCCAGTCAGGATTCCCATCCTGCACTTGATGGTGGCTGTGCGCAGGGCGTCCTCGGACGCGCCGGTTTCTTGTTTCCCCGGTCGACTAACCTGCGTACAGCTGCCTCCCATCGTTTAGTCGCGAGCGGGTGATGGCTCCAACTACAGGAAGCAAGACAATGGCAAAAGATACTCCGAACCCCCCTGATACGAACGAGCACGTCTCCCGTGCTCAGTCTGCCCGCAACAAGAAAATCGACGACGCTGCCACGCGAGCGTTGGATTACTACCTGAAGCCTAAGCCTAAGAGCGAAACGTCTGACAAGTCGGACTCCATTTTACGGATTGACCCTGGGGTTGATTCTGAGTGTTTGCTTGCGAATCTCAGTGAAAACCTGGCTTCGGCCAATGCCATGATCAATGATTTGGCGTTTGGTCTTGAGGGATCACGAAGGCATTTTGCGTTGGGGATTTTGCAGGTGATTGAGGTGAGTGAGCTGTTGGCGAATCGGGCTTTGGATATTGTTGAGGTAAGGTAGAGCGGAGCGTTAACTGCCTTCTGGCGTAAAAAAGGTCTTGCTTGGCAAGACCTTTTTTACGGGGGGCTTGAAATAGCGGCGACATGTAAATGTATGCACTTTAAAGATTAGTCCATCCTATTCTCAGTTATAGGGATTCAATAGTGATCCCTTCCTTGTAATTCGTTTTTTCGCGGTAAGCGATGACGTAGCCCGGAAGAGCTGTGATTTGCCAGTTGGGGCCGAGCGCTGTCTTGACCCTCCGAAGAATGTTCAAAACAGTGTCCGAGTCGTTGGGTAGATGCACCTGTGCGGCGACTAGGTCAGGATGTGGGCTTTTTGATTTAGCAGTTTCGCCTTCAAATCTAATATTGTAAGCAAGCTGCTCCTTTAGCTGGCTTAGCACTTCTGCTGCTGAGGCCATTCCATTTTTTGTGCCCAGATCAACTACCAAATCGAGATCAATGGGGTAGCTCTTATCGAAATGACCAGCTTTAAGTACTGTATGGTCACGGTTTCGGCCCGGGTCATTAGAGCCGAAGCCGCTAAGATTCCAGATTGGTGGGGTAAGCCCATTCTTGTAGTGTTTGATCAGCAGCTCTTCGAGATCCATTGCTGTGAATACAAAGACCCGCACAGCCTTGAATCCGATGGTGTCATGAGAAAGGTTGCGTCGTGATTGAATCTTATTTGCGTGACGTAGCAATCGCGCACGAAGCCCTGCTTGAGCATCGGTTTTCCCGATGTATACCAGCGATCCATTAAAAAAAAGCTGATATACGCCTTGGGCGTCATCAATACTTTGGACAGTGGCTGCATCTAGGGGCCCTTCGGGCATGTCGTCGAATAGCTTCACTAGCTGGCTAAGTAGCGCAGATGGCAGGTCGAATTCCAATTCTTCGAAGCATTGACGAGTAGGCATAAGCTCTCCATGTTTCGAGAGATTATGCCTATTTCTTTTGTGTATCGAAAGGTTGCTAGCCTTGTCCTGCTAATGCCGCAGCTACAGATGAAGCTACGACCTCAGCTAACCGAACCGGTACGGCATTTCCTAGTTGCTTCATCGTGTCGGACCACGATCCGTGGAAAACATAGTCGTCCGGGAATGTCTGGATCCTTGCTGCCTCCCGAACGGTGAAGTAGCGTACGCTGCCATCGGTACGAACTAGCATGTTTTCGCCGCCAGGGACGCCATGATTACCCGCCTTTAGGGTTTTGGCTGGCTCATCTAAAGGGCTGCCAGTATGACCTGGATATGACCTGGCGCCAGGGTTGAATGTGTGGTTTGGCACCGGCAGCAGAGTTGGTTGCTCCGGGTCCGGAAGGCCTGCGATTGCGTCTCGCACCGTCGTCCATCGACGCAGCCTAGCCCGAGTTTCCAAAGACGCTGCTAGTAGAGATATGCGCTTGGCAAGTTTCTCTGGAGGGCGAGGCCTACCGCGTGACCGTATTCTGTGCTCTTCCCAATATGTACCTGTGACCCATTTTGAGATGAGCAGCTCATCTTCGGAGTGCGTAGGCTCAGGAAAGGACCATTGAATCCCTAAGTCAGCCCTGAACCCTACGAGGAATACCCGTTCTCGCTTTTGAGGAACACCGTAGTCGGCAGCGTTCAGAAGTCGAAACACCACGTGATAGGTGGGTTTCACTTTTCCTGATGTGTGCAGCCCTTCCAGGCGCGAAAGATGTTCGGTCCAAGTTTCGCCATGTCGTCTAGCAATTTCTGGGTAGCTGAGCTGAAGGTAAACGTATTCAAAGTAGCTAGCGAAGCTCTGACGTAAGAGTCCTTTTACATTTTCGAAAATGAAAGCGCGTGGCTTGGTCTCACGAACTGCCTGAACTGCTGTGGGGAACATGTCCCTTTCATCCAGGTTGCCTGCGTGTTTTCCACCAAGAGAGAAAGGCTGGCAAGGTGGGCCGCCGGAGATTACCTCTACGCCACCGGCGTATGGTGTGAAATCGAATGTCCGCGCATCCCCTTCATAAAGAAGGAAATCCTGACCCGCCTCGACGTAGTGAGCCTGGTTGTCGCGAATGGTTTGGCAGGCATCGTCATTCCATTCAATAACGGCCGAATGCTGGAAACCCGCCCGGGTCATGCCCATGGCAAGCCCGCCTGCGCCAGCAAATAATTCGATGCTACTCATTCGGGTCCTCGATGGTCTGGCTGAAGGCAAGAGGGGCCTGAGGGCTTCCGCCAAATTTGCCTTCTACCCCAGCGCCCCGTGGCTTCTTGGGCGCGATATCAATGCGCGAAAGCGCTTTTTTGAAGTCCAATTGGTATTCCGCCATCTCTGCCATCAAGGCTGCTATGACTGCTAGATGAGATGGGACTCCACCGCGTATAGAGCAGTTTGTGATCGAGTTAGGGTTCATTCCCAGTAACCCGGCAAACTCTTTTACGCTGATAGCGGCCTTCCCTAGCTGGCGTTGAAATTCTTCATAGGTCATGGCGGCGTAGGATACAGGTAATCAGCAGGAATCACACATTTATATTCTTGTAGCACATTAATATGTGTGTTGCGTGTTCTGTCAGTTTTCCGGCTGATCGGGTGCCTTACTTAAGCTCGGCGGCAGCGCTTGTGTCTGTAGGAAATGAGGCGCTGCCTTCGAAAACAAAATGCCCTTTGGCGTGGCCAGCGTCATAAGCAACCTCCGCCCCGGATAGGTAGATCACAAGTGGTCTGGTCTAGGCGGGGCGAAGGTGACAAGCGCTGCTATTGCTGAGACCCGAAATGCGTTCTTCCATGAAAGCGCTATCCTTTGCGAACAGCTTTGTTTTGATGGCAACATACCATTTAACTATGTCCCACCACGGAAAGAGGGTATGTATGAGTCTTTATCCACGTCTCAGGGATCGCAGGGGAGATGATGAGCTTTTACAGCAGTGCGTCGAGCGTTGTTGATCAGCTAGACACCGCTGATGATCCAAATCGACCAGGCATGCTTCTGGGGAAAATCCAATCCGGTAAAACACGTGCGTTCCTTGGCGTCATTGCAAGGGCTTTTGACCGTGGGTATGACGATTGCCATCGTCCTGACGAAGGGTACTAAAACTCTTGCAAAGCAAACGGTTAAACGGATTGGTCTGGATTTTAAAGAGTTCATAGAACAGGATGAAATTTTTCTGTTTGATATTATGTCCGCGCCAGATCGGCTGACTAACTCTGAGCTGCGCAGGAAGATCGTTATTGTCGCAAAGAAACAGTCGCAAAATCTCGCTAGAATTGAAGATTTATTTAATGCCTATCCCTCGTTGAAGCAGAGAAGGGTGTTGTTGGTTGATGATGAGGCGGATATGGCTAGCGTTAGGTTTTCCAAGAAAAAAGGAAGCCGTGAAGTCGCTCAAGGAACAATAGCTAGCCAAATGGATGCACTTCGTGCGGGCTTGTCTCGAATTTCTTTCCTTCAAGTTACAGCTACGCCGTATGCTCTTTATCTTCAGCCTGAAAGTTATGAGCAGGTTAATGAATCGCAAGAAGTCTTTTACCCTAAAAGGCCAATGTTTACTGAGGTTTTGCCTATTCATGGGGCATATATAGGAGGTGATGCCTATTTTGGCGGGCATGGGCCTGAAGATCCGAGGCACTATTTATTTATTGAGGTTGATGAGAAAGAGCATGATGCGCTAAGGTCAAGTGATGGGCGGGTGATCAGAAGTGACCGACTTTGGATAAGTGAAAATATTAAAACATTAAGGCTGAGTCTGATTACATTTATATTGGCGGTGGCCATACGTCGTGAGCAACAACAAGAATTGGACCTTCCGCTGTTGAAATATGCAATGATTATTCATAATGATACACAGCGGGCTGCGCATAGTTGGCAGTGGGATACAGTTCTAAAGTTAATAACGGTGTTTGAAGACGCTGCAGTGAGCGCTGACGAAAGGCTGAAAGCATTATTTGACGAGGCTTATGCGGACTTGAAAAGATCTGTGCATGCAAATCGAGGGCATTTACCTACTTCTCGAAAAGCCTTTAAAGCAGTATGCGAGCTTATTTCTGACGGGGAAGTGAACGTACAAAAAGTTAACTCCGATGTTGAACTTGAGTCTTTGCTAAATCAGGAGACTGCTGAGTTGCAGCTTCGGACAAAGGTTAATATCTTTATTGGGGGGAGTATCCTGGATCGTGGTATAACAGTGCCTAATCTCTTGGCATTTTATTACGGTAGAAATCCCAAGCGAATGCAAGCAGATACGGTGCTTCAGCACTCCCGTATGTATGGGGCTAGGCCAATCGCTGATTTGGCAGTAACTCGATTCTATACTTCACAAGGGGTCTACGCTCGCTTAGGTGTTATCCATGATTTGGAGACTGCTCTTCGGCAGGCCTTTGAGGGTGGCGCTCATGATAGGGGGGTTGTATTCATTCAGCGTAACGCGCAAGGCGGAGTTATTCCGTGTTCTCCAAGCAAAGTCTCATTAAGTGATCTAGTCGCGATTCGGCCGAACGTGATGCACCTTCCCATTAATTTTGACACAGTTGCTCAGTCAAAGCTGAATGTGGTCATGAAAAAAATTGAGGCATTAATACCTTTAGGTTGTGTAGGGACCAAAGTTTTTGTGAAGGTTCCTTTGGTGCAAGCACTTGAGCTAATTGATCTTATATCTAAAACTCTTGTGTCGGATGGCCGTAGCCCTTTTGATTGGGAGGCTATGAAGGGGTTGCTTGAATATTATGTAAGCAAGGCTGATGAAAAAGATCAGTATGTGCTGATAATGGCTGAAAAAGGTAGGCGTCTATCGAAGGATAAGTCGGGAGATCGCTCGGGCCTTTCTATTCTAGGTACTGATGAGTTTCGGAAAATAGCGCTGGCTCCGACTCGAAGGGCTCCAGCTATTATTCTTCTTAAACAGGAGGGTACTCCTGCGCTGGGTTGGAAGGCTGGGCCGTTTTGGTGGCCAATGCTTGCGAGTCCTCCGCAGGCTAAGGCTTGTGTTTTTGCAACAAAATACCCCGTTAGTCAGGCGTAAGTGAGGTGCGGAGTTTTTTGAGACTCCGCATTATTTAGTCTAGGGGGGGAAGTCACTCGGGCAGTATTCCAAGATTGGTTGTTTGGGTTGGAGCCTTATTGGTGATTGGCTATTGGTAGATGTTTATGATTGATACTGTGAGCTCGGCGAAGCGAAGCCACATAATGTCGCTCGTGAAAGGAAAAAATACGCGTCCAGAGATGACTGTGCGTCGTGTTTTGCATGCGGCAGGGTTTCGTTATCGGTTGCACGACAATAGTTTGCCGGGAAAGCCAGACATAGTTTTCGCCAAGAAGCGAAAGGTGATTTTTGTGCATGGCTGTTTTTGGCATAGGCATGTCGGATGTCATCTATGCAGGATGCCAAAAACAAATCAGCTGTTTTGGAGTGAAAAATTTGAAGCGAACGTTATTAGAGATAGTTTAAATAATGATCTCTTGATAGCGAGTGGATGGAGCGTACTTACAGTTTGGGAGTGCGAAATATCCGATTTAGAGCATCTCGAAAAACGTCTTCGTGATTTTTTGAGTTGATTTGGTTTTTGTAGGCGCCAAGTCATGTTTGCGAAATGTTTGCGACAGTTTGCCTGTATTTTTCCGCCCTCTGGGTTCCAGACTTGATTCTCCGCTGGACTCTAGAAATGGCGGATGGAAAAAGAAGGCTAAACCCTGATCTAGTGAGGCTCTAACGGATTTCAGTAGATGAGAGTTTGTTTCAAAAAGACATTAAAAAGCCGGCTTATGGCCGGCTTCTCGTTGACTAACTCAGTTCGTTTTTGACAAACCTCACCAGCCTTCAAAACGTACATCCGGCTCTTGCGGCCGGCTGTGGGACTTGGTCAGAAAGTGATCTGCCTTGTCGGTGCGAGGCGTGGGCTCGCAAATGTGGGGCGGAGGATACGCGGGTTTTTGGCAGAAGCCCAGTGGTAAGTGGTGTGGAATCATTGGGTTATCGCTGATCCAGGGGGAAAAGCGGGGGCTGCTTCAGCCCAGCGGGGATAAATCCCCTCGCCACAGATGTGCTCACCATTGAGGCTTCTAACCACTGAAGCCCAACCACTGGGGCTTCAGTGGTTGTCTGTCCGTTCGGGTGGGTTAGTCGCACACCGGCGGTCTCTGTTTGTTGAGGGTGGACCACCAGAACACCCAGCCGATCACCCGTATGTTCTGCGCGTCGATCTGTTCGGCGCTGAAGACTTCGTCTGGGTAAGCCGCGCTGTTGTGGCTGCGCAGGCGCAGGCGGTTTCCGGGGATGCGGTGCAGGTATTTGATGCGGAGCATGCCGTCGTGTTCGAGGGCGTAGATTTGGCCGTCGACGATTTGGGTCAGGCCGCGGTCGATGGCGAGGGTGGAGCCGTCGGCGATGCGTTCGGCCATGCTGTCGCCGACCATGGTGGTGCAGATGGCGTCACTGGGGTTTATTTCCAGGGATTCGAGGTGGCTGCGGGGTAGGCGGATGGATTGGTCGGGGATTTCGGTGATGTGGGTTTTGGTTTCGCCGGGGGCGATGGGGACTTCCTTGTAGAAGGGCAGTTCAATGTCCGTGGGTTCCACCACGCTGTAGACGCCTTGGACTTCGGCGGCGTCGTAGGTGGTGCCGGGGCCCAGGCCCAAAGGGGTTTGCGGGCCTTCGCCGTGGGCGAGCCATTCTGGGCTGACGGTCAGCAGGCTGGCGATGCTGTGGATGCGCCGGGGTGGGATGCCACGGTTGAACCAGTTGTTTACGTGCTGGGATTTCACGCCGTATAACTTCGCGAAGTCGGCGGAACGGATATGGGCTTCTTTTAGAAGGGCTCTGAAGCGGTCGCCACTGGAGATCTTTTTCATAAACGGAAAGTTTAGGGGCGACGATGTTTTCGGCAATAAACAAGTCGTGCAAATATATAAGACGATCTTTCCGTTTGCAGGATTTGAAAGGCGCGGGCTAAACGCAGTTAAACAGTGTTAATACGATTTTGTATTAAGAACCATTAAGACATAAAAAAACCCCGGGGCAAACCGGGGTTCTTTATCAAGTTTGTTTCAGCCTTTGTAGGCGGCAACCGACTTGGTGATCGCTTCGCGGGCGGCGTCTGCACCGGCCCAGCCTTCGATCTTGACCCACTTGCCTTTTTCGAGATCTTTGTAGTTCGCGAAGAAGTGCTCGATCTGCTGGATCAGCAGCGGTGGCAGGTCGGTGTATTCCTTCACGTCGACGTACAGTTGCGACAGTTTGTCGTGTGGCACTGCGATGACTTTGGCATCGCCGCCGCCGTCGTCGGTCATGTTCAGGATGCCGACTGGACGGGCGCGGATGACCGAGCCTGGGGCCACTGGGTATGGGGTCACGACCAGCACGTCGAGGGGGTCGCCGTCGTCGGCCAGGGTGTTGGGGATGTAACCGTAGTTGGCCGGGTAGAACATGGGGGTGGCCATGAAACGGTCAACGAACAGGCAGTCGCTGTCTTTGTCGATTTCGTATTTGATCGGGGCGTGGTTGGCCGGGATTTCGATCGCGACGTAGATGTCGTTCGGCAGGTCTTTGCCAGCCGGAATCTTGCTGTAGCTCATTGGGCGGTGCCCCCGTTAGTTGACCAAATGACTGGTCGGATTGACCAAAAAGTGGCGGCGATTATAGGCATATTCGGCCGCTGATGCCACGTTACCAGGGTCGTAGAGACCTTAGTATGACGCCTGATAGACCGGATCTTCGGCCTGAAGTTGCCGCAGCCTGGCCAAAGGATCCTGGCGGTAGAAGGCCTTGAGCTGTTCATAGACCTTTGGATAGGCCTGGTGCAGCAGGTCTGGGGCGCTGAAGAAGTATTCGCTGGTGACGGCGAAGAACTCCGCCGGGTTTTCCGCGGCGTAGGGGTCGATGAGGGTTTCTGCGTCCGGATGCTGGTCCAGTTGGCGGTCGAGGTCGTCGAAGGCCTGTTGCATGGCGTCGGCCCAGTCGCTGACGCGCATGTCGGGGTGCAGGGGCGGCAGGCCGTTGGCGTCGCCGTTGAGCATGTCGAGTTTGTGCGCCAGTTCGTGGATTACCAGGTTGTAGCCGTCCCAGCCGCCGCTGACCATCACGCCGTCCCAGGCCAGGATGATCGGGCCCTGGGGCCAGGCTTCGCCGCTGTGTTCGCCGTCCCATTCGTGCTCGATGCCGCTGGCGTCGCGGTAGCGCTGGGGGCTGAGGAAATCGTCGGGGTAGAGGACGATTTCGTGGAAGCCCTGGTACCAGTTCAAGTCGCCGAGGTGCATCAGCGGCAATTGGGCCTGGGCGGCGAGCAGCAGGCGTTGTTCCTGGTGCAGTTCGACGCCGGGCAGGGCGGTGAGGTGTTTATCGTGCAGGAACAGTACGCAGGCCTCGCGCAGCCATTGGTCCTCGGCGGCGCTGATGCCGTCGAGGAAGCTCAATTGTTGGCGCACCCGTTGCCAGGTTTCCTCGGGGACGGGGTGTTTGGCGAGGGTGCGCTGGCGGCGCCAGTTGCTCAGGGACCACATGGGCGATCAGGCTTTCGAAGCGCGCTGGCTCAGTTTGCTGCGCACCAGGCTGATGATCATCGGCAGCAGTGACACCAGGATGATGCCCACCACCAGCAGCGACAGGTTTTGCTTGATGAAGGGTACGTTGCCGAAGAAGTAACCGAGGGTCACCAGGCCGCCGACCCAGAGGACGGTGCCGAGGACGCTGAAGCCAAAGAAGCGCAGGTAATTCATCTTGCCGACGCCGGCGACGAAGGGGGCGAAGGTGCGGATGATTGGCAGGAAGCGCGCCAGGGTCACGGTTTTGCCGCCGTGTTTGTCGTAGAAGTCGTGGGTTTGCTGCAGGTAGTCGCGGCGGAAGATTTTCGAGTTGGGGTTGCTGAACAGTTTTTCACCGGCGGTGCGGCCGATGAGGTAGTTGGTGCTGTCGCCGAGGATCGCCGCGAGCATCAGCAGGCCGCCCAGCAGCAGCGGGTCCATGGCGCCACCGGCGGCGACGGCGCCGGCGATGAACAGCAGGGAGTCGCCGGGCAGGAAGGGTGTGACCACCAGGCCGGTTTCACAGAAGATCACCAGGAACAGGATGGCGTAGACCCAGGTTCCGTAGTTGGTCACCAGCATGTCGAGATAGACGTCGAGGTGCAGGATGAGGTCGAGGGGATTGAAATCCATGCATAACACCTGTGGTGGTGGCCTGGCTCGGCAGGCTTTGGGTCGGGCTTGGAGTGGCTACAGAGTGTGTAGCTTTTTCTTACAAGCCGGGAAGAGCGGCATTATACGGGGTGAAGGGCGGGGAGCGTGGTGAGTTTGTAGCTGGGGATTTCGGTGGTGTTGTGGTTGGAGGGCAGGGATGTTGGTGTGCGGGTTTTCTGTGGTGAGGGATTAGGATGGTTTTGTGGCTGGTTGAAGGCTCTTGTGGCGAGGGAGCTTGCTCCCGCTGGGGCGCGAAGCGGCCCTAAAGCAGGCGACGCGGTCAGTCTGATACACCGCATGCACAGGTTTTGGGGCTGCTGCGCAGCCCAGCGGGGATGAATCCCCTCGCCACAGAGAGTTTGGGGGTGTGTCAGGGGGATGGGGGGGGGGGGGTTGTGGTGAGGGGATTTATCCCCGTTGGGGCGCGGAGCGGTCCTGAATCAGCCTGCTCGGTCAATCTGATGCTCCGCGTGCTCAGGGTTTGGGGCTGCTTCGCAGCCCAGCGGGGATGAATCCCCTCGCCACAGAGGGTTTGGGGGTGTGTCAGGGGGATGGGTGTGCGCTGGTTTTGTGGTGAGGGGATTTATCCCCGTTGGGGCGCGGAGCGGTCCTGAGGCAGGCGACTCGGTCAGTCTGATGCACCGCGTGCTTAGGTTTTGGGGCTGCTGTGCAGCCCAGCGGGAGCAAGCTCCCTCTCCACAGGGTTGGGGGTGTGTCAGGGGGATGGGTGTGCACTGGTTTTTGTGGTGAGGGGATTTATCCCCGTTGGGGCGCGGAGCGGCCCTGAAGCAGGCGACTCGGTTAATTTGATGCTCCGCGTGCTTAGGTTTTGGGGCTGCTTCGCAGCCCAGCGGGGATGAATCCCCTCGCCACAGAAGGTTTGGTGTTGTGACAGGGGGACTCAGCCACAGGGGTCAGATGCTTTCGCTGATCGGCAATACGTAGTTCTTGAACTCGGTGTCTTCCTTGAAGCCGATCGATTCGTAGGTTTTCTGCGCCACTTCGTTGTTGCTGCTGGTGGAGACGCGCATGCGCACGGCGTTGGTTTCCTTGGCCATTTTTTTCGCGGTGCGGATCAGGTTGTCGGCCACCAGTTGGCGGCGGGCGTCTTCGGCGACGTAGATGTCGTTGAGGATCCACACGCGCTTGAGCGACAGCGACGAGAAGCTCGGGTAGAGCTGGCAAAAGCCCAGCAGCTTGTTGTCGTCGTCATCGGGCAAGGCCAGGTAGATCACCGATTCCTTGCGGCGCAGGCGCTTTTCAAGGAAGGCTCGGGACGAGTCCGGGTAGGGCAGTGAGCCGTAGAATTCCCGGTATTTGACGAACAATGGGGTCAGCAGGTCCAGGTGTTCCAGGGTCGCTTGGATAATCCGCATGGTAGGTCTCGTCTGCAAAGGTCGACAGAATTCAGACAACAACTTCGCGCTGCCGTGCTTTTGATGCTGCCTGAAAGCGGATCAAAAACGCAATCGGATAAACGGATCAGCTTCGGGGCGGCATGAGTAGGAAATTACCTTTCATATCGGCAGCGTTTTCCGACTCTAGAGTGTGAAGCTGGGCTTCATCCTTCAGATTGACCCCCGAAAGCTGGCGGCGGCAGGCCTCGCGCATCAGGTAGATCAGGCGGTGGGCGGCCATGCCGTAGCTCAAGCCTTCGAGGCGGACGTTGGAGATGCAGTTGCGATAGGCATCAGTCAGGCCGACCTTGGGGGCGTAGGTGAAATACAGCCCCAGGCTGTCGGGGGAACTGAGGCCGGGGCGTTCGCCGATGAGGATCACCGACATTTTCGCGCCGAGCCGCTGTGCCACTTCATCGGCCACGGCGACGCGGCCCTGTTCCACCAGGATCACGGGCGACGTCGACCAGCCTTCTGCGCTGATCTGTTCTTCCAGCCGCGCCAGGAACGGCAAGGTATGGCGATGCACCGCCAGCGCCGACAGGCCGTCAGCCACGACAATGGCCAGGTCCACGCCGTCGGGATGGGCCGTGGCGTAATCCTGCAATTGTTGCGCGGAGGCGTCGTCGAGCCGTCGGCCCAGGTCCGGACGCTGTAGATAGCTGTGTCGGTCGGCCGCCGCGCTGTGGAGCAACAGGCTCTCACGGCCGCGCTCGCTCAGTTGCGCGCGAATGCCCTGATGATCGAACGCCAGGTGCACGGCATCGCGGGCCTGGGCGTGGGCGTATTGGAAGTCCAATTGCGCCTGGGTCGGCAGGCTGGTGCCGGTGCGGCCCAGGGCGATGCGTGCCGGGGTGAGGTTGCGCAGGTTCAGCCAAGGGTTTTGTGGGTCGACAGGTTTTTTATCCATGGGCAGCTCACTTATCCCAGATGCGCCAAGGCGTGACGGAACGCCGGTGGCAGGTTGTCGCCGAACCGCACCCGGCCATCGGCCTGGGTGAAGATGCCCATGTTTGCCAGCCAAGTTTCGAATTCCGGCGCAGGCTTCAGGCCCAGGGTCTGGCGGGCGTAGAGGGCGTCGTGGAACGAGGTGGTCTGGTAGTTGAGCATGATGTCGTCGGAGCCAGGGATGCCCATGATGAAGTTGATCCCGGCCACGCCGAGCAGGGTCAGCAGGGTGTCCATGTCGTCCTGGTCGGCTTCGGCGTGGTTGGTGTAGCAGATGTCGCAACCCATCGGCACGCCCAGCAGCTTGCCGCAGAAGTGGTCTTCGAGGCCGGCGCGGATGATCTGTTTACCGTTGTACAGGTATTCCGGGCCGATGAAGCCTACAACCGTGTTTACCAAAAATGGCTTGAAATGCCGTGCCACGGCGTAGGCTCGCGTCTCGCATGTCTGTTGATCGACGCCGTGGTGGGCGTTGGCCGACAGCGCGCTGCCCTGGCCGGTTTCGAAATACATCAGGTTGTTGCCGAGGGTGCCGCGATTCAGGCTGAGCCCGGCGTCGTAGCCTTCTTGCAACACGTTGAGGTTGATGCCGAAACTGGCGTTGGCCGCTTCGGTGCCGGCGATGGACTGGAACACCAGGTCCAGGGGCACGCCACGGTTCGCCGCTTCGATGGAGGTGGTGACGTGGGTCAGCACGCAGCCCTGGGTGGGGATGTCGTAGCGCTGGATGATGGCGTCGAGCATTTCCAGCATGGCGCAGATCGAGGCGGTGCTGTCGGTGGCCGGGTTGATGCCGATCATGGCGTCGCCGTTGCCGAAGAGCAGGCCGTCGAGGATGCTCGCGGCGATCCCGGCCGGTTCATCGGTAGGATGGTTGGGTTGCAGACGCGTGGACAAGCGCCCGCGCAGGCCGAGGGTGCCGCGGAACTTGGTCACCACGCGGATTTTTTGCGCCACCAATACCAGGTCTTGCACGCGCATGATCTTCGACACGGCGGCGACCATTTCCGGGGTCAGGCCGGGGGCCAGTGCCCGCAGGCTGTCTTCATCGGCGGCATCGCTGAGCAGCCAATCGCGAAAGCCGCCAACCGTGAGGTGGCTGACGGCGGCGAAGGCCTGTTTATCGTGAGTGTCGACGATCAGCCGGGTGACTTCGTCGACCTCGTAAGGAATCAGCATTTCTTGCAGGAAATGGCTGAGGGGCAAATCGGCCAGGGCCATTTGCGCGGCCACCCGCTCGCCATCGTTGAGCGCGGCGACCTCGGCCAGGAAATCCCCGGAACGCGCCGGGCTGGCCTTGGCCATCAGGTCCTTGAGGCTGTCGAAGCGATAGGTCTGGGCGCCGACGGAATGGGCGAATGCGGCCATGGGCGGTGTCCTCCTGATTCTCTAAAAAACTTTAATACACACCCCATAACCCTGTGGGAGCTTGCTCTCACAGGGGGTTGGTGTGCACTTTTAAATGGCAAGCACCGGACCCTCGGCCCGGCGCCGGTGCAACTTTCAGATACCTGTGAGCATAGCGTCCGCCGGTGCACCGGAGCGTTGCTTGGCGGTCAGTTGGAAATACAGGTAGCCGACAACCATGAACGCCAGGAACACCAGGCCAATCACCATGTTGAACCACGCCATCGCCACCAGGCACACCACCGCCAGGAACAGCGCAATGCCCGGCACGATCGGGTAGCCCGGGGCGCGGAAGGTGCGTTCCAGGTTCGGTTCGGTCTTACGCAGCCTGAACAGGCTGAGCATGCTGATGATGTACATCACGATGGCGCCGAACACCGACATGGTGATCATCGCCGCCGTCAGCGTCATGCCTTGCAGGTTGACCAGGCCATCGCTGTAGATCGCCGCGATGCCGATCACGCCGCCGGCCAGGATCGCCCGGTGCGGGGTCTGGAAACGCGACAGTTTCGCCAGGCCACGGGGCAGGTAGCCGGCCCGGGCCAGGGCGAAGAACTGTCGCGAGTAGCCGAGGATGATCCCGTGGAAGCTCGCCACCAGGCCGAACAGGCCGATCCACACCAGCATGTGCATCCACGTTGAATTGTTGCCGACCACGGCCTTCATGGCCTGGGGCAGCGGGTCGTTGATATTCGACAGGGTGCGCCAGTCACCCACGCCGCCGGCCATGATCATCACACCGATGGCCAGGAACACCAGGGTCAGGATGCCGCTGACGTAAGCGCGGGGAATCGTGCGCTTCGGGTCCTTGGCTTCTTCGGCGGCCATGGCCGCGCCTTCGATGGCGAGGAAGAACCAGATGGCGAAGGGGATCGCCGCGAAAATGCCCGGGATCGAGGCGAGGGTGAACTCGTTGGAGCCGGCCCAGCCATTGAGTACGAAGTTGCTGAAGCTGAAGCCCGGCGCGACCACGCCCATGAACACCAGCAACTCGGCGACCGCCAGCACGGTGACCACCAGCTCGAACGCGGCGGCGATGCTGACGCCGAGGATGTTCAGGGTCATGAACACGATGTACGCGCCGACCGCCGCGAGCTTGGGGTCCAGTTCCGGAAATTGCACGTTGAGGTAGGCGCCAATCGCCATGGCGATGGCCGGGGGCGCAAAGACGAATTCGATCAGGGTGGCGATCCCGGCGATCAACCCGCCTTTCTCGCCAAAGGCCCGTCGGCTGTAGGCAAACGGCCCGCCGGCGTGAGGAATCGCGGTGGTCAGTTCGGTGAAACTGAAGATGAAGCAGGTGTACATCAGCGCCACCATGAGGGCGGTGACGAGAAAGCCCAGGGTTCCGGCGGTGCCCCAGCCGTAGCTCCAGCCGAAGTATTCACCGGAAATCACCAGGCCGACGGCGATGCCCCATAAATGCAGGGTGCCGAGTGTGGGTTTAAGTTGGGTGGTAGAAGTCATAAGTCCTCTCTGTCTTTTTTATTGTTTGATCTGTTGGACTTTCGGGTTTGCTGTGGAGCGGGCACGCAAGGCTCATGCCAGAGCGGTAGGCATTGATTCTGTGTGTGAGAGCGCCCTCGCGAGCAAGGGGTTGTGCCAGTCGATCGTTCCCGCGCTCTGCGTGGGAATGCAGCCCGGGACGCTCTGCGTCCCAAAAAGCCGAACGCGGAGCGTCCGTTGAGGCATTCCCACGCAGAGCGTGGGAACGATCCCCTCAACGATCTTTCCGTAGGGTTAGAAGAACCCCAATGGATTGATGTCGTAGCTCACCAGCAGGTTTTTGGTCTGCTGGTAGTGGTCGAGCATCATCTTGTGGGTCTCACGACCCACGCCGGACTTCTTGTAGCCACCGAACGCGGCGTGCGCCGGGTACAGGTGGTAGCAGTTGGTCCACACGCGACCGGCCTTGATCGCCCGGCCCATGCGGTAGGCGCGGTTGATGTCGCGGGTCCACAGGCCGGCACCGAGGCCGAACTCGGTGTCGTTGGCGATCGCCAGGGCTTCGGCTTCGTCCTTGAAGGTGGTGATGCTCACCACTGGGCCGAAGATTTCTTCCTGGAACACGCGCATCTTGTTGGTGCCCTTGAGCAGGGTCGGCTGGATGTAATACCCGGTCGCCAGGTTGCCCTCGAGTTTTTCCACTTTGCCGCCGGTCAGCAGTTCGGCGCCTTCGCCCTTGGCGATTTCCAGGTACGAAAGAATCTTGTCGAATTGCTGCTCGGACGCCTGGGCGCCGACCATGGTGTCGGTGTCCAGCGGGTCGCCGCGTTTGATCTGCAGGACTTTCTTCATCACCACTTGCATGAATTCGTCGTAGATCGATTCCTGCACCAGGGCGCGGGATGGGCAGGTGCAGACTTCGCCCTGGTTGAAGAACGCCAGCACCAGGCCTTCGGCGGCCTTCTCGATGAAGCTCGGCTCGGCCTGCATGATGTCTTCGAAGAAGATGTTCGGCGACTTGCCGCCCAGTTCCACGGTGGACGGGATGATGTTTTCGGCGGCGCATTTCATGATGTGCGAGCCCACCGGGGTGGAACCGGTGAAGGCGATCTTGGCGATGCGCTTGCTGGTGGCGAGGGCTTCACCGGCTTCTTTGCCGAAGCCTTGCACCACGTTCAGCACGCCGGGCGGCAGCAGGTCGCCGATCAGCTCCATGAGCACGCAGATGCCCAGTGGGGTTTGTTCGGCAGGCTTGAGCACCACGCAGTTACCGGCGGCCAGGGCCGGGGCGAGTTTCCAGGCGGCCATCAGCAGCGGGAAGTTCCACGGGATGATCTGCCCGACCACGCCCAAGGGTTCATGGATGTGGTAGGCCACGGTGTTGCCGTCGATCTCGGCGGCCGCGCCTTCCTGGGCCCGCAGGCAACCGGCGAAGTAGCGGAAGTGGTCGGCGGCCAGGGGGATGTCGGCGTTGAGGGTTTCACGCACGGCCTTGCCGTTGTCCCAGGATTCGGTGATCGCCAGCACTTCGAGGTTCTGCTCGATGCGGTCGGCGATTTTCAGCAGGACCAACGAGCGGGCCTGGGCCGAAGTGGCGCCCCAGGCATCGGCGGCGGCGTGGGCGGCGTCCAGGGCTTTTTCGATGTCTTCAGCCGTGGAGCGCGGGAATTCGGCAATGGGCTGGCCATTGACCGGGGAAGTATTGGTGAAGTACTGACCTTTGACAGGCGCGACGAACTCGCCGCCGATGTAGTTACCGTATTTGCTCTTGAACGAAACGATAGCGCCTTCAGTACCGGGGTGAGCGTAACGCATGATGAGTTCTCCTTGGCTTTTGTGCTTATACGGGAGGGCCGCGCAAAATTGAGCGCCGGTAATTAAGCCTAGAGCAAAGGTTGGGCCATTGCCTTGCAGGGCCCGTAATTCAAGACTTTAGGAGGAGTTGGTCGGACAAACGGATGGGTTGCGTGACGTTTGCGATACAGCGGGTGTGACAGTTTGTGCCAGATGCGAGACAGTCTGTGACTGACAGGTCGCGCCAGCATTGCATTGCCGGTTGGGCTGGAGGATGCTGGGGTATTCGCCAGTTGGCCTGCCGAATACCGTTGTGGCAGATGATTTATGTGTGGTGAGGGGATTTATCTGTGGCGAGGGGATTTATCCCCGCTGGGCTGCGAAGCAGCCCCCCACCAGTCAACTCGATCAACCTGACACTCCGCAGGTTCAGGTTTTGGGGCTGCTTCGCAGCCCAACGGGGATAAATCCCCTCGCCACAGGTTAAGTGTCAGGCATCGGTTAGGTGTCATACACAGGGTTAGGTGTCCGACCGTTACTCCAACAAGGCCGCAACCTTCGGGGAGAATAATAAGAAATGCACAGCAACCACTTGAGTCGCCATGCCCAGCAAGTCCTGACGGTCACCCAGGGCAAGACCCATTTGCAGGGCCCTGGCAGCGATCCGTCGATTGCCCGTTCCTGGCTGCGCTGCCTCGAGGATTATCACCTCGACCCGGCGCAGAACCTTGCGCCGACCGTGCTCGAACATGGCCGGGTGCTGGAAAGCCGCGAACGCCTGCAACAGGTGCTGCACATCGCCGGCACCGAAATGACCAGCCTGCACCAGCAACTCTCCGGCGCTGGCCACGCGGTGCTGCTGACCGACGCTCGCGGCGTGATCCTCAACTGCGTCACCGCCCCCAGCGAACGGAAGATTTTCGAGCGAGCCGGCCTCTGGCTCGGCGCCGACTGGAGCGAAGCCTGCGAAGGCACCAACGGCATCGGCACCTGCCTGGTGGAACGCCAGGCCCTGACCATCCACCAGGAAGAACATTTTCGTGGCCGCCACACCGGCCTGACCTGCTCGGCCAGCCCAGTCTTCGACCCCCAGGGCGAACTGCTGGCGGTGCTCGACGTGTCTTCGGCCCGGCCGGACGTGTCGCGCCAGAGCCAGTTCCACACCATGGCCCTGGTCAATCTCTCGGCGAAGATGATCGAGAGCTGCTATTTCCTGCGTTGCTTCGACAATCAATGGCTGCTGCGCTTCCACCTGCAGGCCGAGTCCGTGGGGCTGTTCAGCGAAGGGCTGCTGGCGTTCGACGGCGAAGGCCGGATCAGCGCCGTCAACCAGAGTGCGCTGAACCTGTTGGGGCATATTCGCGACAGCTTGCTGGGCCAGCGGGTGGAGGATTTTTTCGACTGTTCATTGGACGAGTTACTCGGTCGCGCAAGTGTAAATGCCAGCGCCAGTTGGCCGATGCGCACCCGTGACGGCCGGCATTTGTTCGCGGTGCTGCGCGGGCAGCCGCGCAGTGTGCCGGTGCCGGTTGCGCCAGCGCTCAAGATTATTGAGCCCGCCCGCCTGCCAGGCATCTGCCTGGGAGATGCGGCGTTACAGGAGCATTTTCGCAAGGCGCTGCGGGTGTTCGAGCGCGATGTGCCGCTGCTGATTCAGGGCGAAACCGGCTCCGGCAAGGAAGCGTTCGCCAAGGCTGTGCACCACGCCAGCCAGCGCGCCGGCAAACATTTCGTCGCCCTCAACTGCGCGGCCATCCCGGAAAGCCTGATCGAGAGCGAGCTGTTCGGTTATCGCGGTGGCAGCTTCACCGGCGCGCGCAAGGAAGGCATGCGCGGCAAGCTGCAGCAGGCCGACGGCGGCACGCTGTTCCTCGATGAAATCGGCGACATGCCCCTGGCCTTGCAGACCCGTTTGCTGCGGGTGCTGGAAGATCGCCAGGTGGTGCCCATCGGCGGCGAACCCGAGGCGGTGAACGTGCGCATCATCAGCGCCACTCACCGGCAGTTGCTGGATCGGGTGCAGGACGGCAGTTTTCGTGAGGACTTGTACTACCGCCTCAACGGCCTGGAAATCCCGCTGCCGGCATTGCGCGAGCGCAGTGACAAGTCGCAGTTGCTGGATTTTCTGTTGGCTGAAGAGAGTGGGGCCGAGACGGTGTCCATCGACGAGCCGGCGCGCCAGGCGTTGCTGGCGTTCGACTGGCCGGGCAACGTGCGGCAGCTGCGTAATGTGCTGCGCACCCTGGCCGCGCTGTGCGACGGTGGGCGGATCGGCCTGGAAGACTTGCCGGCGATGATCCGCCAGCGCCCGGCCACGGTGGTGGTCGAAGCGGTGGCCGAGCGGCCGCTTGACGATGCCGAGCGGTTGGCCTTGATCGAAGCACTGGAGCGCCAGCGCTGGCACATGACCCACACCGCCGAACAACTGGGCATCAGCCGTAACACCCTCTACCGGAAGCTGCGCAAACACGCCATTGCCCGATAAAGCACTGACTGCTAACTGCTGACCGCTGTTGTGGCGAGGGGATTTATCCCCGCTGGGCTGCGCAGCAGCCCCAAAGCAGTGAACTCAATCTTACTGGCACGCCGAGTTACCTGGTTTAGGGGCCGCTTCGCAGCCCAACGGGGATAAATCCCCTCGCCACAAAAGCCGGGTTGTACATTCAACTGTGGGAGTGAGCTTGCTCGCGATGACGGCGGCACATTCAACATCACCGCAAGCTAACCCACCGCTATCGCGAGCAAGCTCCCACAGGTGATTTGCGGTGCTTCAGCGGCGTGAAGTCGAAACACAAGGTGCGATTTCCCCCTCCCTACGCTAACCTGCGGCCATGTTTATGAGGTCGACTATGCACATCCATATTCTCGGTATTTGCGGCACTTTCATGGGTTCGATGGCGGTCCTGGCCAAGGAGCTGGGCCATCACGTTACCGGGTCCGACGCCAATGTTTATCCGCCGATGAGCACGCAGCTGCAAGCCCAGGGCATCGAGCTGACCCAAGGCTACGACCCAGCGCAGCTGGACCCGGCGCCAGACCTGGTGGTCATCGGCAACGCCATGTCCCGGGGTAACCCAGCGGTGGAGTACGTGCTCAACAAAGGCCTGCCGTACGTGTCCGGGCCGCAATGGCTGGCCGATCACGTGCTGCAGGGCCGTTGGGTCCTGGCCGTGGCCGGCACCCATGGCAAGACCACCACCAGCAGCATGCTCGCCTGGGTGCTGGAGCACGCGGGCATGAGCCCGGGCTTCCTGATCGGCGGCGTGCCGCAGAATTTCTCGGTGTCGGCGCGCCTGGGCGGCACGCCGTTCTTCGTGATCGAGGCCGATGAGTACGACAGCGCGTTTTTCGATAAACGCTCGAAATTCGTCCACTACCGTCCACGCACAGCGATCCTCAATAACCTTGAGTACGATCACGCAGACATCTTTCCCGATCTGCCGGCCATTGAGCGGCAGTTCCACCACCTGGTGCGCACCATTCCCAGTGAAGGCCTGGTGATTCACCCGACCACCGAACCGGCCTTGCAGCGCGTGATCGAGATGGGCTGCTGGACCCCGGTGCAAACCACCGGCGCGGGTGGGCAATGGCAGGTGAAGTTGCTCAAGGACGACGGTTCGCAGTTCGAGGTGATGTTCGAAGGCGTGTCCCAAGGCGTGGTCGAGTGGGACATGACCGGCCAGCATAACGTCGCCAACGCCCTGGCGACCCTGGCGGCGGCCCGGCATGTCGGCGTGGTGCCGTCCATGGGCATTGCTGCGTTGAGCGCGTTCAAGAGCGTGAAGCGGCGGATGGAGAAAGTCGCCGAGGTCAATGGCATCACTATTTATGACGACTTCGCCCACCACCCAACGGCCATCGCCACCACCCTCGACGGTTTGCGCAAGCGCGTCGGCGATGCACCACTGATTGCGATCATCGAGCCGCGTTCCAACTCCATGAAGCTCGGCGCGCACCGTGATGGCCTGCCGGAAAGCGTGGTCGATGCCGATCAGGTGATCTGGTACGCACCGGCCAACCTCGGCTGGGACCTCGGCGCCACCGCCGCGCTGTGTACGGTGCCGTCGATTGTCAGTGATTCCCTGGAAGGCATCATCGAGCGCGTGAAGAGCCAGGCCCAGCCCGGCACCCACGTGGTGATCATGAGCAATGGCGGCTTTGGCGGCCTGCACGGCAAACTGGCCGAGGCCCTGAAATGAACACTCACTTGGAGGGCAGTGGCCCGGAACGCATTACCCTGGCGATGACCGGCGCTTCCGGTGTCCAGTACGGCTTGCGCCTGCTCGATTGCCTGGTGCGGGAAGACCGCGAGGTGCACTTCCTCATCTCCAAGGCCGCGCAACTGGTGGTGGCCACCGAGACCGACGTGACCCTGCCGGCCAAGACCCAGATGATGCAAGCCTTCCTCACTGAATACACCGGTGCGGCGGCGGGACAGATTCGCGTGTATGGCAAGGAAGACTGGATGTCGCCGGTGGCCTCGGGCTCCGGGGCGCCGGCGGCCATGGTGGTGGTGCCGTGTTCCACCGGGACGCTGTCGGCGATTGCCACTGGCGCCTGCAACAACCTGATCGAGCGGGCCGCGGACGTCACGCTCAAGGAGCGCCGCCAGTTGATCCTGGTGCCGCGGGAAGCGCCGTATTCGAGCATTCACCTGGAGCACATGCTCAAGTTGTCGAACATGGGCGTGACCATCCTGCCGGCGTCGCCGGGTTTCTATCACCAACCGCAGACCATCGATGACCTGATCGATTTTGTGGTGGCGCGGATTCTCAATCTGCTGAACATCCCCCAGGACATGTTGCCGCGCTGGGGCGAGCATCATTTGAGCAGCGATGAATAAGCTGTTGATCGTGCTGCTGGCGCTGCAATTGACCGGCTGCGCCACCGCCCGCACCCTCGACGCCGCCAAGCCTGGCGCACCGGTGGTATATGCGGGCACGCGCCTGGATCTTTACGCGCTCAACGGCGGCTGCTGCGCCAAGGACCGCTTTGGCGCCGAGGCGCCGAGTTACCCAGGTCTCGACCTGCCGGGCAGTGCGCTGCTCGATACCTTGTTGTTGCCGTTGTCGTTGTTCACCGCAATAGGCGTGGGGTTCCGGGCGACCGGCGGGATGTAGGGTTGAGAAGAGGTAGCTGTCTGGAGGAGATTCCTGTGGCGAGGGGATTTATCCCCGCTGGGCCGCGAAGCGGCCCCAAGGCAGCTAACTCGATTAGTCTGATACACCACGTGCTCCGGTTTTGGGACTGCTTCGCAGTCCAGCGGGGATAAATCCCCTCGCCACAATCCCTTCGCACCACAATAAGCGCTCGGCTTTGGATCGGTGGAGCACCACCGGGCTATTTACCCAGCTTACGCAACTCATCCGACTCCACCACCCGCACCCCGTCCTGCTCTTCCAGCGCCAGACGCCACATGGCCCGGGCCAGTTGGCAGGCTTCGATGCCGTGGTACTTGCCTGGAATCAGCTTCGACAAGGGCCCGGCCAGTTGCTCGGCCAGGCGCGGTTCAACCCGGTCGCCCAGCAACAGGGAAGGCCGGCAAATGGTCAGTTGCGGCCAGCCCTGGGCCTTGAGTGCTGCCTCCATTTCGCCTTTGACCCGGTTGTAGAAGATCGATGACTTGGCGTCGGCCCCCAGTGCGCTGATCACCACCAGATGCCGTGCGCCCAACTCCCGGGCGCGCTTGGCAAACGCCACGACCAGGTCCAGGTCTATCGCGCGGAAGGCGGCTTCAGAGCCGGCTTTCTTGATGGTTGTGCCGAGGCAGCAGAAGGCGATGTCGACCTGGCCACTGAGTTGTGGCAGCACCTGGGCCGGCTCCCCAACCGGGTTTTCCAAGTGTGGATGTTCAGCCAGTGGCCGGCGTGAAGGCGCCAATACGCGAGTGATGGTCGGCTCATTGAGCAGCCGGTCCAACAGGTGTTCCCCGGTCAGCCCGGTAGCACCGGCGAGCAAAACATGCTGAGGCGTCAAGTACATAGTGTTTCCCCCTTGATACGATTCAGCTTAGTTGCTCTTTGTGGCCTCGTCGTTCAATGCAGCACTTTGCAATGCTTTACGTGCCTGCTGTTTGCGCAGCAGTTGCCAGTGGGAAAGGACCGTCCTCGGCGCCCACATCTGCGGTTCGGACGCTTCGAAGTTGTCGGCCTGTTCGCGTTCGGCAACGGTGGCCTTGGCTCGCTTGAAGGCCTGCTCCAGGTCGTCGGTCTGGTTCAATGCCTGGGCGAACAGCGCATCGCCAAAATAGGTGAAGTTGGCTTCCTCGGAGCAGCCGAAGGACACCCGGTCGGCCCGGGAGGCGGTCATGATCAATGTGCGTTCATCCTTGAGTGCCGGGATGAAGCCGCCGGAATAACAGGCCGAGATCACCACGATCTTGTCGCGGTTCTTCAGTGGCGCCAGGACCACGGCCAGTTCATCGGCGGGCAGGTCGGCCAGTTCCATGCGCGGCTGGTCGAGCACCAGTTCATGTTCGCTGGTGCCGTGGCTGGTCAGGTAGATGAAGATAAGGTCTTCCGGACCACTGCGTTCGGCCAGGGTGGCAGCGGCGCGGCGCAGGCTTTCGCGGCTGGCCATGGGCCGGTCGCCGAGGTGATCGCGGTGGTTGACCAGGCGGATCTGCCCGAACGCGCCGAAACGGCTGGCGAGCATGTTGGCGACATAGTCGGACTCGCGCAGGAACACGCTTTGCTTGCCGTCGCCGCCCAGGGTCAGGCTGTACAGCTCCACCGCCGGGGTCGAGGCCGGGATGTTGGCGAGGGCATCGTCCAGCAGGCGGCCTTGGGCCAGCAAGCCGAGTTCGAGCACATCCGGCAGCAGCCTGCCATCCGCGTCGCGCACCCGTTGGCCGTTGGCCCAGGTGCCGCTTTGCACGGTGCCGTCGGTCAGTACCAGGGTGCCGCGCCCGTGGTAGCTGTCGCTTTCGAACTGGCCGACGTAAAAACTGCCGTCGGGCAGGTTCAGGCGGCCCTCGCCGGTAAAGCGCCAATCATTGAATTGTCCGAGATAGTGGCTGCCGTCGGCGCCGATCAGTTCGCCCTTGCCGGTCAGCGCGCCGTCCTTGAACCGGCCGATCCAGACATCGCCGTCGGCATTTTCGTAGCGCCCGCGACCGTTGAGCTGGTTGTTCTTGAAGCCACCGATGTAGACATCGCCATCGGCACTGTTGAAGGTGCCCTTGCCCTGCAGTTGGCCATCGACAAAATGCCCGGTGAACTGGTTGCCGCTGGCGTCGAAGCGCTGGCCTTCACCGTTGGGCTTGCCGTTGGCGAAGGGGCCTTGGTACTGGCTGCCGTCGTCGAGTTCCAGGCGTCCGAGGCCGGAATAGCGGTCGGCCTTGAACTCGCCCCGGTAGGTCATGCCGTTTTCCTTGAGCGTCCCTTCACCGTCCCGCCGCCCGAGCTTGAAGCCGCCGGTGTAGCTGCTGGTCGGTGTGGTCAGGCTGCCCTGGCCGTGGAACAGGCCCTGCTGGAACTGGCCGCGATAGACCTCGCCATTGCTGCCATGCCATTCCCCGGTGCCGTGCCACTGGCCTTTGTCGAACTGCCCGGCGTACCAGCTGCCATTGGGGTAATCGATGCGCCCCTGGCCTTGCAGCAAGCCGTCCACCAGGTCGCCGCGATAGCGTCCGCCGTCGGGCAGGCGCGCGTCGGGAGGCAGCGGCGATTCGCCGTTGCCACAGGCGGTGAGCAACAAGATCAGGGTCAGGGGAACAAGTAAGCGCATAACGGGATCCAGGTCATCAGGCCACGAGTATGCCGCAGCTATGCGCGTTGAACATAGAGAAGCGATGCGAAACTGCACGAGCGGTTTCGCGACCGCATAGGTTTACACGAAGCAGAGCGACAACGGCTCGGCGATGTAGGCCGGTTTTTCCGAACCTTCGATCTCCAGCGTGGCGGTGGCCTTGAGCAACCATTGGCCAGGTTTTTTCTCGGTGACTTCTACCAGATCGACCTTGAGCCGGACCTTGGAATCGACCTTCACCGGTTGGATGAAGCGCACGCTGTCCAGCCCGTAGTTGACGACCATCTTCACGCCTTCGGGCAGGATCAGGATGTCTTCCATTAGCTTGGGCATCAGCGACAGCGACAGGAAACCGTGGGCAATGGTGCTGCCGAACGGGGTCTGCGCGGCCTTGACCGGATCGACGTGGATGAACTGAAAGTCGCCAGTGGCTTCGGCGAACAGGTTGATGCGGTCCTGGTCGATGGTGAGCCATTCGGAACGTCCAAGTTCCTTGCCGACATAATCTTTGAGCGCTGCAACGGGGACGTAGGGCATTGAGACTCTCCTTGGGTTCATCTGTTTTACTTTTTCTGGAGCGGGGATCGGCATCCCCGGAGAACCACTGTAGATCAACATGGCGCGCAAGTAAGGTCACCGAACATGCTTTTTACGAATGCCGACCCATAGCGCGGGCATGCTTATAATGCCGGCGCGTGTGCGTTTGATTCCGTGGCGAGGGAGCTTGCTCCCGTTGGGCTGCGCAGCGGCCCCATTTTTTTATGAGCGCTGCGCACTCGAGCGGGAGCAAGCTCCCTCGCCACACCGTCACGCCGTGAACCGAATTGGCGCGTTCATTGGATCTGTTGCAGGGGAGAGAGCGGATGTTGCTACGGGGCCTGACCTGGCTGGTGCTGTTTCAATTGCTGGGCACTGCGATCAATCATTTGTTCCTGCCCGTGTTGCCGGGGCCGATCATTGGCCTGCTGTTGCTGCTGGGTTATCTGGTGATGCGCGGTGAAGTCAGCGAACCGTTGAACCTGGCCGCCAGTAGCCTGCTGCGTTACCTGCCATTGCTGCTGGTGCCGCCTGCGGTGGGGGTGATGGTCTATGCCCGGGCCATTGCCGCCGATTTCTGGGCCATCGTCGGTGCGTTGACGTTGTCCCTGGTGCTGTCCGTGGCGTTGACGGGGGGGCTGATGCAGCGCCTGGCCCGGCGTCACATCGCCGCCCCGGAGGACAGTCAATGATGCTCGACTGGCAAGGTGCCTGGAACTCGGTGATCCACCATCCGCTGTTTGGCATCGGCATTACCCTGGGCGCCTATCAGCTGGTGCTGGCGGCGTTCGAAAAGACTCGCTGGGTGTTCCTGCAACCGGTGCTGATGTCGATGGTGCTGTTGATCGTCGTGCTGGTCGGTTGCGGCATCGACTATGCCGAATACCGCAAGAGCACCGAGATCCTCAGCATCCTGCTGGGGCCGGCCACGGTCGCCCTGGCGGTGCCGTTGTATTTGAACTTGCGACGGATCCGGCAGTTGTTCTGGCCGATTTTTACTACGCTGGTGATAGCCGGGGTGTTTGCCACGGGCTCTGCTGTGGTGTTGGGCTGGGCTTTCGGTGCCGAGCACATGATTCTGATGACCATGGCGCCCAAGTCCGTGACCTCGCCGATCGCCATGCTGGTGGCCGAGCAGATCGGCGGTGTGGCGGCGATGGCGGCGGTGTTTGTGTTGATCACCGGTGTGCTCGGGGCGATCCTCGGTCCGGGCATTCTGACGAAGCTGGGTGTCCACAGCCCTGAGGCCCGGGGCATGGCCCTGGGGCTGGCGGCCCACGCGGTGGGTACGTCGGTGGCATTGCAGGAAAGCGAGGAGACAGGCGCCTTCGCGGCGCTGGCGATGAGTCTGATGGGCGTGGCCACGGCGGTGTTGCTGCCGTTGGTGGTGTCGATGACGGTTTAAGGAACTGGTTATGAGCTTGCCGCTTTTCCCGTTGAACACCGTGCTGTTCCCCGGTTGCATCCTCGATTTGCAGATTTTCGAGGCGCGCTACCTCGACATGATCGGGCGCTGCATGAAAAAGGGCGAAGGCTTCGGCGTGGTGTGCATCCTCGATGGCGAGGAAGTCGGCATCGCGCCTGAAGGCTACGCGCGGGTCGGTTGTGAGGCGCGTATCACTGATTTTTCCCAGCAGGACAATGGTCTGCTGGGTATTCGCGTGCAGGGCGGGCGGCGCTTTATCGTCCATGGCAGCAGCGTCCAGGCGGATCAACTGACGGTCGCTGAAGTCGAGTGGCTGGAAGAGGAACCGGAGCAACCGCTGCAAGAGGAAGACGCCGACCTGGTGGCGCTGCTCAAGGCCCTGGCCGAGCATCCGATGGTCGAGGCGTTGAACATGGGCACCGAAGCGACCGGTCAGCAGTCGCTGGCCAATCAACTGGCTTACCTGCTGCCGTTCAACGAATTGGACAAGATCGACCTGCTGCAACTCGATGACCCGCAACAGCGCCTGGATGCGATCCAGGCGTTGCTCGATGAACTGCAGGGCGAACTATTCGCCTGATAGCACTGATCCCCTGTGGGGGCGAGCTTGCTCGCGATTGCCTAATAGGCATACCGCAACATCGCATGCGGCAAGTGCCGCAGCGCGAAGAAGCTGAACACCGCCACCAGCGCCGGTAGGATCAGCCACCAGACTTTCGGCGACATGGCCGGTAGCGGGGTCTGGCGCTGGCTCAACCACAGGGCGGCCGCACAGATGCTGGCGGCGAGCATCGCCCCGGCGACGATGTCGCTCGGCCAGTGCGCTCCCAGGTAAACCCGCGACAGGGCGATGGCCAGCGCCGGCAGGCAGCCCAGCAGCAGCCAGGTCAGGCGCAGCCGTGGCGGTTGGCCGCGGCCGGCCAGGACGGCGAGGGTCAGGAACAGCGCGAATGCCCCGGAGGAGTGGCCGCTGGGCATGCTGTAGCTGGTCAGCGGGTCGGTGAGGATCTCCGGGCGCACCCGGGCAAAGAAGTGTTTGCTGCCGGTATTGGCCAAGGAGGTGACCAGCATCGTGCCCCCGGCAAAGATTGCCTGGCGCCATTGCCTTGCCAACAGCAGCAACCCGGTCAGCAGGCTGCAGACAATCAACATGTAGCGGAATTCGCCGATCAGCGTGAAGGTCACGGCGATTTCATCCAGCGTCGGGCTGCGATGCTCCTGGACCAGGGCCATCAAGCCCTGGTCGAACGCCGTCAGGTAACGAAAGCCGATGAACAGGCCGATCAGGATCACCAGGCCGATGCCAGCGATCAGCGCCGTGGCATGGCGATGACGACGCAGGCTGCTGTTGACGCTCAGCCCGATCATCACCGCGATGCTGCCGATGACCACGCCGGCCTGTGGCCAGAAGCCTTCAGGCAGCGGCAGGCGAAACGCCGCCCCGGTGGCCCAGCCCGGCAGCAGGTACGCCACGGTCCAGCCCGCCGCGGCCAACACGCTGACGGCGGCGAAGCGTGGGAACGGCATGTCGCACATCCCGGCCACCATCGGCAACATGGGCCGTAGCGGGCCGATAAAACGCCCCACCAGCAGGCTGGCGATGCCGTAGCGCTGGAAATAGTTTTCCGCCGCGCTCATCCATTCCGGGTGATGCCGCAGCCCGGGCAGGCGCCGGATGTTCTGGTGGAAATGCCGGCCGAGGAAGTACGACACCAGGTCCCCGAGCAGCCCGCCAAGCAGGCCCAGCAGCAACGTCTCGCCCAAGGACAACGCGCCGCTGCCGGCCAGCACGGCGATGGCAAACAACAGCACGGTACCCGGCACGATCAGGCCGGCGATGGCCAGGCACTCCACGCAGGCGACGATGAACACCGCCACCGCCAGCCATTGCGGGTTGACGGTCAACCAGCCGGTGATGCTATCGAGCCATGGGCCCATAAATACAACTCCATTGAATATTAAGCAGCATGCTTTTTTTACTGTGGGAGCGGTGTGTTCATCCAAGCAAGAAATAATCGCGACCTTCGACCTGTCCCCGTCGCAGCGGGTTCCGGGTGCACCAGGGTGCGTAGGCGGCATCGACGAAGCGGTAGGGTAAATGCTCGTCCCGGCCCAAGGGAATGCCCAGGCGGGTGGTCTGGATCACGTTGACGGTCGGCACGCCCACGTCTTCCACCAGCAAGCGCTCGGGGTCGAAGCGTTTGGCGTCCCAGTCCGGCACTTTCAGCCCCAGGGCCTTGCACAGCAAGGTCTGGCCGGCACAGAGCTTTTGCGGCGTGCGCGGCCGACCTTGGGCGTCGGGGTTGTTGAGCAGCATTTGCGCCAGGCTCGCCGGCCCGGAAAGGGCATCGACCCACGGGTAGGCCGATTTGATCAACACCGCATTGCCCGGGCCCTGGGCGCTGAAGTTCAGCGAATCGCCGCCCCGGGCGTAGTACATATAGATGTGGCCGCCATCCAGAAACAAAGCCTTACGTTTTTCCGTGTAGCCCAGCGAGGCGTGGCTGCCTTTTTCGGCGAAGTAATACGCCTCGGTCTCGATGATCCGCGCGCTGAGCCACAGGTCACCGACCTTGTGACGGATGACTTTGCCCAGCAGGTCCTTGGCAAGCACCTGGGCGTCTCGATCGAAAAAGGCGTGGGGCAGGGCGTTGGGCGATGGCAAATCGGTCATGGCGATAAACAAAGGGAGGCCAAAGGAAGCGCGATGATAGCAACGGAAAGCTTAATCACCGCTGAACAGTCGCTTCAACCGGCTGTTTACGCCTGTTTTGCTGCTCCGCCGGTCACCACCGTGAGTCCATGCTGTTAGTCGAGGGTTACGACAGCTATAATCTGCCGCTTTCCTCATCGCCAAGACCACACAGACCATGACTGAGTCCGTTCTTGACTACATGACCCGCCTGGGTCGCGCCGCTCGCCAGGCGTCGCGCATCATCGGCCGGGCCAGCACCGCGCAGAAAAACCGCGCCCTGCAGGCCGCCGCCAATGCGCTGGACGCTGCGCGTGCCGAGTTGTCCGCTGCCAACGAACTGGACCTGGCCGCCGGCCGGGCCAATGGTCTGGAACCGGCCATGCTCGAACGCCTGGCGCTGACCCCTGCACGCATCGACGGCATGATCGTCGGCCTGCGCCAGGTCGCGGCCCTGCCGGACCCGGTCGGGGCGATCCGCGACATGAGCTACCGGCCGTCGGGCATCCAGGTCGGCAAGATGCGCGTGCCCCTGGGTGTGGTCGGGATCATCTACGAGTCGCGGCCGAACGTGACCATCGACGCCGCCAGCCTGTGCCTGAAGTCGGGTAACGCGACCATCCTGCGTGGCGGCTCCGAGGCGATCCATTCCAACCGTGCCATTGCCGCCTGCATCCAGCGCGGCCTGGCCGAGGCCGATCTGCCGGCGGCCGTGGTGCAAGTGGTGGAGACCACTGACCGTGCCGCAGTCGGCGCATTGATCACCATGCCCGAGTTCGTCGATGTCATCGTGCCACGTGGCGGCAAGGGCCTGATCGAGCGGGTCAGCCGTGATGCCCGCGTGCCGGTGATCAAGCACCTGGACGGCATCTGCCACGTCTACGTCAGCGCCCACGCCGAGCTGCCGAAAGCCCAGCGCATCGCCTTCAACGCCAAGACCTACCGCTACGGTATCTGCGGCGCGATGGAAACCCTGTTGGTGGATCAGGCCGTGGCCAAGGACTTCCTGCCGTCGATGGCTGCCCAGTTCCGCGAAAAAGGCGTCGAGCTGCGTGGTTGCGAGCGCACCCGGGCGATCATCGAGGCCGTTGCGGCCACGCAAGAAGACTGGGACACCGAATACCTGGCGCCGATCCTGTCGATCCGTGTGGTCGACGGGCTGGACGAGGCCATCGAGCACATCAACCGCCACGGCTCGCACCACACCGACTCCATTGTCAGTGAGCACCTGGGTGAAACCCGGCGCTTCGTGGCCGAAGTGGATTCGGCGTCGGTGATGATCAACACCCCGACCTGCTTCGCCGATGGCTTTGAATACGGATTGGGTGCCGAGATCGGCATTTCTACTGATAAGCTGCACGCCCGCGGCCCGGTGGGCCTCGAAGGCCTGACCTGCGAGAAGTACATCGTGGTCGGTGACGGCCAGTTGCGCGGACAGGAGCCAGTCTGACTTGGGCGATCTCGACCCGTCAGCCGCTGTGACGACGACAACTGCGCCCCGGCGCATTGGCATCCTGGGCGGCACGTTCGACCCGGTGCACATCGGCCATTTGCGCGGTGCGCTGGAAGTCGCCGACGCCCTGGCCCTCGATGAGCTACGCCTGACGCCCAGCGCCCGGCCGCCTCACCGGGATACGCCCCAGGTGTCGGCGCAGGACCGCCTGGCGATGGTCGAGTGCGCGGTGGCCGGTGTGGCGCCGTTGGTGGTGGACGCCCGCGAATTGCAGCGGGACAAACCGTCCTACACCATTGATACCCTGGAGCTGATGCGCGCCGAACTGGCCGCTGATGCCCAGGTTTTTCTGCTTCTGGGCTGGGACGCATTTTGCGGCCTGCCCACTTGGCATCGCTGGGAAGAGTTGCTCCAGCATTGCCACATCCTGGTGCTGCAACGCCCGGATGCCGACAGCGAGCCGCCGGATGCCTTGCGCAACCTGCTGGCGGCCCGCTCGGTGAGCGACCCGCTGGCCCTGAAAGGGCCGAGCGGACAGATTGCATTCGTCTGGCAGACGCCGCTCGCGGTATCCGCCACCCAGATCCGTCAACTGCTGGCCAGCGGTAAGTCGGTACGTTTCCTGGTGCCCGACGCGGTCCTGGCCTACATCGATGCGCACGGACTTTACCGTGCGTCGAACTGAAAAAGGTGTGCTTCAAGGCACGTGAATGCGTGTAGCGAAGCGCCCGAACATACGAGCAAAACGAGTTTTATATGACTGACAAAGACGTAAACAAAGTAAAGCGCAAAGGCACGTTCAAAAGCGCCCCGCTGCCGGTAGAGGCCCACACCGGCGTCGTACTGGCCGGTGAAGAACTGGTCAAGGTCGCCGTTGCGGCCCTGGAAGACGTCAAGGCCCAGGACATCCAGGTGATCGACGTTCGTGAAAAGCAGAGCATCACGGACTACATGATCATCGCCACCGGTACCTCCAACCGCCAGATCGGCGCGATGCTGGACAAGGTCCGCGAAGCGGTCAAGGCCCAGGGCGTCAAGCCGCTGGGTGAAGAAGGCAAGGGCGACAGCGACTGGGTACTGCTGGATATGGACGACGTCATCGTGCACATGATGACGGCCTCGGCTCGCCAGTTCTATGACCTGGAGCGCCTGTGGGCCGGTGCCGAGCAGAGCCGTTCGGCCAGCGCCGCGCACCACAGCCCGGAAAACCCCCATGAGCACTTCACCAAGCTCAACAAAGACCAGCAATAAGGGACCGCTGTGCGACTGCGCCTGATCGCCGTCGGTTCTCGCATGCCCAAGTGGGTGGAAGAAGGCTGGCATGAATATGCCAAGCGTCTTCCGTCCGAGCTGGCCCTGGAACTGGTGGAAATTCCGCTCAATACCCGTGGCAAGAACGCCGACGTGGCGCGCTTCATCCGCCAGGAAGGCGAAGCCATGCTGGCCAAGGTCGGGCCGAACGAGCGCATTGTCACCCTCGAAGTCCATGGCAAGCCCTGGAGCACCGAGCAACTGGCGGTGGAGCTCGATCGCTGGCGGTTGGACGCGCGCACGGTCAATTTCATGGTCGGTGGCCCGGAAGGGCTGGCGCCGGAAGTCTGTGCCCGGGCCGATCAGCGCTGGTCATTGTCGCCGTTGACGTTGCCACACCCGCTGGTGCGGATCCTGATCGGCGAACAGCTGTATCGTGCCTGGACAGTTCTGTCCGGGCACCCTTACCACAAGTAATCCAGCCCCATGCCCCAGCCGATCCGCATCAAGGACCACGAAAAAGACGCCCGTCTGGTGCGGGGCCGCGTCGTGTTCGGCGCTATTACGGTGGTGACGCTGATCTGTGTGCTGATTGCGCGCTTGTATTTCCTCCAGGTGATCCAGTACGAGTACCACTCGACCCTGTCGGAAAACAACCGGGTACATGTGCAGCCGATTCCGCCGACCCGCGGGTTGATCTTCGACCGCAATGGCGTGGTGGTGGCGGATAACCGTCCCAGTTTCAGCCTGAGCATGACCCGCGAGCGCTCCGGCGACTGGCAGCACGTGCTCGACGTGATCGTCGAAGTGCTGCAACTGACGCCCGAGGACCGGGCGATCTTCGAGAAGCGCATGCGCCAGGGCCGACGTCCGTTCGAGCCGGTGCCGATCCTGTTCGAGCTGACCGAAGAACAGATCGCCCTGATCGCCGTGAACCAGTTCCGCCTGCCCGGCGTCGAGGTGGTGGCGCAGTTGGTGCGGCATTATCCCCAGGGGCCGCACTTTGCCCACTCGGTCGGCTACATGGGACGGATCAACGAGAAAGAGCTCAAGACCCTCGATCCGGTCAATTACAGCGGCACCCACCATATCGGCAAGACCGGCATCGAGCGTTTCTACGAGCCTGAGCTGCATGGCCAGGTGGGTTACGAGGAAGTCGAAACCAACGCCCGCGGCCGCGTATTGCGAGTGCTCAAGCGCACCGACCCGATTCCCGGCAAGGACATCGTCCTGAGCCTGGACATCAAACTGCAAGAGGCCGCCGAAGCGGCGCTGGGCGGTCGGCGTGGTGCCGTGGTGGCGCTGGACCCGAACACCGGCGAGGTGTTGGCAATGGTCAGCCAGCCGAGTTTCGACCCGAACCTGTTCGTCACCGGCATCAGCTTCAAGGCCTACGCCGAGTTGCGCGATTCCATCGATCGGCCACTGTTCAACCGTGTGCTGCGCGGCCTCTATCCGCCGGGGTCGACCATCAAGCCGGCCGTGGCGATTGCCGGGCTGGACTCCGGCGTGGTGACCGCGTCGAGCCGGGTCTATGACCCCGGCTATTACATGCTGCCCAACTACGACCACAAGTACCGCAACTGGAACCGCACCGGCGACGGTTATGTGGACCTGGAAACGGCGATCATGCGTTCCAACGACACCTACTTCTATGACTTGGCCCACAAGCTGGGGATCGATCGGTTGTCGTCCTACATGAACAAGTTCGGTCTCGGTCAGAAAGTCTCCCTGGATATGTTCGAGGAATCCCCCGGCCTGATGCCTTCGCGCGAATGGAAGCGGGCGACCCGGCGCCAGGCCTGGTTCCCCGGCGAAACCCTGATCCTGGGGATCGGCCAGGGCTACATGCAGGCCACGCCACTGCAACTGGCCCAGGCCACGGCGCTGGTGGCGAGCAAGGGCAAGTGGTATCGCCCGCACCTGGCCAAGACCATCGAAGGCCAGAAACCGGTGGACCCGGACCCGATGCCAGACATCATCCTGCGCAACCCGTCGGACTGGCAGAAGGTCAACAACGGCATGCAGCAGGTGATGCACGGCGCCCGCGGCACCGCCCGCAAGGCGTCCATCGGTGCGCAATACCGGATTGCCGGCAAGAGCGGTACGGCCCAGGTCGTCGCCATCAAGCAGGGCGAGAAGTACGACCGCTCCAAGGTCCAGGAACGCCATCGCGACCACGCCTTGTTCGTCGGCTTCGCGCCGGCCGACAACCCGAAGATCGTCGTATCGGTGATGGTCGAGAACGGTGAGTCGGGTTCCGGCGTCGCCGCGCCGGTGGTGCGCCAGATCATGGACGCCTGGCTGCTGGACGAGCACGGCCAGCTCAAGCCGGAATACGCAAGCCCCATCACTGCGGAGGCTACGGCCCGTGAAGAATAATTTCGACCGGATCCTCTCCAGCGAAGATGTGATGCGCCGCCGTGCCACCTTGCTGCAGCGCATGCACATCGATGGTCCGTTGCTGATCCTGCTGCTGACCCTGGCCGCAGGCAGCCTGTTCGTGCTGTATTCGGCCAGTGGCAAGAACTGGGACCTGCTGGGCAAGCAGGCCACCTCGTTCGGCATCGGCCTGGTGTCGATGGTCGTCATTGCCCAGCTCGAGCCGCGTTTCATGGCCCGCTGGGTGCCGCTGGCCTATGTGGTGGGCGTGAGCCTGCTGGTGGTGGTGGACGTGATGGGCCACAACGCCATGGGCGCCACTCGCTGGATCAACATTCCCGGGGTGATCCGCTTCCAGCCTTCGGAATTCCTCAAGATCATCATGCCGGCGACCATCGCCTGGTACCTGGCCAAGCGCACCCTGCCGCCGCAGCTCAAGCACGTGTGCATCAGCCTGTTGCTGATCGGCATCCCGTTCATCCTGATCGTGCGCCAGCCGGACCTTGGCACTTCGCTGCTGATCCTGGCCGGTGGCGCCTTCGTGCTGTTCATGGGCGGTTTGCGCTGGCGCTGGATCCTCAGCGTCGTCGCCATCGCGGTGCCGGTCTCGGTGGCCATGTGGTACTTCGTGATGCACGACTACCAGAAGCAACGAATCCTGACCTTCCTCGACCCGGAGAGCGATCCGTTGGGCACTGGCTGGAACATCATCCAGTCCAAGGCCGCCATCGGCTCCGGCGGGGTGTTCGGCAAGGGCTGGCTGATGGGCACCCAGTCGCACCTGGACTTTTTGCCGGAAAGCCACACCGACTTCATCATCGCCGTACTGGGCGAGGAGTTCGGCCTGGTAGGCATCTGCGTGTTGCTGTTGATCTACCTGCTGCTGATCGGTCGCGGCTTGGTGATCACCGCCCAGGCCCAGACATTGTTCGGCAAGTTGCTCGCGGGCAGCCTGACCATGACGTTTTTTGTTTATGTTTTCGTCAACATCGGTATGGTCAGTGGCCTGTTGCCGGTCGTGGGGGTGCCGTTGCCATTCATTAGCTACGGAGGAACTTCGCTGGTGACACTACTGTCAGCGTTTGGGGTCTTGATGTCGATTCATACGCATCGCAAGTGGATCGCGCAGGTTTGAATAAGGTGAAGAGTTCAATGCAAGCAATGCGTGGCTGGTCGACGCGATATGCGCCGTGGATCGGCCTGGTCGGCTTCCTGGGCGGTGCGCCGCATGCCCAGGCAGGCGAATACGAAGGTTCGCCACAGGTGGCCGAATTCGTCGGTGAGATGACCCGCGACTACGGTTTTGCCGGTGAGCAGCTGATGGGGGTATTTCGCGAGGCCGAGCGCAAGCAGTCGATCCTTGACGCCATCTCCCGGCCCGCCGAGCGGGTCAAGCAGTGGAGCGAGTACCGGCCGATGTTCATCACCGAGGCGCGTATCGCCCGGGGCGTGGACTTCTGGCGCCAGCACGAGGCGGCCCTGGCCCGTGCCGAGCAGGAATACGGCGTACCGGCCCAGTTCATTGTGGCTATCATTGGCGTCGAGACGTTCTTTGGCCGTAACACCGGGAATTTCAGGGTGATCGACGCGCTGTCGACCCTGGGCTTCGATTACCCGCCGCGCGCCGAATTCTTTCGCAAGGAGCTGCGCGAGTTCTTGCTGCTGGCCCGCGAAGAGCAGGTTGATCCGCTGACCCTCAAGGGTTCTTATGCCGGAGCCATGGGGCTGCCGCAATTCATGCCCAGCAGTTTTCGTGCTTACGCGGTGGACTTCGACGACGACGGTCACATCAATATCTGGACCAACCCGACCGATGCCATCGGCAGTGTTGCCAGCTATTTCAAGCGCCACGGCTGGGAAGCCGGCCAGCCGGTGGTCAGCCGTGCCGACGTGCGTGGCGAGCAGGTGGACGAGGGCCTGACCGAGGGCATCGAGCCGACGAAAACCGTCGGGGAGTTGCGGGCGTTGGGCTGGTCGAGTCATGATGCGCTGCGTGACGACATGCCGGTCACCGCGATACGCCTGGAAGGCGAACAAGGCCCCGAATACTGGATGGGTCTGAAGAATTTCTACGCGATTACGCGTTATAACCGCAGCGTGATGTACGCCATGGCCGTATATCAACTGTCTGAAGAGCTGGTCAAAGCACGGGGCGTCAAATAATGCGGGCATTGCCTACCTATCTACCCCTGAAAGCCAAACCCCTCAAGCTCGTGGCGTTGGCCGCGCTGTCGCTGTTGGTCGTCAGTTGTTCGACCAGCCGCGCGCCGGCCCAGAAGAACTCCACCGCCGTGCGCGCGACGCCCGGCCTGGACATCAACCGGGCCCACAAGGACGGCGCGCCGTGGTGGGATGTGGATGTCTCGCGCATTCCCGATGCCACGCCGACCCTGCACACGGGCCCCTACAAGGCCAACCCCTACACGGTGTTGGGCAAGACCTATTTCCCGCTGTCCGACTCCAAGCGCTACGTGGCCTCGGGCACGGCGTCCTGGTATGGCACCAAGTTCCACGGCCAGAACACCGCCAACGGCGAGGTGTATGACCTGTATGGCATGAGCGCGGCCCACAAGACCTTGCCGCTGCCCAGCTATGTGCGGGTGACCAACCTGGACAACAACAAGAGCGTGATCCTGCGGGTCAATGACCGTGGGCCGTTCTATTCCGACCGCATCATCGACTTGTCGTATGCGGCGGCGAAAAAACTCGGTTACGCTGAAATCGGCACCGCCCGGGTCAAGGTTGAAGGTATCGACCCGCAGGAATGGTGGGCCCAACGCGGCCGTCCGGCGCCTTTGATGCTCAACGAGCCGAAAGTGGCGCAAAATGCCGCGCCGACCGTGACGGCGTCCACCGGCACGGTCGAGCAGTGGACGCCACCGCCGCAGCAGCACGCGGCGGCCGTAGTGCCCGTTCAGCTCGACGCAAAAAAAAACGCTTCTGCAACAGCGTCTGGCCAGTTTCTGCAAGTGGGCGCGTTCGCCAACCCGGACGCTGCCGAGCTGCTGAGGTCGAAGCTCAGCTCGATGGTGAGCGCCCCGGTGTTCATCAGTTCGATCGTGCGCAACCAGCAGACACTGCATCGGGTGCGCCTGGGGCCGATCGGTTCTCCGGGTGAAGTCCAGCAAGTGCAGAACAGTGTGCGCCTGGCCAATCTCGGTTCGCCGAGCCTGGTCACCGCCGAGTAATTGATTGAGGCCCGCTTGCGGTTGGAGCGGGCCAGGTTGTTGGCTCCATGAATAACAAAAGCCCGGCAAGGGTTGTGAGTGAGCAACTTAAATACGCGGCGACCCGTTAGAAGGTTGCCTGTTTCAGTTTTGCCTTCGGGCAGTCCCATTAGCGATTTCGAGAGACGGATGAACATCACCACCTTTGCCAAACGCCTTTGCCTGCTAGTCCCGCTGCTTCTCTCCCCAGCCGCGTTCGCGGTGGAGATGATGCCTGCGCCTCCTCAATTGGCCGCCAAATCCTTTGTGCTCATGGATGCCAGCAGCGGCGAGGTCCTGGTAGAGAACAACGGTGACCAGCGCCTGCCACCGGCCAGCCTGACCAAGCTGATGACCGCCTACATCGCCACCCTGGAAATCCGTCGTGGCCAGATCGGTGAAAACGATCCGGTGACCGTCAGCGAAAACGCCTGGCGTACCGGCGGTTCGCGGATGTTCATCAAGGTCGGTTCGCAAGTGACCGTCAGCGACCTGCTGCACGGCATCATCATCCAGTCCGGCAACGACGCCAGCGTCGCCCTGGCCGAGCACATCGCCGGCAGCGAAGATGCGTTCGCCGACATGATGAACAAGACCGTGGCCGACCTGGGCATGACCAACAGCCACTTCATGAATCCTACCGGCCTGCCGAACCCTGAGCACTACTCGTCGGCTCACGACATGGCGATCCTGGCGCGGGCGATCATTCATGAAGACCCGGCGCACTACGCCATCTACTCCCAGAAGGAATTCTTCTGGAACGGCATCAAGCAGCCTAACCGCAACCTGCTGCTGTGGCGCGACAAGACCGTCGATGGCCTGAAGACCGGCCACACCGACGAAGCTGGCTACTGCATGGTGTCTTCGGCTGTGCGTGACGGCATGCGCCTGATCGCCGTCGTCTTCGGCACCAGCAGCGAAGTGGCCCGTGCCGCTGAAACCCAGAAGCTGCTGACCTACGGTTTCCGCTTCTTCGAAACCCAGACCTTCTACCAGAAGGGCACCGAACTGGCCCAGGCCCAGGTCTGGAAAGGCACCACCCATCAGGTGAAGGCCGGCCTGGCCCAAGACCTGACCATGACCTTGCCTAAAGGCCAGCTCAAGAAGCTCGCTGCCAGCATGACCATGAACCCGCAACTGACCGCTCCCATCGCCAAGGGCGACGTGATCGGTAAAGTCGAAGTCAAACTGGACGACAAAGTGGTGCACAGCGCCGACCTGATCGCTCTGGACGCGGTCGAGGAAGGTGGTATCTTCCGCCGCATGTGGGATAGCATCCGTCTATTCTTCTACGGCTTGTTCAACTGATTGAAGTGTTGACCTGCATGGCCTCGTTCCCATTCGGAGCGGGGCCATGTGCGTTACCACGGCTTACGAGGCCGTTACCCCATGACAGACTCTGAAGTAAAAGCGCCGAAGATCGAATTCCCCTGCGCGGATTATCCGATCAAGGTCATCGGCGACACCGGCGTGGGTTTCAAGGACCGGATCATTGCGATCCTTGAAAAACATGCCACCGTTGACCACAAGACCCTGGCCGAGCGCCAGAGTACCAACGGCAAGTACACGACGATCCAGTTGCACATCATTGCCACCGGCCAGGAACAGCTCTACGACATCAACAGCGAGCTGCGTGCGACCGGTTTCGTGCACATGGTGTTGTGATGCCGGGCACGCTGGGCTTTCGCGAGCTGGGCACGATGGCTTACGAGCCGGTCTGGCATGCCATGCAACGCTTCACGAACGAACGCGGCACTACCGTCGACGATGAAGTCTGGCTGGTGGAACACCCGCCGGTGTTCACCCAGGGCCAGGCCGGCAAGGCCGAGCACCTGCTGCTGCCGGGGGATATCCCGGTGGTGAAGGTCGACCGGGGCGGGCAGGTGACCTACCATGGTCCTGGCCAATTGGTCGCCTACCTGTTATTGGATGTGCGCAAGCTGGGGTTTGGCGTGCGCGAGCTGGTCACCCGCATGGAGACATGCCTGATCGAGCTGCTGGCCAGCTACGGTGTGACGGCGGCGGCCAAGCCGGATGCGCCGGGTGTCTATGTCGACGGGGCGAAGATCGCCTCCTTGGGATTGCGAATCCGCCATGGCTGTTCGTTTCATGGCCTGGCGCTGAACGTGGACATGGACCTTGCGCCATTTCGACGGATTAATCCCTGTGGCTACGCGGGACTGGCGATGACCCAGTTGAGCGAGCATGCAGGATCGATTGAATTTGCCGAGGTAAGTGCCCGGCTGCGCGCGCAGCTCGTCAAACACCTCGACTATGCTGAGCAGACGACCCTCACGGGCGGAATCGACTGATATGACTACTGATGCAGTGCAAACCATTATCCCGACGCAGGACGTCACCGAGCGTCCGGCCCCACGTGCCAAGGTAGAGGCCGGCGTCAAGCTGCGCGGCGCCGAGAAGGTTGCACGCATCCCGGTCAAGATCATTCCGACCACCGAATTGCCGAAGAAGCCTGACTGGATTCGCGTGCGCATCCCGGTGTCCCCGGAAGTCGACCGTATCAAGGCCCTGCTGCGCAAGCACAAGCTGCACAGCGTCTGCGAAGAAGCCTCCTGCCCGAACCTGGGCGAGTGCTTCTCCGGCGGCACCGCCACGTTCATGATCATGGGCGATATCTGCACCCGTCGCTGCCCATTCTGTGACGTTGGCCACGGCCGTCCGAAGCCATTGGACACCAACGAGCCGGAAAGCCTGGCCATCGCCATCGCCGACCTGAAGCTCAAGTACGTGGTCATCACCTCGGTGGACCGTGACGACCTGCGTGACGGCGGTGCCCAGCACTTCGCCGACTGCATCCGCGAGATCCGCAAACTGTCGCCGAATGTCCAGCTGGAAACCCTGGTGCCCGATTACCGTGGCCGCATGGACATCGCCCTGGAAATCACCGCCGCCGAGCCACCGGATGTGTTCAACCACAACCTGGAAACCGTACCGCGCCTGTACAAGGCCGCGCGTCCGGGTTCGGATTACCAGTGGTCGTTGACCTTGCTGCAACGCTTCAAGCAGATGATGCCGCACATTCCGACCAAGTCCGGCTTGATGCTGGGCCTGGGTGAGACTGATGAGGAAGTCATCGAGGTCATGAAGCGCATGCGTGAGCATGACATCGATATGTTGACCTTGGGGCAGTACTTGCAGCCTTCGCGTAGTCACCTGCCGGTGCAGCGTTTTGTGCATCCGGATACCTTTGCCTGGTTTGCTGAGGAAGGGTACAAGATGGGCTTCAAGAACGTGGCTTCGGGGCCGTTGGTGCGGTCTTCGTATCATGCGGATGAGCAGGCTAAGTTGGTCAAGGCTGAGCTGCTCGGATCCTGATTTTTTAGCGTTGGTTTTTGGGGTGGTGTGCATATCCGTTTTTGCGTAACGGCGGCTTATGGTTCCGCTCTTACAGCGGGTCACTTTTGAAGAGCGCAAAAGTAACCAAAACGCTCTTGCCCCACCACTCGGCACCTCGCTTAGGCTCGGTGTGCCCTCACTCCGGCATTGCTCCGTGGGCCGCCGCGAAGGGCCATCCATGGCCCAGCGCGGCTACCTCGGCATCCATGCCGAGGTGCCCACTGCGCAATACCTGCGTTCGGCCATCGTGGTTAACGGGGCGCCCCAGATCAAAAGCTGCGCGAGGCGGCCTTATAGCCGGCCTGGCTTAGAGTGAACGCGTTTCTTCTGTGGGAGCGGGCTTGCTCGGGAAAGCGGAGGATAGGTTTGTGGTGATGTTGGCTGTGCCGATGCATCGCGAGCAAGGTTTTGTGTCGTGTGCAGATGCTGTGATCACCCGCTCCCACAGGTTTTTGCACCTACCCAGATATTGCGAACACCGCAAAGCCCTGTGGGAGCGAGCTTGCTCGCGATAGCGGTGCTTCAGTTACACAGATGCTGGATGTGCCGCGCTTTGCTTTGCTTTGCTTTGCTTTGCTTTGCTTTGCTTTGCTTTGCTTTGCTTTGGATCTTGATCTTGATCTTGATCTTGATCTTGGCGCCCCGTTAAACCACGCTGGCCGAACGCAGGCATTGCGTAGTGGGCATCCCGGCATGGATGCCGGGTTAGCCGCGCTGGGCCATGGATGGCCCTTCGCGGCGGCCCACGGAGCAATGCCGGAGTGAGGGCATGCCGAGCCTAGGCGAGGCACCGAGTGGTGGGGCAAAGCGTTTTTGGTTACTTTTGGCGCTTTTCCAAAAGTGACCCGCTGTAAGAGCGGAACCATAAGTAGCCGTTACACAAGAAACGGATATACACACAAGCCGACAAAGCGGGAAACGCATGGACCTAACCCCACATCACCCCGTCCCAGCTCTCCCATCCGAAGGCCTGATCGCCGTGATCGCCCCCGCCGGTCCCGCCCCCCTGGACACGGAAAAAGCCATCCAATGGATGCGCGCCCGAGGTCATGAACTGCGAATCCTCCCAGGCGTCTACGAAAAGAACGGCTACCTCGCCGGCAGCGACGAAATACGCCTCAACGACCTGCACACCGCCTTCGCCGACCCAGAAGTCACCGCGATCATCTGCCTACGGGGCGGCTACGGCACACCACGCCTGCTGGACCGCATCGACTTCGACCTCCTGCGACGCAACCCCAAGCCATTCGTAGGCTACAGCGACATCACCGCCCTGCACCTGGCCATCAGCCGCTACGCAGGCTTCGTCACCTTCCACGGCCCGCTGCTCAACGCCGATCTGCTGGGCGACAAGGAACCCCCAACCGTCACCTCGTTTTTCAGCCTGCTGCGTGGCCAGTTGAAGGCCGGCAGCGTGCTAAGCCATCCGGCAACGTATCCATTGACCACCGTTGAACCGGGCATCGCCCACGGTCGTCTGCTGGGGGGCAATCTGTCGATGATTGCCGCGACCATGGGCACGCCTTATCAGATCGAGGCCGACGGGGTAATCCTGTTCATCGAAGACATCAACGAGCCGCTGTATCGCATCGACCGGTTGCTGACTCAGCTTCGATTGGCCGGCACGTTGCACAAACTACGCGGTGTGTTGGTAGGGGATGTGGCCGGGGTCGATGTCGAGACGTTGAATAGGTTGCTCAAGCAGACCTTCGAGCCATTGCGTATCCCGGTGCTGTCCGGCTGGCGCAGCGGGCACTGCGATCCGAACCTGACCTTGCCCATGGGGGCGTTGGTGAGATTGGATGCGGGGGAGAAGAAGTTGGTGCTGGAGCAGGATGTGGTGGTCAGTCGCTAGTCATGTAGCGCTTGGGAGTCAGCCATCGCGAGCAAAGCTTGCTCGCGATAGCGGTAGCCGCCATACGGCAATTCAGCGGTTACGCAATGCCTCCAGCAACTGCTGCGTCGGATACCCATCCGCCGGCCAGCCGAACGACTGCTGGGCGCTGCGGATGGCCTTGCGGGTGTTGGCGCCGATGATGCCGTCGGGGTTGCCCGCGTCGTAGTTGTGCTTGCCCAGCAGGGTTTGCAGCTCGATGCGTTCGCTGCGGCTCAGGGGCAGATCCTCCTTGGGCCACTGGCCATAGACCAGTCCGCCGTCGGTAAAGCGCTTTGATAACAACCCGACCGCCAAGGCATAGGACGACGAGTTGTTGTACTTGAGGATGGCGCGGAAGTTATCGAAGATCAGGAACGCCGGGCCGCGATGGCCGGCCGGCAGGAGCAGAGACGCCGAGAGCTGTTTGTCATCCGGGGTTATTGGCAGGCCGCCATATTCTGAAACCCCCAGTCGCTCCCATTCAGCAACAGGCTTGCGGATCGTGCCATCGGCCAGTGTGTAGTCGAAGCCCTCTGGGAGATCGACCTCGAACCCCCATGGCTGGCCACGCTGCCAGCCGGAGCTTTGCAGGTAATGGGCGGTCGAGGCCAGGGCGTCGGTGGAGCTGCCCCAGATGTCGCGGCGACCGTCGCCGTCGAAATCCACTGCATGGGTGTTGTACGTGGTGGGAATGAACTGGGTCTGGCCCATGGCGCCGGCCCAGGAACCGAGCATTTTTTCCGGTGTGATATCGCCCTGTTGCAGGATTTGCAGCGCGGCGATCAGTTGCGCATGGGCAAAACCCGGGCGCCGTCCTTCGTAGGCCAAGGTCGCCAGGGAATTGATCACCGACTTGCTACCCTGGAACTGGCCAAAGTTGCTCTCCATGCCCCACACCGCCACCAGCGCCTCGCGATCGACGCCATAACGCTGCTCGATGCTTTGCAGGACCTGGGCGTTCTGCTGGATCAGGCTCTTGCCTTTGTTGACCCGCAGAGGCGATAGCGCGCCATCGAGGTATTCCCACACGGGACGGGTGAATTCCGGCTGGCTGCGATCGGCCTTGATCACGCTCATGTCCGGGCTGACGCCGACAAACGCACGATCGAACAGGTCGCCACGGATCCCGGCGGCCAGTGCCTCCTTGCGAAACCCTGCCTGCCATTGCGCGAAGGTCTGGGTGGGCGCAATGGCCAGGTCTTCACCGGTCGGCACCAGCGGCGGGACGATGGCCGGAGCGGTCACGGCGGGGGCTGTCTGGAGCGGTTGGGCGTCGGCGGCAGTAGGTTTTTCGGCGCAGGCGACAAGCAGGGCAACGCTGGCGGCAACAATCATCTGGCGCAGTGGCCAACGATGGGAAAGACAGAAGGGCATGCACGGGTCCAGAAATACAAATCAGGTGCTGACCTTATCACGCGAAAGGGGTGTAGGGCTTGTCCGGGTGTTTCAAGCTGCCACAAAGCAAGAAGCCTCCCAGTTGTCAGACTGGAAGGCTTCGCGGCGGTAGCTGCCTTTGCCCTTGGCGGGTCGTTCCTGGCGGCTGCGGAACAGGGGCTGGGCGATGATGGATTTGGCCTTGTTGGGGCCATGCCTGGATGGCTTTTTGCTCATGATGGTGTCTCTCGTGGGGTGGGTTTTGCGGGGCAAATCATGGGGCAGAGTTAGCGGGCTGTCCAGTCCCTGCATTGTGCAGGAAGTGTCGTTCGGACGGACACACATCGTGTAGTGAGAGATTATCTGTGGCGAGGGGATTTATCCCCGCTGGGGCGCGAAGCGTCCCCCTTCATACTGCCTGACACTGCGCAGTGCCGGGTTTTAGGGCTGCTTCGCAGCCCAGCGGGGATAAATCCCCTCGCCACAGATATGCAGCGTGCTCTTGCTGTGTGTTTACTCGGCAGGCAGGGGCAATCGTTGACCGGCCATCAACAGCGACAAGCGACTGAGGCTCATCCACGGTGAGCCGGCGGCCTGGCCCTTGATCTGCGCGTCGATGCGCTGGGCTTCGAGGAGCAATTGCGCCCAGCGTGGTGCCGAGTAGCGTTGCAGGGCCTTGCTCATCAGCGGTTTGCGTTTGTCCCACACCGGTGGGCGGGCCTGGCTGAAGGCTTTGTCCAGTGGGACGCCCTGGCTGTATTGCAGGGACAGGTTGGCCAGCAGGCGTAATTCCCGGGCCAGGGCCCAGAGGATCACCGGCGGCTCGACGCCTTCGCCCCGCAGGCCTTCGAGCATGCGCAGGGCATGGGCGGCCTCACCGTTGAGGATCGCATCGGTCAGCCCGAAGACATCGAAGCGCGCACTGTCGGCCACGGCGGCTTGCACCGTTTCCACGGTGATCTGTCCGCCCTCGGCCATCAGCTTGAGCTTTTCGATTTCCTGGGCAGCGGCCAGCAGGTTGCCTTCGACCCGGGCGGCAATCAGCTCCACTGCGTCCTGGCTGGCCGAGAGGCCGGCCTGGGACAGGCGCTGGCGGATCCAGCTCGGCAACTGGCTGACATCCACCGGCCAGATTTGCACGAACTGGGTCTGCGGGCCTTCGACCAGAGCCTTGCCCCATTTGGTCTTTTGCGCGCTGCCGTCGAGTTTCGGCAAGCTGATGAGCAGCACGGTGTCCTCGGCCGGGCGAGAGCAATATTCGATCAGCGCAGCGGCGCCTTTGTCACCGGGTTTGCCAGACGGCAAACGCAGCTCCAGTAGGCGTTTTTCGGCGAACAACGACATGCTCGCCCCGGCCTGCAGCAGCGTGCCCCAGTCGAAACTGGCGTCGGCGGCAAATACCTGGCGCTCGTCGAAACCTTGCTGGCGTGCAGCGGCGCGGATGGCGTCGGCGGCTTCCTGGCACAACAGTGGGTCATCGCCACTGATGATGTAGACCGGCGCGAGGGCGCCTTGCAGGTGTTTACCGAGTTGGGCGGGAGCGAGCTTCATAAGAGAAGGCGAGCGGGGCGCCGGAGCGCCCCGCAAGGCTTATTCAGCCGGGATCTGCATCGGCGACTGTTGCGGGGTTTCCGCTTCAGCCTTGCGTGCCGCTTCCAGCGCATCGGCTTCGGCCTTGGCGCGGGCGTTGGCGGTCTGTTGCAGTTGCTCCAGCTGGGCCGGGCTCAGCTGTTGCAGGCGCAGCATCATGCGTTGTACGAGGTCACGACGCATTTCATCGCGCACTTCGCTCGACTCCTGGTCGGAACCAGTGATGTTGTTGCCATCATGCAGGTAGACCTTCTGCACTTGCAGCTTGTCGTCCAGCAGTACCAGGTCGTTCTGGCCGCGGATCTCATAGCTCAGCACGTTGTTCAGTTCGTACTCGGCGGAACGACCGGCACCGGCATAGCTCAGGCTGCGCTGGCTCTGCTGTTCACGGGCCAGTACCAGCTTGTACGGGGCCCCGCTGTAGACTTTCACGCCACTGTTTTCCAGGGTGTCGCGCAGCAGTTTCACGGTGTCGCCATAGGCGTCCCGTGCGCTGAGGTCCAGTTCCGTGATGGCCAGCTCGGTGGTGCCGGTGCCGCGCAGTTGGAAGCCGCAGGCGCTCAACAGGACCGCCAGGCCCACTACCAGCAGATTACGTTTGATCATCTTGTTGCTCCCCTTGAACCCTATGGGGGTCGACCATGCGACCCCGCAGGTTGTATTCGGCGCCAGGCTTGAGCCTCGCGCCCGATCCAATTAGCTTGCGACGATGTTGACCAGCTTGCCGGGCACGACGATCACTTTGCGAATGGTCAGGCCATCGACGAAGCGCAGCACGTTTTCATTGGCCCGCGCGGCGGCTTCAACTTCTTCGCGCGTTGCCGCAGCCGGCATTTCGATCTGGCCGCGCAGCTTGCCGTTGACCTGGATAACCAGGGTCAGGCTGTCCTGCACCAGCGCGGTTTCGTCCACCACCGGCCAGCGCGCATCAATCACCGGGTCGGCGTGACCCAGTCGATTCCACAGCTCGTGGCTGATGTGTGGGGTGATCGGCGCCAGCAGCAACGTCACGGCTTCCAGGCCTTCGTGAACCAGTGCGCGATCCTGCTCGGTGCCTTGCGCGGCTTTTTCCAGCACGTTCATCAGCGTCATCACCTGGGCGATGGCGGTGTTGAATTTGTGGTTCTGGCCGACGTCATGGCTGGCCTGCTTGATGGCCAGGTGAATCGAGCGACGGACGGCTTTCTGCTCGTCGTTCAGGCTGGCGACGTCCAGCCTGCCCGGCAGGCCCTGGGTGACGTGGGCTTGGGCCAGGCGCCAGACGCGCTTGAGGAAACGGTGCGAACCCTCGACGCCCGAATCGGACCACTCTGCGCTCATGTCAGGTGGCGAGGCGAACATCATGAACAGGCGGCAGGTGTCCGCGCCGAACTGGTCGATCATCGACTGTGGGTCGACGCCGTTGTTCTTCGACTTGGCCATTTTCTCGGTGCCGCCGATTTCCACCGGCAGGCCGTCGGCGATCAGCTTGGCGCTGATGACCTTGGCTTTGCTGTCGCGTTCGAGTTCGACGTCGCTCGGGTTGAACCAGGTGTAGGCACCGTTGGCTTCGCGACGATAGTAAGTCTCGGCGATCACCATGCCTTGGGTCAGCAGGTTCTTGAACGGCTCGTTGGAGCTCACCAGGCCTTCGTCACGCATCAGCTTGTGGAAGAAGCGTGCGTAGAGCAGGTGGAGAATGGCGTGTTCGATGCCGCCGATGTACTGGTCCACTGGCAACCAGTGGTCAGCCGCGGATTTTTCCACCAGGCCGCCTTGATAGTGCGGCGAGGCGTAGCGCGCGTAGTACCAGGAAGACTCGACGAAGGTGTCCATGGTGTCGGTTTCACGCTTGGCCGGTGCACCGCATTTCGGGCAGTTGCACTCATAGAACTCGGGCATGCGCGCCAGGGGCGAACCGGCGCCGTCGGGTACGACGTCTTCCGGCAGGACCACGGGCAGTTGATCTTCCGGCACCGGTACGTCGCCGCAGGTGTCGCAGTGCACGATCGGGATCGGGCAGCCCCAGTAGCGCTGGCGGCTGATGCCCCAGTCCCGCAGGCGGAATTGGGTGCGCGAGGCGCCGAGGTTCTTCTTGATCAGGGCGACTTCGATGGCATCGAATGCACCCGCGAAGTCCAGGCCGTCGAACTCACCGGAGTTGATCAGCTCGCCGTGTTCGCCATAGGCGTCCTGCCAAGGTGCCGGGGTCTGGTCGCCGGTGCTGGTGCGCACCACGGTCTTGACCGGCAGGTTGTACTTGTGGGCGAATTCGAAATCGCGCTCGTCGTGGGCCGGCACCGCCATGACAGCGCCGTCGCCATAGTGCATCAGTACGTAGTTGGCAACCCATACCGGCAGTTTCTCGCCGGTGAGCGGGTGCTCGACGAACAGCGAGGTTGGCAGGCCTTTCTTCTCTTGGGTGGCGACGTCGGCTTCGGCGACGCTGCCACCCTTGCATTCGGCGATGAACGCCTGCAGCTCAGGGTTGTTCCGGGCCGCCAGGGTGGCCAGCGGATGTTCGGCGGCCACGGCCACATAGGTGGCGCCCATCAGGGTGTCCGGGCGGGTGGTGAAGACTTTCAGGGTGCCGGCTTCGCCAATGGAGGCGACGTCGTAGGGGAACTGCACTTCCATGCCCCGGGACTTGCCGATCCAGTTGCGCTGCATGGTCTTGACCTGCTCGGGCCAGCCGGTCAGCTCGTCGAGACTCTCCAGGAGCTCATCCGCGTAGGCGGTGATCTTGAAGTAGTACATCGGGATTTCGCGCTTTTCGATCAGCGCGCCGGAGCGCCAGCCGCGACCGTCGATCACTTGTTCGTTGGCCAACACGGTCTGGTCCACCGGGTCCCAGTTCACGGTGCCGTTCTTGCGGTAGATCACGCCTTTTTCGAACAGGCGGGTGAACAGCCATTGCTCCCAGCGGTAGTAGTCGGGCTTGCAGGTGGTGACCTCGCGGGACCAATCCACCGCCAGGCCCAGGCTGCGCAGCTGGGTCTTCATGTAGGCGATGTTTTCGTAGGTCCACTTGGCGGGGGCTACGTTGTTCTTCATCGCGGCGTTTTCCGCCGGCATGCCGAAGGCGTCCCAACCCATGGGTTGCAGGACGTTCTTGCCTTGCATGCGCTGGTAGCGGGAGATCACGTCGCCGATGGTGTAGTTGCGCACGTGCCCCATGTGTAGCTTGCCGCTGGGGTAAGGGAACATCGACAGGCAGTAGTAAGTCTCCTTGCCTGGCTGTTCACTGACTTCAAAGGACTTTTGCTCGTCCCAGAACGACTGGGCGGCGGCTTCGATTTCACGGGGCTGGTAGTGTTCGTGCATGGCTACTTTTGTACTGAATGGGGTGGCCCAATCCTCTTCGCTGCCATGCTGGACGCAGACGACGCCGAATGCGGCGTTTTCGATGCCCAGCCAAGCTGGAAGTGGAGTTACAGGAAGCGCCGTAGCATACATGACCGCACTCTGCCGAGGGAAACCCTGATTGCTGCCGAACCACCGCCGAGGCATTGCCGATCATCGGCGATGACCCGTGTTCAGGGCCGTTGGTCGCGGCGCACTGCCGGTTTGCCCAGCGAAGCTAAGCTTCTCAATGGGGAGTGAGTCTTATCTTCAATGAGGTGAGGGATGGTTGAATCACAACGAAAAGTCGCTACACCTGAGTTGTACGAAAAACTGATCGATCGTCTCGGGGTGGCCCTGGACGCTGCAAGAACCGCCGGTCGCTTGCGTGATGAGCGCCCGGTAGAGCTGGAACTGCGAGGCTTGAGCCCCGCAGAGTTCGAACTGGTCAAGGCTTACCTTGAACAGGCCGGACATAACCCCCCCACCAGTGGGGCCCAGGTACTCAAGCGTCTCGAAGCGCCCCGTTCGGCCAAGGTTGTGTGGCTCAAGGACCGGACGCCTGATAAGGATGCAGTAAAGATCCGGTCGCTGCAGTTCAAGTAAAGCCGGATTCACGCGTGTCGCTTTTTTTGGTTCAAGGCTTTTTCGAATCTGTTGTCGCTTTGCGTCAACCCCCTTAGGCTTCGGGCATCTATGGAGATGCCCGATGCCCTTTCGCTATTTCATCAAACAACTTCTATTGCCGCCCGGCATTCTTCTGCTGCTGTTGGCGCTCGCCTGGTGGTGGCGCCATTCTCGGCCGCGCCTGGCCCGCCTGTGTTTCGCCGTGGGCCTGGGCGGTTTCTGGTTGATGAGCCTGCCGGTGGTGGTGCAGTGGAGCGCCAAGGCATTGGAGCGTGAGCCGCCGCTGCTGCGCAGTGAATGGGCGACCCTGGCCCAGCGTGCCGACGCCATCGTGGTGCTGGGTTCCGGTCGCGAGCGCGGTGACCTGGCCTGGGGTTCCGACCAGCCCACCGGTGTCGGCCTCGAACGCCAGCGTTATGCGGCGCGACTGGCCAAGGCGTCGGGCTTGCCCGTGCTGACCACTGGCGGCTTGCACTACGGCACCCCACCCAGCGAGGCCAAGTTGATGGCCGACTCGATGCTGGAGGATTTTGGCGTCAACGTGCGTTGGCAGGAAGGACGTAGCCGCACCACCTGGGAAAACGCCCAGATGAGCGCCGAGATCCTGTTGCCGGAAGGCATCAAGCGGGTTGTGGTGGTGACCCAGGCGTGGCACATGCCGCGGTCGGTCTGGAGTTTCGAGCGGTCGGGATTTGAAGTGGTGCCGGCGCCTGTCGGCTTCCTGGGCCCGGACAATGCCCGGCCACTGGGTGGCTGGATGCCGGAGTTCAAGTCGATCTGGCAGTCCGGGCAGTTGATGAATGAGGCGATGGGGTTGTTGGGGTATTGGTTGTTCTATCGCTGAACGGCTTTGTGGTGAATTGTTATTTGTGGCGAGGGGATTTATCCCCGCTGGGCTGCGAAGCAGCCCCAGAATAGAACTGACACTGTGGTGTGCCAGACAGTTTGAATGGGGGGCGCTTCGCGCCCCAGCGGGGATAAATCCCCTCGCCACAGGGGGGGCAGAGGCCTTAAACGGTCTTGGCCATCCGGCTTGCCATCAACGCCCAGCCCAACAGCGACAGGCACAAAATGATCAGCGGCCATGAGCGCCATTGCAGGTACGGCGTCAGGTCGTGCATCGGCACCACTTCGCCGTACAGGATGCCACGCTCGAATTGCGGGATCTGTGCGGTGATCTGGCCGAAGGGGTTGATCAGCCCGGTGACGCCGTTGTTGGTGGCGCGGATCATCCAGCGACCGGCTTCCAGGGCGCGCATCTGGGCCATTTGCAGGTGTTGCAACGGGCCGATCGAGGTGCCGAACCAGGTGTCGTTGCTGATGGTCAGCAACAGGTCGCTGCGCGCTGACAAGCTGGCGGCAAATTCCGGATAGACCACTTCATAGCAGATGAACGGCGCGATCTGGTAACCCTTGGCTTGCAGCAGTGGCTGGTCGGCCGGGCCCCGGGCGAAGTCCGACATGGGCAGGTCGAAGAAGGCGATCAGGCCGCGCAGGATGTCCTGTAGTGGCACGTATTCGCCAAACGGCACGAGCTTTTGCTTCAAGTAAGTACCGTCGCCTTCGCCGGTCACGGTGATGCCGTTGAAATAGCGCTTCTCGTGGCGCACCAGTTGGCGAATCGGCACACCGGTAATCAACGCCGAATGCCGCTCGGCGGCGAAGCTGCCCATCATGTCCAGATAACCCTGGGCAGATTCCTTGAGCACCGGTACTGCGGTTTCCGGCCAGATCAACAGGTCGACGCGCTTGGACGCAAAGCTCATGTCGCGGTACAGCGCCAACTGCGCGTTGAGCTGCTCGGGGTCCCACTTCATGCTTTGTTCGATGTTGCCCTGGATCGCCGCGACGCTCAGCGGGTCGCCCGAAGGACTGGTCCAGGCATGGCCCTTGAGGGCCAGGCCGGCCACCCATGGGCCGATCAGCAGCATCACGCCCGCGGCGATAAAGCCCTTGCGTCCGGTGCGGATCAACCGGGGCGCGTTGTACTGCAGCGCGGCGGTCAAGGCCAGGGTGAAGGAGATCAGCCACATCCCGCCCAGCGGCGCGAGGCCGGCCAGCGGGCCGTTGAGCTGGCTGTAGCCGGAGTACAGCCAGGGGAACCCGGTGAGGAACCAGCCGCGGAAAGCTTCCTGGCCCAACCACAGCGCGGCGAACGCCAGGGCATCGGCCAGCGGCGCCTCGTTGCGGCGCAACCAGCGTGCCCACAGCCAGGCGGGCAGGGCGAAGAACCAGGCGATGGCGGCGATGAACAGCAACATCAACAACCCGGCGAGCAGCACCGAGGCGCCGCCGAAGTTGTGGATGCTGACGTAGATCCAACTGGTACCGGCACCAAACAGGCCAAAACCGAAACACCAGCCTCGGCCCAGGGCCTGGCGTGGCGAGAGCTCGCGCAGCCCGGCGTAGAACAAGCCGACCGCCAGCAATGCCAGCGGCCAGAGGTCGAACGGCGCCAAGGCCAGGGTAGTGATCGCACCGGCCGCCATGGCCAGCAGGTTACCGGGCCAGCCGGGGCGGGTTATCCAGCGCATTTTTGTCCTTAGCGGGTCTCGCAGGGGTTATCGGCCAATGGGCGACAGGCGCAGCAAGTGAATCCGACGGCTGTCGGCATTCAGGATGCGGAAGCGCCAGGAGCCGATTTCCGTGGTTTCGTTGCGCTTGGGCAGATGCCCGAACGCACTCATCACCAGGCCGCCGACGGTGTCGAACTCATCGTCGGAGAATTGGCTGTCGAAGAATTCGTTGAAGTTCTCGATCGGCGTCAGAGCCTTGATCAGGAAGTCGCCGCTGGGCAGGGGCTTGATGTAGCTGTCTTCCTCGACGTCGTGCTCGTCCTCGATGTCGCCGACGATCTGCTCGAGGACGTCTTCGATGGTGACCAGGCCGGCCACGCCGCCGTATTCGTCGATGACGATGGCCATGTGGTTGTGGTTGGCGCGAAATTCACGCAGCAGCACGTTCAGGCGCTTGGACTCGGGCACGAAGGTGGCCGGGCGCAACAGGTCCTTGATGTTGAAGCTGTCGCCGTTTTCCTGAAGGATCAGCGGCAGCAGGTCCTTGGCCAGCAGCACGCCCATGACGTCGTCATGGCTCTCGCCGACGACTGGGTAGCGCGAGTGAGCGGAGTCGACCACGGCGGGCAAAAATTCGCGAGGGGTCTGGGTCGCCTTGATGCTGACCATCTGCGAGCGCGGGACCATGATGTCCCGGACTTGCAGGTCAGCGACCTGGATGGCGCCTTCGACGATGGCCAGCGCTTCGCTGTCCAGCAGTTTGTTCTGGTGTGCGTCGCGCAGCAGCTCCAGCAGCTCCTGGCGGTTTTTCGGCTCATGGGCAAAAGCCTGGGTGAGCTTGCCCAGCCATGACTTCTGCCCGTTGCTCGATCGATCTTCGCTCATAGCGATTACTCTGAATCCTTTGTCGTTACAGGTTGATGTATCAGTGTTCGTCGCCGGCGTAGGGGTCGGGATGACCCAGCTCTGCAAGCAACGTTCGTTCCAGTGCTTCCATTTCTTCGGCTTCGTCATCTTCTATGTGGTCGTAACCCAGCAGATGCAAGCAGCCGTGAATGACCAGGTGGGCCCAGTGGGCCTCGGGGGTCTTGTCTTGTTCGGCTGCTTCACGCTCCACCACCGGGACGCAGATCACCAGATCGCCCAGCAGTGGGATGTCGAGCAGTTCGTCGGGTACGTCGGCGGGGAACGACAGCACGTTGGTGGCGTAGTCTTTCTGCCGCCAGGTGTGGTTCAGTTCACGGCCTTCGGGCTCGTCCACCAGGCGGATCGTCAGCTCCGAGTCGGCGCTGCGCTGGCGCAGGGCCAGTTCGCACCATTGGCGGAACTGGGCTTCGCTGGGGGCGGCGTGTTTGCAGGCCACTTGCAGGTCGAGTTCAAGCATTGTGGCGATTGCCTTTGCCTTCAGGCGCATCGTCGGCCTCGCGATGCTCGAAGCGCTCGTAGGCTTCGACAATGCGCTGGACCAACGGATGACGCACCACGTCCTTGGGCATGAAGTGCGTGAAACTGATGCCCGGCACGTCCTTGAGCACCTGGATCACATGGTTCAGCCCGGACTTGGTGCCGCGGGGCAGGTCGACCTGGGTGATGTCCCCGGTGATGACGGCGGTGGAGCCGAAGCCGATGCGGGTCAGGAACATTTTCATCTGCTCGACCGTGGTGTTCTGGCTTTCGTCGAGGATGATGAAGCTGTTGTTCAGGGTCCGACCACGCATGTAGGCCAGCGGCGCGACCTCGATGACCTGGCGCTCGATCAGCTTGGCGACGTATTCGAAGCCGAGCATTTCATACAGCGCGTCATAGAGCGGGCGTAGGTACGGGTCGATTTTCTGGGCCAGGTCGCCGGGCAGGAAGCCGAGTTTTTCACCGGCTTCGACCGCCGGTCGCACCAGCAGGATACGCCGCACCTGTTCACGTTCCAGCGCATCGACGGCGCAGGCCACGGCCAGGTAGGTCTTGCCGGTACCGGCCGGGCCGATGCCGAAATTGATGTCGTTGCCCAGGATTTCCTTCACGTAGCGCTGCTGATTCAAGCCGCGCGGGCGAATCATGCCTTTTTTCGTGCGCAGGGCCACGGCAGGTTCCGACGGGGCATGGTTGTCGAGTTCTTCGACAGCCGACTCCTGCAGGAACAGGTGGACCGTATCCGGCGACAGCTCGCTCCCCTTGGTTTCCCGGTAGAGACGGCGCAGCAGGTTTTCCGCGGAGGTGGTGTGCTTGGGTTCGCCGATCAGTTCGAACTGGTTTCCGCGATTGCGGATCTCGATGGCCAGGCGCTGTTCGATCAAGCGCAGGTGCTCGTCGAATTGCCCGCACAGATTGGCGAAGCGGCGAGCCTCAAAGGGCTCGAGAATAAAGCGATGTGGTTCGATGGGTGCGTTCAAGGTCGTTTTTAGCCGCCCGGGGGCAATTAAGGTGAAATCAAGGATAACGCCAGTAGGCTGGGTGCGAAAGCTCTTAAACAGGCGAATCTGATCACAGGGCTTGGCACGGCCACTGTGGGAGCGAGCTTGCTCGCGATGGGGCCCTCACATTCAACATTGATATTGACTGTCGCACCGCTATCGCGAGCAAGCTCGCTCCCACAGGAAGTGTGGGGTTACTGGATCAGTGAACCGCGCAGGGAGTGCGGTTGCGCGGCGTCGATGTGCACGTCGGCGAACTGGCCGATCAGGGCCGGGGTGTCGCAGCGGAAGTTGACGATGCGGTTGTTTTCGGTTCGGCCTTGCAACTCGCCCGGGTCCTTTTTCGAGTAATCGGTCACCAGAATCCGCTGGACGGAGCCGACCATTTGTCGGCTGATCTCGAAACCTTGCTGGTTGAGGCGATGTTGCAATGCGTTGAGCCGTTCCTTTTTCAGTTCTTCGGGGGTGTCGTCCGCCAGGTCGGCCGCCGGAGTGCCAGGGCGCTGGCTGTAGACGAAGGAATAGGAGAAGTCGAAGCCCACGTCTTCGATCAGTTTCATGGTCTGCTGGAAGTCTTTCTCGGTTTCGCCAGGGAAGCCGACGATAAAGTCCGAGCTGATGCAGATCCCCGGCACCGCCGCGCGCAACTTGCGCAGCTTGGATTTGTACTCCAGTGCGGTGTGGTTGCGTTTCATGGCCGCCAGGATCCGGTCGGAGCCCGATTGCACCGGCAGGTGCAGGTGCTTGACCAGTTCAGGGACTTCGGCGTGGGCCTGGATCAGGCTGTCGGAGAACTCCAGCGGATGAGACGTGGTGTAGCGGATGCGGTCGATGCCATCCACTGCCGCCACGACGCGGATCAGTTCGGCGAGATCCGCCAGGCGCCCGTCATGGGTCAGGCCGCGATAGCCGTTGACGTTCTGTCCCAGCAGGGTCACTTCGCGCACGCCGTGTTCCGCCAGGTGGATGATTTCGGCGATCACGTCGTCGAACGGCCGGCTGACTTCTTCGCCGCGGGTGTAGGGCACCACGCAGAACGTGCAGTACTTGCTGCAACCTTCCATCACCGACACGTAGGCACTTGGGCCGTCGATGCGCGGTTCGGGCAGGTGGTCGAATTTTTCGATTTCCGGGAACGAGACGTCCACTTGCGGCAGCTTGGTGCTGCGCGCGGCGTCGATCATCTCCGGCAGGCGGTGCAAGGTCTGCGGGCCAAAGACCACGTCCACGTACGGCGCGCGATCACGAATGGCCGCGCCTTCCTGGCTGGCCACGCAACCGCCCACGGCGATGACCATTTCCGGGTTGGCCAACTTCAGTTCGCGCCAGCGGCCGAGCTGGGAATACACCCGGTCCTGGGCGCGTTCGCGAATCGAGCAGGTGTTTAGCAGGATCACGTCCGCGTCTTCAGCGCGGCCGGTGACTTCCAGGGCCTGGTGTTCACCCAGCAGATCGACCATGCGCGAGCTGTCGTACTCGTTCATCTGGCAACCGTGGGTTTCGATGTAAAGCTTCTTGGCCATGGACGGGATCATCACGTGATTCAAAGAACCGCGCATTATAGGGAACAAGTCCTTGGGTTCCTACCGCTATGCGAGCAGTGGCTATGCTATAGTTCGCGCCCTCATTTTTACCCGCCGATGTGTTTCGCCAGCCATGACCAAACGTGAAGCTCCAATCTACAAGGTGATTTTCCTCAACCAGGGCCAGGTGTTCGAAATGTACGCCAAGCAGATCTATCAAAGTGATCTGTGGGGTTTCCTGGAAGTGGAAGAATTCGTCTTTGGCGAGCGCACGCAAGTGGTCGTCGATCCGAGCGAGGAAAAGCTCAAGGCGCAGTTCGAAGGCGTGGTGCGCAGCTTCGTGCCGATGCATTCGATCGTGCGCATCGACGAAGTCGAACGCCTGGGCACCCCGAAAATCAGCGAAGCCCGCGGCGCGGTCGGCAATGTGATGCCGTTTCCGATGCCGATGCCTGAGAAGTAACCCTCGGCTCTTGGCAACATGAGTCTCTAAGGTCGGGCACAGTCCTTGCGGCGAGGGGATTTATCCTCGCTGGGGCGCGAAGCGACCCTAAAACCTGACACTGCGGTATTGGAGCTCGATTGAGTTGACGGATTTGGGGCCGCTTCGCAGCCCAGCGGGGATAAATCCCCTCGCCACAGGGGGTCGCAGTGAACTTAGGGCAGTGGCGAGAAGGGCGTACGCCCATCGGCGTTTTGCAATTCCATCAGGTACTTGCGAAAGATCTGCCCCAGCACCTGGGTGGCCACTTCCAACTCGTCACGGGGCATTTGCTCGGCGACTTCGTCGGCAGTGTCCAGGGCTTCTTCGGCGCCGTTGACCGCGGCCATCTTCAGGACGATATAGGCCTGGACGTTGTTGGCTGGCACGCCTTCGCCATGGAAGAACATGCCGCCGAGCTTGAATTGCGCCTGGGCATGGCCTTGCAGCGAGGCTTTTTCGAAGTAGTCGAGGGCTTTCTTGAGGTCGCGCGGCGCAGCCTTGCCTTCGTAGTAGAACTCGCCCAACTCGTATTGCGCTTGTGCATCACCTGCGTCCGCCGCTTTTTGACAGGCGTCGAGTGCCGGTGCGAGATCTTGTGGCTGGGTATTGAGCGTGCAACGGCCCAGCGCCGGGATCAACAACGAGTTACCGCCTGCCTGTGCATTCGCGAGCAGGGGCTGAAGGAGCAACAGGCAGCCCAAGGCAAGGGTGCGGCCGGTGCGGTTCATGGGAATCGACTTACCTCTGAGGGGCGCGCGGACCCTCCGGGGGATCCAATAAGCGCGCATTATGAAATAAGCAGGGCCATCCTTACAAAGTCTTTACTCGTTTTTCTGCTGCGAGGGAATGCTAATAGCTCCTTCGGGCATAAATACGTAGGAAAAAGGCGGGAGGTTGTCAGCAATCGCTGACGCCAGCTTCAGCCGGCGTCAGTTATCCACAGGCTTACTTCAGTGCCGCGAAGGCCCGTTCGGCCGCATTGAGGGTGATCTTCAGCTCGGTCTCGCCATGGGCGATGGAAGTGAAACCGGCTTCGAATGCGCTCGGGGCCAGGTACACGCCGCCGTCGAGCATCAGGTGGAAGAAGCGTTTGAAGCGGTCGGCGTCGCTGGCCATCACGTCTTCGAAGGTGACGATGTCATCGGCACCGCTGAAATACAGGCCGAACATGCCTCCGGCCTGGGTGGTCACGAACGGAATGCCGGCCGCGTCGGCGCGGACCTGCAAACCGTCGAGCAGGCGGGTGGTGTAGTCGGTCAGTTCGGCGTGGAAGCCCGGGCGGCTGATCAGGCGCAGCGTGGTCAGGCCGGCGGCCATGGCCAGTGGGTTGCCCGACAAGGTGCCGGCCTGGTAGACCGGGCCCAGCGGCGCGATGCATTCCATGATCTTGCGCTTGCCGCCGAAGCAGCCCACCGGCATGCCGCCGCCGATGATCTTGCCGAAGGTGCTCAGGTCCGGCGTGACGCCGTAATGGGCCTGGGCGCCGCCGAGGGCCACGCGGAAACCGGTCATCACTTCATCGAAAATCAACACCACGCCATGCTGGTCGCACAGGCTGCGCAGGCCTTCGAGGAAACCCGGTGCCGGCGGCACGCAGTTCATGTTGCCGGCCACTGGCTCGACGATGATGCACGCCACTTCCTGGCCGACTTCGCCGAGCATCTTCTCGACTTCTTCGAGGTCGTTGAATGGCAGGGTCAGGGTGTGTTTGGCGAACGCTGCCGGTACGCCTGCCGAGCTCGGCACGCCCTGGGTCAATGCGCCAGAACCGGCCTTGACCAGCAGGCTGTCGGAGTGGCCGTGGTAGCAGCCTTCGAACTTGATGATGCTGTCGCGGCCGGTAAAACCCCGCGCCAGGCGGATCGCGCTCATGGTCGCTTCGGTGCCGGAGCTGACCATGCGCACCATTTCCATCGACGGCACGATCGAGCAGACCAGGTCGGCCATCTCGGTTTCCATTGCGGTCGGGGCGCCGTAGGAGAGGCCGTGTACCAGTTGCTTGCGCACCGCATCCAGCACGTCCGGATGGCTGTGGCCGAGGATCATCGGGCCCCAGGAGCCGACGTAATCCACATAGCGCTTGTCGTCTTCGTCGGTGACGTACGCGCCTTCGGCGTGCTTGAAGAACAGTGGGGTGCCGCCGACGCTCTTGAACGCACGAACGGGCGAGTTCACGCCGCCGGGGATGTGTTTCTGGGCATTGGCAAACAGGGTTTCGGAACGGGACATGGTTGGGCTCTCGAAAACGGAAAATAGACTATTTGATCTGCAGCAGCTCATTGAAGGCGCGGGCGCGGCGCGTCACTTCAGTGGTGCTGTCGGCGCCGAACAGGCCGTGGACCACCGCCAGCAGGTCGACCCCGTGGGCCACCAGCGGGGCGGCATTGTCCAGGGTGATGCCGCCAATGGCGCACACCGGGATATGCAATTTGAGGTGCGCCTGTGCGAGCAGTTCAAGGTTTGCGCTGGGGGCGCCGGGCTTGGTGTTGGAATTGAAGAAACGCCCGAACGCGACATAACTGGCGCCTTCGCTGGCGGCCTGTTCGGCCAGTGCCAGGCTGGCGTGGCAAGTGGCACCGATGATCGCCTTGTGCCCGAGCAGTGCCCGCACTGGCGCCAACGGGCCATCGGTCTGGCCCAGGTGCACACCGACGCCCAGGCGCGCAGCCAGTTCGGCGTCGTCGTTGATGATCAACTGGGTCTTGTAGCGTTCGCACAGGTTGCGCAGTGCTTCGGCTTCCCGCAGGCGACGGGCCTCGTCGCTGCTTTTATCGCGGTATTGCAGCAGGGTGACGCCGCCTTCCAGTGCCGCTTCGACATAAGCGAGGAACTTGCCGGCCAGCAATTGGCTATCGGTGATGGCGTAAAGGCCACGTAATTTCATTCCACAGGCCTCCGGTGCTACGAGCAGAAATCCAGCGGCAGGCGACGCGGTACGAACTGGCCTTTGCCCAGTTGTTCGGCATCGCGCAAGGTGCGCCAGGTGTAATCCAGTGCGGTCTTGACGGCGCTGGCGAGCTGTTCGCCCTGGGCCAGTCGACCGGCCAGGGCGCTGGCCAGGGTACAGCCGGAACCGTGGTAACTGCCGGGCAGACGCTGGCAGGTAAAGGTTTCGCGCCCGCCGTCACGGCTGTACAGGCGATTATGGACTTCATGTTCGTCGCCGTGACCACCGGTGATCAACAGGTGTTTGACGAAGGGCAGCAGTTTTTCCGCGCATTCGTCGGCGCTGCCCTCGGGCAGTTCGGCGAGGATGCGTGCTTCAGGCAGGTTGGGGGTGGCGATGATGGCCAGGGGCAGCAGGCGTTCGCGCATGGCGTAGCCGACTTCATCCTTGCCCAGTCGCCCGCCACCGCCGGCGCGCAGCACCGGGTCGCAGACCATCGGCAGGTGCGGGTGCGCCTGGAGCAGTTCGACCACCGTGTCGACCATTTCCAGTGAGCCAAGCATCCCCAGCTTGACCGCTGCCACCTGGGCATCGTTGAGCACGGCATTGGCTTGTGCCAGTACCCACTCTCGGTCGAGCACTCGGAAATCGCTGACGTTGACGGTGTCTTGCACGGTCAACGCGGTAACGGCAGGGGCGGCATGGCAACCCTGGGCGAGCAGGGCTTCGATATCTGCCTGCAAGCCGGCGCCACCACTGGGATCGTGGCCGGAGAGGCAGAGGACAACGGGGCGAGAGCTGTAGATATTCATGGTGGGCGAGCTTACCACCAAACCCTTTCGATCGGCGCACGCCTGTAGTAGGTGAAGCTGCTATAGGCAGGATTTATTTGTGGTGAGGGGATTTATCCCCGCTGGGCTGCGAAGCGGCCCCAATACCCATCGCCTCGGTATATCAGACAGTTTGAATGGGGGCGCTTCGCACCCCAGCGGGGATAAATCCCCTCGCCACAGAACCCTGGGCCTGATCAAACAAACGAGAGCCTGGCTCCCGGGTCGTATTGCAATCTGACCAAAGCAACAGCTCTATCTCAATGCTTCGCGCTGGAACGCCCGTCCTAGAGCCTTCTGTAGGAAAGATTTCAATGGTGCAAATTGGCCATCAACGGCTATGCTACAGATGGATCCAACTCATAACAGGTAATGCCGGTTTTACGTCTACTCAGGGAATGGGGGGCTTCCTGACTCAACCGGACAGGCCACGCTGGGGCTTAAATGCGCTATTTGCTGATGTTGCTGCTGTGCTTGTCCCCTCTGGCAAGCGCCCTTGAATTCGGTGAGTTCACCCAAAGCCTGCCCTTGGGCCATGCCCTGCAGGTGTTCGAAGATGCGGGCGGCACGGCCTCCATCGACGATGTCTTGGCCCAGGCTGCCGCCGGTGCTTTCAAAACCCACGACCAAGCCACGCTGAACGCCGGTTACTCGCGATCAGCCTTCTGGTTGAAAATCGACCTGCACTACCGTCCTGTCAATCCGGACGCCCAGCGTACCTGGCTGCTGGAGCTGGCGTACCCGCCGCTGGACCACCTCGACTTGTATTTGCCCGATGCGTCGGGGGGCTATCGCCTGGTTCGCCAGACCGGTGATGCATTGCCGTTCGCCAGCCGCGAGATCCGCCAGAACAACTATCTATTCAGCCTGGCTTTCAAACCCGAACAACAGCAGACCCTGTACCTGCGCCTGCAAAGCCAGGGTTCGATCCAGGCGCCGCTGACGCTGTGGTCGAGCACCGCTTACCTCGAACAACAGCCAGTGCGCTTGTATGTACTGGGGATCATCTATGGCGTGCTGCTGGGGATGCTGGTCTACAACCTGTTCATTTACCTGAGCGTGCGCGACACCAGCTACCTCTATTACATCTTCTATATTGCCTCGTTCGGCCTGTACCAGTTGTCGGTCAACGGTGCCGCCGTGGAGTATTTCTGGCCGGACAACCCCTGGTGGGCCAACGCCGCGACGCCGTTCTTCATTGGCTGCGCGGGCCTGTTTGGCAGCCAGTTCGCCCGCAGTTTCCTGCAAACCGCCCAGCACAGTCGTTGGCTGGACCGCTTGCTGCTGGCGCTGATCGCCTACAGCGCTGTGGTGGTCGGCCTGTCGCTGATGACCAGTTATGCCCTGGCGCTGCGCCTGGCGACGGTGTTGGCGCTGCTGTTCACGGTGGCGATCTTTGCTGCCGGGTTGTTTGCCTGGTGGCGTGGCCTGCGGGTGGCGCGTTATTTCATCATTGCCTGGTCGGCGTTTCTGCTGGGGGGCATTGTCAATACGTTGATGGTGCTCGGTTACCTGCCAAACGTCTTTTTGACCATGTACGCCAGCCAGATCGGCTCGGCCATCGAAGTAGCGCTGTTGTCCCTGGCCCTGGCCGACCGTATCAATGCCATGCGCGAGCAGCAGGCACAGACCCTGTTGGACGCCGGGCAGAAACTCGAAGTGCTCAACCAGCAACTGGCCCACGGCAACAAGCTCAAGGATGAATTCCTCGCCACCCTGACCCATGAACTGCGCACGCCGATGAATGGCGTGATCGGTTCCCTTGAGCTGATGGAAACCGTCGAGATGGACGAGGAACTGACCCAGTATCAACAGACCGCCGCTGGTTCGGCGCGGGACATGATGCGCATGGTCAATGGCATCCTCACCCTGACCGAGTTGCAGGCCGGCAAGCTCAAGGTCTATCCGGCACCGTTCAGCCTGCGTGGGGTGGTCGATGCGCTGCAGGTGCAGTTCGGCGCCAATGCGGCGGCCAAGGGCCTGGATTTCAAGGTCGACGTGGCCCCTGGCCTGGCGGACCGGTTGCTTGGCGACAGTGGCAAACTGGCCCAGAGCCTGGAATGCCTGCTGGACAACGCCATCAAGTTCACCCGGGTTGGCGGCCTGACCCTGCGAGTCAGCGGCAGGCCGACGGCGCTTGATCGGCTGGTGCTGTCCTTTGCTGTCATCGACACCGGAATCGGTTTTACCGACCTGGGGGAAGCGACCTTGTACCAGCGCTTCTTCCAACTCGACGGCTCGATGACCCGCGAATACGGCGGTCTTGGCGTGGGCCTGGCCATTTGCCGGCAGTTGGTGGAACTGCTGGGCGGACGCCTGACCCACACCTCCGAACCCGGTCGTGGCAGCCGTTTCCAGTTGGATGTGGAGTTTGACGTGGCCTTGCCAGCGGTGGTCCCGACGCCGTTTTCCTTCGGTGGCCGCCAAGGCTCGCGTGTGCCGCAGGATTGCACGGTGCTACTGGCCGATGACAACAGCATCGATCAGTTGGTCATGCGCGGCATGTTGCTCAAGCTCGGTTATCGGGTGCGCACCGCCGACAGTGGCCGCGCCGCGCTGGATCTGCTGCACGGCGAGCGCTTTGATGCGGTGCTGCTCGACTGTCAGTTGCCGCCGCTGGACGGCGTGTCGCTCTGCTGCCAGATCCACACCTTGCCCGGCTGCGAGGAACTGCCGGTACTGGTGGTCAGCCCGAATGTGGCGCGCGAATGCTGTCCCTTGGGCGCTCAGATCGATTACCTGAACAAACCCGTGAAATTCGAGGCACTGCAGGCGATGCTCCAGCGCCGGGTGCTTTGCCCGAGACAGGGTGAAAGCGCCGACATTTAGGCGGATATGACACTTTGTCCGGCTTGGAGGTGGTGCTTAACTGAATCCCTGCCCGATCGAGGAGCCCTGTCATGAACCTGCACCAGTTCGCTGAAACCCACGACGTCACCAACCAACCGCCGTCCCTGGATGGCGCCAACCTGTACCGCATCGACCTGCCGCTGCAGCAGTGGTCGCAGTACTTTGGGGCGGGCTGGGCGCAGGCGCGGATCGATGCGTATGGGGCGCTGGCCGGCGGGCCGTTGATGGAAGCGGGCTTCCTGGCCAACCAGAACAAGCCGGTGTTCTCCAGCCATGACCGCTACGGTCATCGCATCGACCTGGTGGAGTTCCATCCTGCTTATCATCAGTTGATGCGCACCGCCGTCGAGCATGGCCTGCCGAGTTTGCCTTGGTCCCATCCACAGCCCGGCGCCCATGTCGCCCGTGCGTCGATGACCTATCTGCACAGCCAGGCCGAAGCCGGTACGGGTTGCCCGTTGACCATGACCTTCGCCAGCGTGCCGGCGCTGCGCCTGCAACCGGATCTGGCCGAGCGCTGGTTGCCGAAGGTGCTCGCCACCGAGTACGACCCGCGCAACGTCGGCATGGCCCACAAGGCCGGGGTGACCCTGGGCATGGCGATGACCGAAAAGCAGGGCGGCACCGATGTGCGGGCCAACACCACCAAAGCCTATCCGGTGGGCGCCAGCGGCCCGGGCCAGGCCTATGAACTGGTGGGCCACAAATGGTTCTGTTCGGCGCCGATGTGCGATGCCTTCCTCACTTTGGCCCAGACCGACAAGGGCCTGACCTGTTTCCTGCTGCCGCGCCATCGCCCCGACGACACCCGCAATCAGTTTTACATCCAGCGGCTGAAGAACAAGCTGGGTAATTGCTCCAATGCCTCCAGCGAAGTCGAGTTCCGTGGTGCACTGGCCTGGATGGTCGGTGAAGAAGGCCGCGGCGTGCCGACGATCATCGAGATGGTGGCCATGACCCGCTTCGATTGCATGGTCGGCTCCAGCGCCCTGATGCGCCAGGCGTTGACCCAGGCCAGTCATCACTGCGCGCACCGCAAGGTCGGCGGCAAGCTGTTGAGCGAGCAGCCGCTGATGCAAAACGTCCTCGCCGACCTGGCGCTGGAAAGTGAGTCGGCATTGGCCTTGAGCCTGCGCATGGGACGGGCGCTGGACCACTTGAGTGACGAGCACGAGGCCAAGTTCGCCCGGCTGGTGACAGCGGTGGGCAAGTACTGGATCTGCAAGCGCGCCCCCGCGATGATCAACGAAGCCGCCGAATGCATGGGCGGTGCCGGCTACGTCGAAGACAGCATCCTGCCGCGTCTGTACCGGGAGGCGCCGGTCAATTCGACATGGGAGGGTTCCGGCAACGTGCAATGCCTGGATGTGCTGCGCGCCTTGTCCAAGGAGCCCGGCGTGCTGGAGGTATTGTTCAGCGAATTGGGCGACGGCCACGGCGACAAGCGCCTGGCCGGCCATATCGACCGCTTGCAGGCCGCGTTCAAGGACTCCGACGACATCCAGTACCGCGCCCGGCAATTGACCGAAGACATCGCCGTGGGCCTGCAAGCCAAGCTGTTGCTCGAGGCGGGGAACAGCGCTGTCAGCGATGCCTTCATCGCCAGTCGCCTCGGCTCGGCTAGCCGGGTGTACGGCGCCTTGCCTCGGGGCTTGAATGTCGAAGCGATCGTGACGCGCTCCACCCCACACGGCTTCTAGACACAACACATACCCCTGTGGGAGCGCGCTCCCACAGGGAATCGATCGAGTCCATTACGCCACTGTTCCCGTCGGGCGGCGATGCAGGCAAGATGAAGGCCTGCAAGTCAGAACACAGGAAGCTGATCGTGACCGAAGCGTTTATTGTCGTTCAAACCGCCGAACAAGCCGTGGATCGTCTGGCGGCCCTGCACGAGCGTGCGACCACCGCGTTGAACCAGGCGCTGATGCGTTATCTCAAGGATCGCGTCGAGCCGGATGCCGAGCAGCGTGCGTTGTTTCGCTATCCCGCCTTGCGCCTGACCTATCACTGCCACGGCGAAGTCCCGCAAACCACCCGCGCTTACGCCAAGGTCCAGCTGCCCGGCACCTACAGTGTCACCGTGACCCATCCCGGCGCCTTCCGTAAATACTTGCTGGAACAGCTGGTCCCGCTGATGCACGACTTTACCGTCACCGTGGAAGTGGGCGTCAGCGAGCAGAACATTCCGTACCCGTACGTGGTGGAGCAGGGCGACGAACTGGCCGGCTCCGGCGTGACCGCCGCCGTGCTGGCACGAGTTTTCCCCAGCACCGACCTGTCGGCCGCCACCGATGGCATTGCCGACGGCCTCTATGATTGGGAAAACACCGACCCGCTGCCCTTGGCGCTGTTCGACGCGGCGCGGGTGGATTTTTCCCTGCGCCGGCTGGTGCACTACACCGGCAGCGACTGGCGCCATGTGCAGCCGTGGATCCTGCTGACCAACTACCACCGCTATGTCGACCAGTTCATCGTCCATGGCCTGGAGCAACTGCGCAGCGACCCGCGCTTTGTGCGCATGGTCCTGCCGGGCAACGTGATCATCGACAAGAACATGGACCATAGCGAAGCATCGGCCATTGCCGCCGGTGTGGTCTGGCACCGCTACCAGATGCCGGCCTATCACCTGCAGGCCAACGATGGCCATGGCGTGACCCTGGTGAACATCGGCGTCGGCCCGTCCAACGCCAAGAACATCACCGACCACCTGGCCGTGCTGCGCCCGCATTGCTGGCTGATGATCGGCCACTGCGGCGGGCTGCGGCAGTCCCAGACCATTGGCGACTACGTGCTGGCCCACGCCTACATGCGTCGCGATGGCATTCTCGACCGTGTGGTGCCGCCGAACATTCCGATTCCGGCCCTGGCCGAAGTGCAGATGGCCTTGCAGCAAGCGGCGGCCAACGTCACTGGCGAAAAGGGCGACGAGCTGAAGAAGCGCCTGCGCACCGGCACCGTGCTGACCTACGACGACCGTAACTGGGAATTGCGCTGGGCCCAGGAGCGTCCGTTGATCAACCTGTCCCGCGCCGTGGCGGTGGACATGGAAAGCGGCACCATCGCCGCCCAGGGTTATCGCTTGCGTGTGCCCTATGGCACGTTGCTGTGTGTTTCGGACAAGCCGCTGCACAGCGAAATCAAGCTGCCGGGCTCGGCCAACGCGTTCTATGAGCGGGCGGTCAACCAGCACCTGAAGATTGGCATCGCGGCGTTGGACCTGTTGCGCACCGAACTCAACTCGTTGCATTCGCGCAAGCTGCGCAGCTTCGACGAGCCGCCGTTCCGTTGATACGGCGGTGGTTATTTAGCGGTCAGGCCACTAGCATTGGCGGTCCTGACCGTTAGATGCCGTGCCACCATGCCCCGTCCTCCACGCCCCGCTTCCCGTCGCCCTGGCGCGAAGCTTCCAGCCTCCGCCCCGCGCCGTGTGGCCAAGGCCCCGCCGGCCGAGCCGAAGCTGATCCTGTTCAATAAGCCCTTCGATGTGCTGACGCAATTCAGTGACGGTGAAGGGCGGGCGACGCTCAAGGATTTTATCGACGTACCGGGCATCTACCCGGCCGGGCGGCTGGATCGCGACAGCGAAGGTTTGCTATTGCTCACCAATGATGGGCAGTTGCAGGCGCGTATCGCCGACCCCAAGCACAAGCTGGCCAAGACCTATTGGGTGCAGGTGGAGGGCGAACCGAGTGCCGAACAGTTGCAGCGATTGCGCGATGGGGTGGAGTTGAACGACGGCATGACCCTGCCGGCCGAGGCGCGCTCATTGGATGAGCCGCAACTGTGGCCGCGCAACCCGCCGGTACGTTTTCGTAAAAGCGTACCCACGAGTTGGGTGGAGCTGGTGATACGCGAGGGGCGCAATCGCCAGGTACGACGCATGACGGCCGCCGTGGGCTTGCCGACATTGCGTCTGGTGCGGGTCAGGATCGGCGACTGGACGATCGAAGGGCTCGATCAGGGCCAGTGGAAGGAAGTGCCAGCGCGCTTATAACGCCCCGGACTCGATCAGGCCGATCACCACGCTCTTGATCACGAACGCTGCCACGCCCAGCCCCAGCACAAAAAACAGGATGAACGAGCCGAAACGCCCGGCCTTGGACTTCTTCGCCAGATCCCAGACGATGAAGCCCATGAAAATGATCAGGATGCTGACCAGGCCGGTCATCATCCACTCTTCGAAAACAGCAGGATCCATCAGGACACTCCGGCGTAAGCGGGGTTGAAAAGGCGCGGCGAGTATAAGGCATGAGGCGCGGGCGCGGGATTGGCCTGCGGCGGTGTGTCGCAGCTATTCATCGGCTGGGCTGGAGATTTTGTGGAGAGGGGATTTTGTGGCGAGGGGATTTATCCCCGCTGGGCTGCGAAGCAGCCCTGAAGCAGTAAATTCAATCTTCCTGGCACACTGAGTTGCCTGGTTTAGGGGCTGCTGCGCAGCCCAGCGGGGATAAATCCCCTCGCCACAGAAACGGTCAGCTGCGCAGATGAGTCAACGGCAACTCGGTGCTGTTGAGCACCTGGTTCAGCACAAAGCTCGAACGCACACTGGTCACGCCATCGATCCGGGTCAGGTGCCCCAGCAGCAGTTTCTGGTAATGGTCCATATCCGGTACCACCACCTTGAGCTGGTAGTCCGCGTCCATCCCGGTGACCAGGCTGCACTCCAGTACTTGCGGCAGGTTGCGGATGGCCGCTTCGAAATTCTCGAAACGCTCGGGGGTGTGACGGTCCATGCCGATCAATACGTAGGCGGTCAGGCTCAGGCCCAGCATCTTGCGGTCGAGCAGGGCGACCTGGCGGGTGATGTAGCCGTCATCCTCCAGCTGCTTGACCCGTCGCGAACAGGGGGAGGGCGACAGGCCGATGCGTTCGGCCAGTTCCTGGTTGGAGATACGCGCATCGCGCTGCAATTCCGCCAGAATGCTCAGGTCGTAACGGTCGAGTTTGCTCATCGGTCGGGCCTTTGTCTTGTTAATTGCGGCAGATTATCTATCCGAGGTTAAAAATTGCGCAAGCGGTGTTTATTTCCGCAATCTTCGCAATCATCTGTCGGAGGCCCAGGCTTATCCTTATCACCAAGATCACTGCTCGGACAAACAGTCCAGTGCAGCCCGCCCAATCAGGCCGGCTGCGGTCGCAGTACCCACCGGTACTGGCAGACCCCCGAGCTGCACACTGTCCAGAAGACGGTGTGAGGTGAGCCGACGTCATAAGCGTCGAGCACGGACGAAATTCTCAAGGGGAGGCCGACGGGTCTCCCTTTTTTATTGGCGCCGATTCTGCTTTGGCTAGGGCACGTCATACCCGCAGGCGCGCAAGCGCTGGCGGGTCAGGCGTTTGTCCGGGTAGTCGGCGCCCCAGTTAAGGTGCTGGTCATAGCGGGATTTGACGTGGGCGCAGGCGGCTTTGATTTTTGCATCAGCCTCGGCCAGGGCTGCATCGGACAGGCGATTGATTTTCAGGCTCTGGAAAAACGGCAGGATAAAGGCCTGATCCAGGTCATAGCCCTTGGTGCCTTCGGCCAAGCGTTGCCCGGCGCGGACATGGAACGGTTGCCTCAGGCCGCTCTGGTTTTCCCAGCACCAGTACTTGACGACTTCTTCCCAGGAGCCCGTTGGGCTGTGCCAAACGTTATGAAAACGCAGGCACCGCATCCCTTGACGAGTGACCCAGTCGATCTCCTGTGGGCGAGGCTCGCTCGAATACAGATCCATCTGAGCCCGTTTGTTTTGCAGAAATTGCTCGGGAGCATAGAGGTCCTCTACGTTCCCATCGAGCATGCCCTCTACGATCAGGAACAGTGACGACGCCAAGACCTCAAGCTCACCGGAACGAAAGCTGCCGGAGGTGCCCGCCGACAGCACGTCGCGGCGTTTGTCGTAGGTAAAGCCACTTTTGATCGTGCCGCACGTGGTGTGTCGCAGCGGCTCGGGCAGGTCATAAGAGAAGCGAGGACTGAGGGTCACCCGCTGTTCTCCCACTTCACATAACATGCGGCTCAACCGCCGATCGTCCTCGTGCACCAACGGTGTCTGCCCGCAGCCCCAAAGGGTCACGGGCAGTAATAGCAGGGCAAGTCGGCTCAGCGTCAAAGTGAAGCGCCGAAGGCATTGCCGTTCTTGTCGATAAAGGTCGGTACGATATAGGTCTTGCTTCTGGTCCCGTCCGGGTTGGTGGTCGTGCCGTTCCTGAAGTCCTGCTGCAATTGACTGGCGCCGTTTCCGCACATCGATTGAACCTGGCACAGGTAGTTGGAGTGCGGGCTGTCTTTACCCATGAGGCCAGGGAGGGTGAAGACGGCCCCCAGGAAACGACTGATCGGGTCGCTGGAGTTCATGGCGTTGCGTCCCAGAAGGTCGGACACCGAATCGGTCATCGGCAGCATCCCGAAGAACACCTGCTTGTCTGGCCGGTTGACCTGGAACACTGCATTGTCGGTAGTGTTGAAGCCGGCTTTTTCCGCTGCGGTGAAGAATTTTTGCGCGTATACCGGCGCCCCTGAAAGCTGGATGCTGCCGGCGTTTTGGCCAAAATCCAGGCCTTCGAGTGCCCGGTAGGTGAGCAACGCACCCTGGCTATGGCCGACCAGGTCCAGCTTGAAGCCCTGGTCGATGCCTGCCTGGTAGAACTCATGCAACTGCTGGGCGTTGCCGGAGCGCTTGATGCCGCCGAGGTTCACGTCCCATGCCGATTCCAACAGGTCGCCGAGGAAACCATGTTCCGGGTTGTAGGCCTGCATATAGTTGTCACGGCCGGTTTGCATACCGCCATTGACCAGCGCCGCCTCGAATGCATTCTGGATGCCGTTGGTGGCAATCGCTCCCGGCGCGTCGGGACGCAGGATCATGTCGAACTTGGTCTTGGCCAGGTCCAGCAGTGGCTTGCCGGTTTTCGGGTCCATGGCAACGTTGCCCTTGGCATCTTTCTGATAGACCAGTTCGGTGCGGTAGAAGCTCATGTCGCCACTGAGCAGCACGGGTAACTGCGTGGCTACGCCACCGTGGCTGATCACGCCTGGCATCAGGCCCAGGGTTCCGTATGAGGTTTTGTCCATGGCGCTTTGCATCACACCCGGAATCCAGGCCAGAGGTGCCAGGCTCGGATTTTCAGCCAGCGCCTGCTCAGTGGCCTTGGTCAGGTGGCCGTAGTTCTTGAACAGATCGGAGCTGTTCTTGCCATAGTCCTGCAGCCCTTTTTTCCACCGATCCAAGGTTTGCGACGGGTTGCTCACCGAGTTCAGCGACGACTCGCTCACATAGAGTTCGGTACGCTTTTCCTTGTCCTTGGTGATGTCATAGGCCTTGGTCAGATCGCGGTTGAGGCCGCTGGTGGAGTTTTGCCCGGTAACCGCGTCGTTGCGCACGATGATGTTGCCCGCGCCGACTGTAGCGCGCACATCCTGCTCGCGCTCCTTGCGGTAGTCGTAGCCGCTCACGCTCCAGCCATTGAAGCCTTCCTTGGGCGCGCCGCTCAGGCTCTTGTCGCCAGTGAAGGCCACGTCCTTGCCGCCGGTGGCCTTGGCGCCGTTACCCGCGTCCGCGCCCCAACCAAAGGCACCGCCAACGTTGACGTAGTAGCTGTGCTCCTTGTCTACGCCATTGATGTCACGGAAGCCCAGTGTGTTGGTGTCGAGCTTGAGCTTGCCGTTGTCGGCGGCGATCAGCGCACCGTCGATCTGGGTGTGTTTCTCGGTGCGGATATCCACGCCGTTTTTACCGGTGATGCTGGTTTGCTGTTCAACCCAGTTGGTCTTGCCGGTGGTCTTGCCCGCCCCCACTGAACCGCTGACGCCACCGCCACCGGCCAGGCCGATGCTGACGGTGACGCTGGCATCGAACTGCTTGCCGCTGACTTTGCCGGTGTCTGGCACCGACGACACCAGCAGGTCGCCGCCGACGCGGCCAACCACTTCGTCGGCGCGCAGGTTGGCGCCGGCGATGGTGGTGTCGTTGCCGCTGTTGAAGCGCAGTTGGTTGCCTGCGTACAGGTAGGCGGTCTGCTGTTTCTCGGTTTCCCGTTCCAGCTTGCCCTTGCCCATGTCGACGCTGGCGTAGACAGCGATGAAGTCCTTGCCACCCAGGGCGATGCCGACTTCTCCGCCACCGCTGCGCCGGGTGGATTCGCTGTCGGAGTCGTTCTGTGCGGCGCGGATGGTCAGGTCCTTGCCGGCACGCAAATCGATATTGTGGCCGGCAATCACCTGGGTACCGATCATGGTCAGGTTCTCACTGGCCTCGATGTTGGTATCACGCCCGGAGAGCAGTACGCTCGGGTTGTTAGTGCCCTGGGTCATTTCTTCGCTGGCCACGCCGTTGCTGCCACCGATCCCGGCGCGGGCACTGCCGCCGCCGCTCTGGCCATTGATGCCGCCCTGGCTGCGGGTGGTCTGGCTCTCCTGGTTGATTGCGCCATGGGCCACGTCGAGGTTGACGTTCTTGCCCACCAGGGTGATGTCGCGCCCGGCCTCGAACTGACTGCCACGCACATTGAGGTTGTTACCGGCCACGGCGTTGATGTCACGCCCGGCGCTCAAAGTGGACGGGACGTTGTCGCGAATTTCCGAACGCGAGCTGGTGCCCTGGCTGGCCGAGCCAAAGTGGGTGGCACTGGTTGGCCCGGAGGTGAAGGAGTTGATGGCGTCCACGGTGCTGAGCACGCTGGAGGCCTTGCTGACGTTGTCCTCACCCTTGCCGGTGCCGTTGATGGCATCCATGGTGTTGCCATAATTGTGGCTGATGTTGACGGTCAGGCCATTGCGGTCGCGGGTCTTGCTGCGTTCCTGGATGAAAGTTTCATCGGCGGCATCGACATTGATGTCGCGTGTGGCCTGCAGGCTAATGTCGCGCCCGGCGTCCAGGCCCGCACCTTCGAGGGTCAGGTCGCGCCCGGCCTGAACGGTCATGTCCTGGCCGGCCGCCAGTTGGCTGCCAGCGGCAGTCTGCTGGGCGGCGCGGGATTTTTCCTTAGTCGCTTCGCGTCCGGCAAACGCAGTGAAACCATTGCGATCGCTTTCCAGGGACAGGCCGGTCTGCTTCGTGGATTTCCAGTTGCTCTGGTCCTGGCTGTTGCTGCCGGCCAGTACGTTGACGTCGCGCCCTGCGCCCACTTGCAGGTTACGCCCGGCCTGGGCGGTGCTGCCGATCATGTTCACGTCACGGATGCTCTGTACGGTGACATCGCGGCCAGCGGTGACTTGGCTGCCGACACTTTGGGTCTGCAGGTTTGCCTGTCCGGATTTTTTCGCCGAGGCGATGGAGATGAAGTTGCCGGAGGTACTGAAGCCAACTTTGCTTTTGTACTTCTCGCTTTGACTGGTGGACTCGTTGGCTGCGTCCATCAGGTTGACGTCGCCGTTCTTGTCGACCATCCCGGCGCGCAATTGCGCATCGCGCTTGGCGTCGACACGGCTGGCGGACAGGTTGACGTTACCGCCAGCGACCACCACGGCATCGTTTCCGGCGCTCAGCTCGCTGCCCACCTGGGTGATGCTGCTGGAACTGCGGCTATTGCCGCTTTTGCTCAGGCCGAAGCTGCCTTTTTTCTTCATGCTGTAGCTGCTGTCGGTCTGCTCTTGCGCCGACATCAGGTTCACGTCGCCGGCACCCCCCACCAGCAAGTCGTTGCCGGCCTTGAGCTGGCTGCCGATTACGCTTACATCGCGGCCACCCGTGAGGCCGATGCGTCCGTCCTTGTCCTGGGTGACGTTGACGGTCAGGTCGTGTCCGGCCTCGATCTGCGAAGCCACGTTGCTGGTCGCCGAGTCCGCGCTCTGGGTGGTTTTGCTTTTGCCCCAGGAACCTTTTTTCTTCTGGTAGAAGGTCGAGGACTGTTCGTCCTGGGCCGAGACAATGGCTATGTCATTGCCTGCATTGAGGGCCAGGTCATGACCGGCCTTGACTTGGCTCGCCACGACCGCCATGTCACGTCCGGCGTTCACTTCCAGGTTGCCGCCAGTGGTCACGCTGGAGCCGAGGGTCTTAACCGTGTTGTTGGTCACCAGGCCACGGCGGATCGCATTCTGGGTGAAGGTGTGATCCTGCACCGCGAGCATTTCCACGTCGCGGCCAGCATTGAGCGTGGCATTGCCGTCGCTGTTGATCTGGCCTTTGTTGGTCAGGTCGCGTCCGGTGCTGACATTCAATTGCTGGCGGGCACTGATCAGGCTGCCCTGATCCAGGTTGGTCCGCGAGCCGGAACCGTAGAGCACTTCCATGGCGGCGCGCTCGTTGACGACGTCGCCTTTGACGGCGGTGAGGTCGACCTGATTGCCACGTACTTCGCCGCCCAGGGCGTTGCGAATACTGTTCTGGGCCATCAGGCTCACACGCTCGCTGGCTTGCGTCAGACCGCCCTGATAGAGATTGTTCCCCGCCTCTGCCACCAGGTTGCTGTTGGCCCGCAGGGTGCCAACGTTGGTCAGGTCGTTGCCGGCCATCAGGTTAATATCCCGGGCCTGCACCAGGCTGCCGCCGCGCAGGTTGCGCGACTCGGCCTGGGCCAGGTAGAGCACCGGCACCAGGACTTGCTGGCCCTGCACCTGGCGGGTCTCCATCCAGACAATGTCGTGGGTCAACGCCGCCACTTGCTGGGCGCTCAGGGCTACGCCGACGCTCAGTTGCAACGAGTTCTTGGCGGCGATGGCGTTATCCATCAGGTACTGGTATTGCTCGTAGTCGCTGGTCAGGCTGGCGGCGAGGAAGCGCTGACCGGTCTGAGCCAGCACTGCTTCGCGGATCAGGCGGGTTTCGTACAAGCCATCACCCAGGCGACGCCAGCTGCGGTCGTCGTTGTAGCCCAACAGGCCCAGCATGTAGTCGGAGCTCATGAAGCGCGAGAGGTTGGTCAGGTTGGGGTTGGTCTCGATCAGGTAGCGGCTGTCCGGATTCTGGCTACGCACGAACAGGCCATAGTCACCTTCCGGCAGTCGATAGGTGGCGAGCGCTGTGGGGTCGACGGCGGCGAAAGGTACGCCGGCAAAGTCCACCGGTACAAAGCTGAGCTGGGTGCTGCCGTCGGCAGTGACACGCTCGACGCGCCGTACATCTGCCGCCACCTGGGTGCTGCCGCCACTGCCCAGGGCATTGACGGTGATGGTCTGGCCACCGACCAGGCCAACGGTGTTAGCCAGGCTCTGGCCGGTCAACTGGGCGCTGGCCTGTTGAGTCAAGGTGCCGTTTTCCAGGTTGCCGGTGACGGTGAGGTTCAACTGGCGACCGGACTGCAAGGTCGAGGCGTAACCCGTCTGGGTGCCGTTGTGTACGACGCTGCTCTGGCCGATGAGCGGGTACTGGGTGATCGCCGTCGGAATCGGTTGCTGCTGGTCCGGGGCGCTGCCGGCGTTGGCCGCGTTCCAGGCATTGGCGTTGGACTCTGCCCAACGGAAGTCGCCCTGTTTCACCCCGTGCAGGAAGTAAGTGGTGCTTTCGACACGCTGGTCGAGGGTCGCCCCACGGTTGTAGAAGTTTGTCGCGTTGACGAATGCGTCGCGGTTGGCGGCAAGCAGGCTTTGCTTGTTTTCCACGGTACCGGCATTGATCAGCAGGTCACGTCCGGCAATCAGGCGTGCGCCCGGAGAGTCCTGGATGATTTTTCCCAGGTAGGTGCTGTTGACGATAAAAGTCGCGGTGTGGTGCTTGCCGGAGCAGTCGGTACAGTTGATGTCGATGCGGCGGCTGACAAGGGATTCGCCGATCTCGAAGGTGTCCTTGGTGTTTTCCAGGTTGGCGACATTGAGGTTCATGTCGCCTTCGCTTTCGATGTTCGCCGAGCGGTTGCTCAGGCTGTTTGCCTGGCCACCGTCGAGGGCGGCGAAGCTCAGGTTGCCCTTGCTGTAGATGTCGCCGTAGAGGTTGCTCAGGGTGGCACCGCGCAGGTTCATGTCGGCGCCGCTGTAGATCAGGGTATCGGCTGAGGTGCTGATGCCGTTGCCCGCGAAGATGTCCACCTGGCCAAGGGCACCGAGGGTTCCGCGGTTGCTGACTTGTGCCGCGTGGATCTTGAGATTCTGGCTGGCGATCAGGCGCCCCAGGTTGTCCAGGTTGCCGCGCAGGTTGAGGGTGGTATCACCGGCACTGGCGATACGTCCGCCATTTTGGGTCAGGTTCCCCGCCGAGAGGCTGACGGCCTTGGCCGCCGACAGCAGGCCGTCATTATTCAGGTCGCCGGTGAGCGTCAGGCTCAGGTCGCCGTCGCTGAGTACTTCGCCGCTGTTGTTCAGGGTTGTGGCGCTTAACATCAGGTTGCTGGCACTGGCGATGCGGTCACCGGCCAGCAGGTTGAGGTTGTTGCCCACGGCCACATCCAGAGCGCCATTGAACTGCAGGCGCCCGGTGCCATTGATCGAGCCAATGTCCACATCGCCGTGGCCCAGACCCGTGATGCTGCCCTGGTTGCCGCTCAGGCTGGCGAGGTCGATCTTGAGCAGGCCTGCTCCGGTGTGTTCGACGCTGCCGGCAAGGTTGTTCAGTGCGCCAGCCTTGAGGTTGAGGGCCTGGCTGGTGACGCCGATGGAGCCGCTCTGGTTGTTCAGGTCGCCAGTGAGCAGAATCTGACTCAGGTTGCCGCCAATGGCGCGGATACGGCCAGTACTGTTATTCAGGTTGTCGCCGGTTAGCAGCAGGTTGCCGCCCGATTCGATCAGGCCGGTCTGGTTGTAGGTGCTCACAGCGTTGAGGCTCAGGGTCCTGGCGCTGATTTCACCGCCCGCGCGGTTGTCCAGAACCTGGCCCTGGCTGCTGAGCAGGTCTTGGGCATAGAGGCGGCCCGCCTGGTTGGTCAGGTTGTCGACCAGCAGTTTCAGGTCGCCGACCTGGGCGTTGATGAGCCCGGCCTTGCCTGCCAGTGCGCTGTTGTCCACAGAGACGGCCACCACTTCGGCGCTGTCGCCTTGCAAAGCACCGCCCTGGTTGTTCAGCGTGCCTTGATTAAGCTGTAGATCGGCGTGGCCGCCGCGCGCCAGCACCAGGCCTTCGCTGTTATTCACGGTGGTGGCGGTGATTTTCAAACCCTCGGTGCCGGACAGCAGTTGGCCCTTGCGGTTATCCACCACCGTACCCTGCACATCCAGGCGTTTGCCTGCGAGGGTACCGCCCTGATTGTCAAACTGTGTGGCCTGGGTCACGCGAACTGCCGACTCGCCACCGTCGATCAGGCCCAGGGCGTTGTTCAATACACCTGAGACCACCAGTTCAATCGTACCGCCGGAGGCAATCACCGAACCTTGTGCGCTGTTGTCCAGGCCGGAGGCATTGGCCCCGACACTACTGCCCAGCAGCACGCCGCCGTGGTTGTCGATGTCGCTGCCATTGATCTGCAAATGGCCGTCGCTCTGCACACGCCCCTGGTTGTTGAGCAATTGCCCCCGCGTCATGCCCTGGTCCTTGAGCGTCAGCAGCGCACCCCCGGTCCCGGCCAGCAGCAAGCCGTTGGCGCTGTTGTCGATGCGCCCTGCGCCAACGGTCAGTTGATCGCCCACCACGCGGCCGCCGCGGTTATCCAGCAAACCGCTTTGAGTCAACAGCAGTTGCTTGCCGACGATCACACCTTGCTGGTTGTTCAACGCTGCGGCGCTTACGTCGAGGTCGCCGACTTTGGCTTGAAGATGACCGGCGCTGTTGTTCAGTTGCTGGGCCACGACCATTGTCAGTTTGCCGGTCTCGGCGCTGAGCACGCCTTGGGTGTTCTGGCTGAGGCTGTCCAAACCCACGCTGAGCTGGCCGCCGTTGACGTTGCCCTTGAGGTTGTTCAGATCCCGGGCAGAGAGAGTGGCGACACTTGTGCCCTGCAGCAGGCCTTCGGTGTTGTTGACGTCCTGGGCGGTAAGGTCCAGTTGATCGGCGCTGATCTTGCCTTGCTGGTTGTTCAGGGCACCTTGGCTGACCAGGGTCAACTGCTGGCCCACCAGTGTGCCGCCCAGGTTGTCCACGGTCCCGGACTTGACGGTCAGCACGGAGGCCGCCTGGATCCGGCCGCCCTGGTTGATCAGGTCTTGAGTCACGGTCAATGCGTTGTTGCCAAGTTCGGCACTGATCAGGCCATTGGTGCTGTTGTCCAGGCGTTCGGCAGTCAGTTTCAGGTGATCGGCGACGACTTTGCCGCCCTGATTCAGCACCCTGGCGGCGCTGACATCCAGCAGGCTTTGGGCTTGCAGCACGCCGCCGGTGTTGTTGAGTTGGCCGCTGACCTTGAGGTTGGACTGGCCGACACTGGAAGCGATCAGGCCACCTTGGTTGTCCAGGCGCTCGGCGGTCAGTTGTAGTTGATCGGCGATCACCGAACCGCGCAGGTTGGTCAGTTGTCGAGTGTTGAGTTCGAGGTTGCCACCGGCCAGTTCGAGATGGCCGTCGGTGTTGTCCAGGCTGTCGAGATTGAGGGTGGTGGACTGGCCGTCGCCGAAGCGGATCAGAGCGCCCAGGTTGACGATGGCCGGAGTCAATAGAGACAGCGTGTTCAGACCCAGCACCCGCGCCGAGGTGCCCTGGTTGACCAGGCGAGCACTGGTCAGTCGAACGTTGGCGCCCTGGATGATGCCGTTCTGGTTGTCGATCACCTCGCTGGCGTCTACTGCGAGGTTGCGGCTGGCGACGACGTTACCGGTGTTGGTCAGTTGTTTGGCGGTGATGGTGACGTCGCCGCCCTGGTTGCGGGTGTTGTCCGGGTTCACCCCGGCTTCGACGATTCCGTTGTTGATGACCTTGCCGGCGCTGGTGACGGTGACTTTGTCGCGAGCGGCAATGCTCTTGCCCACCGTTACATTGGCGCGGGTGTTTACGCTGACCTGGGTGCCAGCGTAGACCTTGTCTTGTACGTCCAGGCTTTGTCCGTTGACGGTGATGGCCTGGTTGGCGCTGGCGTTGTTCATGCTGACCTTGCCGCTGGCGTCGATCTGGATGTCGCCCACGCTGGCCGCCATGTCGCCCGCCAGGCGCACGCCCACACCTTTTTCGGTACCCACCAGACGAATCGCACCGGCGTACATGCCGCCCAGGGCCGAGCTGTCGATGGCCAGCTCGGGTTTTTCGCTACCATCCTCGGCGCGGGCGGTGGCGCTCAGATTGTCGGCGCTGACGTCGTTGCGGCCAGTCACCACATTGAGGTTCTTCGCATAGATATTGGCGTTGAGTTTGGCGCTGCGGGTAATCAGGTCGAACTGGTCGACGTCACTGGCATCCAGGCCTGCACCTTCGATGCTGATGTCGCCACCGTCGACCTGGAAGCTGTCCAGGCGCTGGCCGTCCATGATGGGCTTGCCGGTGGTCAGGGTGGCGCGTGGCGTGTTGATAAAGCCACAACCGCTGCAGGTGATGCCATTGGGGTTGGCGACGATGACGCGTGCCGCTTGCCCGGCCACTTCGGTATAGCCGGCCAAGTGGCTGCGATTGCCACTGGTGATTTCGTTGAGGATGACCTGTGCGGCCTGGCCCTTGAGATTGCTGTTGCCGACGATGATGCCACCCAGTTGGGTGCTCTGCGTCTTACCAGTGGCGTTGTTGAGAATCACGCCGTTCTTGCCGACGTTGTAGTCGGTGAACTTGTTGTGGGAAAGCCCGCTGCCATTGGCGCCGTTGATGTTGATCACCGGCACGCCGTTACCCGCCGCCCCAATGGTTGTCTTACCCCCCGCTGCCGCGTCGACCGCAAGACCTGCCGCCGCCGCGACGATGGGATTGAGGAACACAATCGAGGCCAAAGACAGGGCAATACTCTGAGACAGGGGGCTACGAACGTCCATGTGAAAGTCTTCCATTTACAAGAGCGAGTCGGGTGTCAGAAAAACAGATCGACGCGGAAATACACCGGGCGTTCACGTTTTTCGATAATCCCCGGGCGTTCCAGTGAGCGGGCAAAACTCACGGAAGTTGCGAGGTTCTTGCCCCTGGCGTTGAACTCCAGGGCGTTACCGGTGAGACGACCGCGCTCGTCGGGGTTCGAGGATCTTCCCTCGATCACCCCGACATCGTAGGCAAACGCCACTCCGTACTCCTGCAACAGCGGTTGCAGGGGCTGCCAGGTCACAGCTCGGCGCCAGCGCAACTGGTTACGCCAGTAACCGCCGCTGTCGCCGGTCAAAGTCTGGTCTTGCAGGCCACGTACCGAACTGACACCACCGAGGCTGATTCGTTGCGGGCTGTAGAGTTCATCTTCGCTGCGCTGACCCGTTGCAAGGCTGTCGAAGCTGAAGTTTTCACCCCATAAGCGGAACGGCTGCAGGTAGCTCAGGGTCAGGCTGTATTTGTTGTAGCGCGATTGGGGGCCATGGTGGGAGCTGTCCCGTTGGGCATCCAGCATGCCAATCCCCTGTTGCCAGCCGGCATCCAGGTTGATGAACGCCGAGCTGACGCGCCGACCATGGTTGAGGTTCAATTGGGTCTCGGTGATGGTCACGCTGGAGGTGTCGATGAAGTTATCGTCCACGTAGTTGCGTGTGCGCAGTTGGCTGAGGCCGAAACTGACGCCGGTCTTGCTCACGTTATCGCGTTGCAGTACGCGCTCGGCGCGCAATGCGTGGTTCTTGCTGGTACCGTCATAACCGAATGTGTAGCCTTGGGCGTTGCCGCTGGCGCGGTAGAAGCTCTGGCTGTAGGCGTAATTGAAGGTCCACCAGCCGTAGGGCACGCTGTAATACAGGCTCTGATTGTCGGAGTGACGCCAGTGATCGCTGACCGCGTCCTGATTGGCGCGCAGGCTCAATTGGTCGGCCAGGCCCAATGGGCTGTCCCAGTCCAGGCCCAGACCCATTTGCTGCTGGCCAGTGCTGCGGTCGCCGTCGTTGTTACGCGTGGCCGATACGCGCCAGGGTTTTTCACGCTCGCCCTTGAGGCCGATACGGCTGCCACCGACCTGCTCGCCTGGTGCCAGTTCGAGCTGGGCCTGACGGGACGGCAAGCGACTGAGCTGATCCACCAATTGTTCCAGTTCCCGCAGGTTCAGCGGCTCGCCGGTCTGACCGGGAAAAGTCATGGCCAATTCGCGAGGGGTGGCCAGGGCGGAGCTGTCGAAGCCTTCAAGTCGCCCTTCGACTACCACTATTTTCAACACGCCGCCCGACAGATCCTGCTGCGGCAGGTAGGCTCGCGTTGTGACGAAACCGCGCTCGAGATAGTGATGGGTCAAGGCCTTGAGCAAGGTATTGATCTGTCCGACCGACAGGCATTGGTTCTGATAGGGTTTGATCAACTGCTCGCGCATGCCCGCGTCTAGGTGGGCCGCGCCCTCAAGCTCGATGGTCTTGATGTCGAAGCAACGTTTGTCGTCGGGGGTGGCAGGGGCAGGCGCGGGCAAGGTCTTGCCGGGCAGTTGTTGGAGTTCGTCGAGGCGTTTTTGTTGTTCTTGCAGCAGTTGCTGCTGACGATCACGAATCAGATCGCGGTCACCGGGTGTTTGGATGGGCGCGGCATGGACCAGGGATGTAAACACCGCACAACAAGCCAAAACGTGCGTAACGCCAAAACGTGACATGCCTTCATTCCCTTGAATGGCTAACTGCGGCGGATGCCGGCGGTTGTTTCAGGCGAATAAGAAGTCCCTGTCGCCTGGCGAAAACGATGGGCATCTTAAGTGGTAACGCTTCCTGTCTTGAAAAATTACTTGCAAATCCGACGAGCGGTAGTTGCCAGGTCATTTTTTGATGATGGCACTTTGCTTTGTCTGACGTGGCCTTGCGCAAAGGTGCTGGCCTGGTTGGGGATCAGCAAATGCCTGCGAAATAAACCCCGTGACTGATAACCTGTTGCAGAACCGGCCTGGGCTTTTCCAGTCTTATCATCAAGCCCTGAACCGTTGTGAGGAATTTCATGAAGTCGCGCATCTGGCGTTTGGCAGGTGTTGGTCTGTTGTGGGCAAGTGTCAGTGCGCAGGGAATGGCCGACGATCAGCAAAACCGTGGCGGACCGGACGGCGGTCGTGGTCAGGACGGGCGCGATGGCAACGGCCAGGGTTATTCGGGCCAGCCGCGGCCACAGAACAACGAAATCATTCGTGGCGACAACAGTCGTCAGTTCGAGGTCAAGCCACTGCCGCAATATCAGGGCGGCCAGTCGTATAACCGTCCGCCTCAAGACCCCAACGGTCCCGGCCGTCCACAGCAGCAACCCGGCAACAACCTGCCGATCCAGGGCCGGCCCGACAGCGTGACCCAGACCCGTGAACCGCAACCGGGGTATTACCGTGATATCCCGCGTCGCAACGATGGCTATCCCAGCGGCGGGTCACGTCCAAGCCATGACAACCGCCCTGAGCAGCATTGGCCCGGCCGCCCGGACGGGCATGGCAATGGCTGGGGCCCGGGCCCGCAGTACCGCCCGGGGTACGTGATCGACCGCTTCCCGGATCGCAACTACCGCGTGCCTTATCGCGGCCAGGATTATTTCTATTCCGGCGGCTACTGGTATCGCCCGCAAGGGCCGCGCTATGTCGTGGTCGCGCCTCCGCGGGGCATTCGTACCCGGTATCTGCCGGATTACGCTCGGGAGGTGTGGATCGGCAGTTCGCTGTTCTTTCTTGCCGCCGGCGCCTATTACATCTACGAAGCCAACACCCAGGATTACGTCGTGGTCGATGCGCCGGTCGCCAACCCGCAGCCGCAACCCCAAGGCAACAGCTACGACGTGGTGGCTTACCCGGCCAACGGCCAGTCGCCCGAGCAGGTCAACCAGGACGGGTACGATTGCTATCGCTGGGCGGTGCAGCAGAGTGGTTTCGATCCGCGCACCTACACCTATCCGCCGGCGCCGGAAGTGGTGCAGACCTATCGCCAGGCCCAGGGCAGTTGCTTGAGCAGTCGTGGGTATCAGGTGACTTATTGAATCTTCATAACCGAATCAGAGTCGGACACTTGCTTCTGTGGCGAGGGGATTTATCCCCGCTGGACTGCGCAGCAGTCCCAAAAAGCAGTTGATTCGATCTGTCTGGCAGACCGAGTGGTGAGGTTTCAGGGCTGCTGCGCAGCCCAACGGGGATAAATCCCCTCGCCACGTTCTGTGTTCGGCATCAAGCGTTGGCGCGCTTCACTACTTCCGACGGGTCGGCATGCACCAGCACTTCGGCCTTCGGATAAGCGCGATGGATCGCATCGGCGGCCTGGTCGCTGATGCCGTGGGCCACTGACAGGGTCAATTCCCCCGGCAGTTCCAGGTGCAACTGCACGAACCAGTGGTTACCGGAAATCCGCGTGCGCAGGTCATGGGCGCCCACGACACCCGGCACGGCACAGGCCAGCTCCAGCATGTGCTGGCTGACGTCGGGCGGCAGTTCCTGATCCATCAGTACCGCGAAACTTTCCCGGGCGATCTGGACGGCGCTCCACAGAATGTAGATGGCGATCCCCAGGCCGAACCAAGCGTCCAATTGATACCAGCCAAACCCGGCCAGCACCAGCGCCACCAGGATGCTGCCATTGAGCAACAAGTCGGAGCGATAGTGCAGCGAGTCGGCACGCACGGCGTTGGAACCGGTGGCGCGGATGACCCGATGCTGCAACGCCAGCAGTGCCAGGGTCAGCCCGAGGGAAAACACGATCACGCCGACGCTCAGCCAGGGGGCATCCACCGGCACCGGGTTTTTCAGCCGCTCGAAAGCCTGCAAGGCAATCAATACCGCACTGCCGCCGATAAACAGCGCCTGGGCCATGCCGGCCAGGGATTCGGCCTTGCCATGGCCGTAACGATGATCATCATCGGCGGGGCGCAGGGCGTAATGCACCGCCAGCAGATTGAGCAGCGAGGTGACGCCGTCCAATGCCGAGTCGGTCAGGCCGGCAAGCATGCTCACCGAGCCGCTCAGCCACCAGGCCAGCGCCTTGGCGACGACCAGGATGAGCGCCACGGCCACCGAAGCCCGGGTGGCCAGGCGCAGCAGGCGGGCGTGTTCGGTGCTGGGGGTCATGGCGCGGTCGTTCCTTCAGTAGCGCTTGTCATGCGGCGGGCTTGAGGCCGAGGGCGGCCAGTTGTTGCGCGCTGCCTTTGTGCTGGATCAGCCGAGGATCGTCCAGCGGAAAGCTGCGGCCCAGTTCGCGTTCCAGGATCGCCTGCAACACGTGGTTATTGACGGTGCCGTCGGGATTGATGGCCGGCTTGAGTTTTTCTGGCTCGATCTGGACGCTTTTGCCCGGCTCGAAGTAAATGGCGCCGGTGGCGAAGTCCACGGCGAAGGCGATCAGGCCGGGGATGATGTAGAACAGCAGGCCGACGGCATCGAGGGCGGCGATGGCCGGGTCGATCTTGCCGTCGATCTGGCCGCGACGGTCCGGGTAGAAGATCGAGCCACAGGCGCTGATTTGAGTCAGCAGGGCGGCGACCAGGACGCCACCGATCACGCGAAAGGGAATACGCATAGCAATCTCCTGAACAGGTAAAGGCGTTGCTGGTTGGAGTCCAGACCACGCTAAACAGTTCGCCGTTATACTCGGCCCTCTGTTTTGGAGCCAGCATGATTTCTTTGCCGATTGATGAAGTTTTACCCGCCCTGCGTCAAGCCTTGGCATCGCGCCACGAAGCCGTGCTCGAAGCGCCGCCTGGTGCCGGTAAAACCACCCGTGTTCCCCTGGCCTTGCTGAACGAGCCCTGGCTGGCCGGGCAGACCATCCTGATGCTCGAACCCCGGCGCCTGGCGGCACGGGCGGCGGCTGAGCGACTGGCCAGCGAGCTTAAGGAAAAGGTCGGTGAGACCGTCGGCTACCGGATTCGCCTCGACAGCAAGGTCGGCCCCAAGACCCGCATTGAAGTGGTCACCGAAGGCATCCTCACCCGCCGTTTGCAGGACGACCCGGCGCTGGACGGCGTAGGACTGCTGATTTTCGATGAATTCCATGAGCGCAGTCTCGACGCCGACCTGGCCCTGGCCTTGAGCCTCAACGGTCGGGAGCTGTTTCGCGAAGACCTGCCACTGAAGATCCTGCTGATGTCCGCGACCCTGGAAGGCGAGCGCCTGGCCGGGTTGCTGGACAATGCGCCAATCCTGCGCAGCGAAGGCCGCATGTTCCCGGTGACGGTGCGCTGGGGCCGGCCGTTCCAGCCCGGCGAGTTCGTCGAGCCGCGGCTGGTGCAGACCGTGCTGGAAGCACTGCACGATGAAACCGGCAGCGTCTTGGTGTTCTTGCCCGGGCAGGCGGAGATTCGCCGGGTCCATCAGCAACTGGCCGAGGCCTTGGGCGAGGGCGGCGATGTGTTGCTCTGTCCATTGCACGGTGAACTGGACCTCGCCGCTCAGCGCGCTGCCATCGACCCCGCGCCGCCCGGCCAGCGCAAAGTGGTGCTGGCCACCAACATTGCCGAAACCAGCCTGACCATCAATGGCGTGCGGGTGGTGATCGACGCCGGACTGGCCCGGGTGCCGCGTTTCGACCCGGGCAGCGGCATGACCCGGCTCGACACCCAGCGCATTTCCCGAGCCAGCGCCACCCAGCGAGCCGGTCGGGCCGGGCGGCTGGAGCCTGGTGTCTGCTATCGATTGTGGTCCGAAGACCAGCATGAACAATTAGCCGCCTACGCCAGCGCGGAGATTCTGTCGGCGGACCTGGCCGGATTGGCCCTGCAGTTGGGGCGCTGGGGCGTGACGCCGCAGCAATTGGTCTGGCTCGACATCCCGCCCACCGCCGCCTATGCCCAGGCCCAGGATCTGCTGCAACGCCTGGGCGCGCTGGAGGGCGAACAGCTGACCCGCCACGGCCAGGCCATGGCCGAGCTGCCGGCCCATCCGCGTATCGCTCACCTGCTGCTGCGCGGTCAGGCGCTGGGGCTGGCGGACATGGCCTGCAACGTCGCCGCACTGTTGGGCGAGCGCGATATTCTGCGCGGCGCCGGCGCGGATCTGCACAGTCGCCTGGCCTTGCTGTCCGGTGAAGAACGAGCAGCGCGCGGCGCCCAGGGCGGGGTGCAGCGGGCGCGACAACTGGCCCGGCAATATCGCGGTTACCTGCGGGGCAAGACCGAAGAAGCCGTCGCCGATCCCGATCACCCGCGCTGGCTCGGTGCACTGCTGGCTTTGGCTTATCCGGACCGCGTCGCCCAGCAGCGTCGGCCCGGCGGCGCTGAATATCGCCTGGCCAACGGCCGTGCGGCGCTGTTTGCCGAGGCTGACAGCCTGATGAAACAAGCGTGGCTGGTGATCGCCGACCTGGGCAGCCGCCAGGGGCAGCGGGAAGAACGGATCTACCTGGCGACGGATTTCGACCCGGCACTGTTCGACTCGGTATTGGCCGAGCAAGTGCACACGGCGGATCAACTGGATTGGGATGAGCGCGAAGGCGTGCTGCGCGCCGAGCGCCAGCGCAAGGTTGGCGAACTGGTGCTCAGCCGCGAACCGCTGACCGGCCTGGATGAGTCTGCCCGTAGCCAGGCCCTGGTGAACCTGGTGCGGCGCAAGGGCCTGGAATTATTGCCCTGGACCCCGGAACTGCGGCAATGGCAGGCGCGGGTGGCGCTGCTGCGTCGCCTGGACCTGGACGCCAAGGGCGAGAGCCAATGGCCGGATGTCAGCGATAGTGCCTTGCTGGACAGCCTCGAACATTGGTTGATGCCGTATCTGGGCCGAGTCTCGCGCCTCAGCCATTTTGCCAACCTGGACTTGTCGAGCATCGTTCACAACCTGTTGCCCTGGCCCCTGCCGCAACGCTTGGATGAACTGGCGCCGCACCATTTGAGCGTGCCTTCGGGGTCGTCGATCCGCCTGGACTACAGCGAGCATCCGCCGATCCTGGCGGTGCGTTTGCAGGAGCTCTTCGGCTTGGCCGACACGCCGCGCATCGCTGGCGGGCGGCAGGTGGTCAAGCTGCACCTGCTGTCACCGGCGCGCCGACCGGTGCAAGTCACCCAGGACCTGGCGAACTTCTGGCGCAGCACCTACGCCGAGGTGAAGAAAGACCTCAAGGGGCGCTATCCCAAGCATTACTGGCCGGACGATCCGCTGGTGGCGGAGGCCACGGCGCGGGTCAAGCCGCGTAAGTGAATTGATTCCGGATTTGAAGCTGAAATACAAACTCTGTGGGAGCGAGCCAGCTCGCGATAGCAGTGTGTCAGTCAATAGGAGTTTGACTGATCTACCGCTATCGCGAGCAGGCTCGCTCCGACATTTGTTTGTTACGGCGCTGCCGGCAACAAAAACCGCGCAATCACCGGCAAATGGTCGGAGGTCCGCAAGGTGTCGTCCTGCCGCACTTGGGCTTCGATCCGTTTGATTCGCGGGCGATGCGGTCGGGGCCGTTGATGCAGGCAAGAGCCATGCCGCAGGTCTCGATCATGCTTTAATTAAAACCAGTTTCGTAGCCCGCAAAAGCCGCAAGCACGGTGGTTTTGACGTGTCAGCGAAAACTATATTCGAGTCGCCATCGGTGGGCACCACCCCAAGAGGTAAGACTTTCTACCATGGCTCAATCGGGTTGAAACAAAGGCCTGAGAATAACCTCGCTTATGTCGACATGAGTTGGTGAGGTCAGTGTGTTGATGATGACCTCAGCTACGTCTTCTGGCGTCAAGGGATCAAAATGACTCAGCAGATCTGTAGCATGCTCTTGACAATCATTGAAGAAACTTGCGGTAAAATCCGTGTCTTTGACAAAGCCGGGATGTATTACGGTCACCTTAGTAGTTCTACTGTTTTGACGAATCTCAGTGCGAAAATGGCTCATAAGTTCATCCGCAGCCCCTTTGGTCGCGCCATACAAATGGTTGCCAGGGGTCTTGGAAGGGCGTTTGGCCGCAAGGCTTCCAATCATCACCAAATGTGTAACCCGTTGATCAGTAGCAACGAAGTTGAGTAGGGCCATTAGCCCGAGCAGATTGGTCTCAATAATTTTGCGCCAACTTTCGTATCGTTCCAGATCAAAGGGCGCATAGTAGCCTACTCCCACACAATTGATGACCCATTTGGGAGTTAGGTTGTGACTGTTCAAATAGCAAGTTAGTTGACGCTTAAGGTCAGGTTGTGTGATGTCGAGCGACAGACTTTCTATGCCTTTAAGGTCAGTGTGCCGGCGGCTGATGCCAATGACTCTTTCGCCTTTGGCCACCAGCATGGTCGCCAGCGCCTTGCCTATGCCTGATGAACTGCCAAACACCAGATAGGCATCCTTCTGTTGAGACATGGCTAAGCCTCTTCTACGATCAAATCCAACAGGCTAAAATAACGCTCCACCCATTGTTCGATTTGGCTTTGAGTGAATTTATCTGCCCGATAGGAAAACTCCATCAGGTAATGATCGCCTTCTGTCTGTATGACAAGTTCAAAGTCACGCATCAGCTTCTCAGCTGGAAATTTAGCCAATCCAAGCGCTTCCGGACGGCCGGATGAATAGGTTCGGTGTCCCCTCACCGAGTCTTTCGGAAAGTTTTGAAGCAATATGTAAGCCTTGAAAGCATCATTCAGACTACAGCCCACGAACGGCTCCACAGACTGCACCAGATCGATCAGCGAATAATCCTGGTGCTGGTGGAAGTCCAACAGTGTTTCATTAACGCGTTGCAGGATTAGCTCCGTACGATCAAGCCCGGTCAGGTTGAACCTGAGGGGAAGCGGGTTGACGAAGCAGCCGATCACTTCATCCAGCCCTGCATGATGGCGCCCTGCAGCAGTGGTCCCGATGATAAGGTCATGGGTGTGCGTGACCTCCTTGAGCATCATGACGAAGGCTGCAGTGAACAACGGAAACAGAGTGGTCTGCGAACGACGTGCTGCGTCTTTGAGCAAGGCCAGTTTATCAGCCGACAAAACGGTGCTTAAACTTGCAGCCGTAGCGGAGCGCTCGTTAATCGGTTCGAGCGCGGGGTCCGATGGCAGTGTGGTGATTGTTGTCGCGCCCCTGAAATGCTCACGCCAGAAATATCGGTTTTTCTCATAGCCACCTGAACGTGCCTGTTTATTCTGGTAGGCCGAAAAGTTCGCATATTGTTTAACGGCGGGTATATCGTCTTGTCCTGCCTCAAGCGCCCGGTAGTACTGTTCAAAGCGCTCGACGAACAAGGAGAAAGACCAACCATCGATGGCGATGTGGTGAATTCGTCCAGCCAGAAAATGCCGGGATTCGCTCTGACGTACCAAGGCAAACTCAAGAGGCGCTTCGACACCCAGATCAAATTCGCGCTCCAGCAAATCTTGCAACCGGGCGCGTTCGCAAGCGGTGCCAGAATCTGTGAAGTCCAATACTTGCAGGTGCGGAATATGCTCTGCCAGCCTCTGCCTGATCGCGCCGCCGGGCTTCGATACATAACATGACCGCAGCACATCATGTCTCGTACAGAGCCACTCATAGGCGGTGCGGGCGATAGTCAAATTGATCGGCCCTTCAATGGCAATCAGGACACTGATATAGCCGTAACCCTGTGGCTCCAGTTTGTACCAGCGCTCCTGTATCTGCGAAGCGTCAGCTATTTGCGGCGGCTCCATTATCCATTTGAGATCGACGGGGGCTATGTCATTGGCTTGGGGGCTGAGCGTTGTTACTCGATTGACGAACTCTGAAAACGTCTTGGTCTCCAGCATATCCTTTGGCGACAGCTTCACGCCCAAAGCCTTATTGACTTCCAGAACCACCTTGATCGCACCCAGCGAGTCCCCGCCTAGCTTCAAGAAACTCGCTTCATCGTCTATGTCGACGCCCAGGACCTTGGTCCATATCTTGGAAAGCTGACTCGGTAACGTTAGCGGCTGCTGGATGGCTGGATGCCCGTGCTCAGGCTCCAAGCGTTCTGACTCACTGGAAAGCGCCAGCGCTTCTTGAGTAGAGGCCAATCGCTCATTCAGGTCCACGGTCGACAAAGTGAAAATACATTCGTTACTGGCCAGCGCGGCCGGTATGACTTGCAGGGCTCCCGCCAGGTCCATTTTGGGGAAAAGATGGGTAGAGCCCAGCTGAATATTCGTACCGGTTTTATCCAGGATAATGTCCCACACATCCCAGCGAATGATGTTCCAGGCGCATTTTGATGTCCGGGATACCTGCCGCGCAGCGTCCTCGAGCATGATATTGGACCAAACGTAAGGCCCATAACCCAAACCACCCAACATCACGGAGTTGGACGAGCAGGCGAGTTTGAACTTCATCGGCCTGTCGGCGAATGTCGACTCAATGACAAGCAAACCCAAAGCTTTTGCGCTTCGCTGGCTCGCGTATTGTTGCTCGTCCTCGCTGCCGATGAACTCGAGAAAGCTGCCCTCATCCAACTCCGCAGCAGCATGGAACACCGCATCAATGTTGATACCGCGCGCATCCAGTTGCTTGATGGCGCGTTGAAAACTGCCGGCATCCGCTACATCGCAGCTTAGATAAACCCTCTCGGGACACAGCGCGCTGATCTCGCTCAACAGTTGCGTGACCCTGGGGGCTGTCGCAGGGCTGCGGCCCATTATCACAGGCGTTACGTTGTGGGAGGCCAGATACTTGGCGACTTCCTTGCCGACCCGGCCGCAGCCACCGGTGATCAGGCACACCGTAGCACCGAGCAGTTCATCGGGTTTAGCCGAAGGCAGGGGGGCCAGCCTGTAGTCGAGGCGATAGCGGACCTGGTCGTAATGCGCTACCGGTTCAAAATGGCGAGCCAGCAACTCGTTGCAAACAATTCGAGTATCGAATTTTTTCCCATGGATAACGGCATACCGGGTTTGTTGTTTCTCCTGGGACAGTACACGAATCAGTGAGCTGAACGCGGTTACACTTTCAGGCGAAGGCTGTGAGTCGGCCTCACTGAACACGGTCAGGCTGCGAGGTGGGCGGGGGGTACGTTGCAGTGCGCTCAACAGTGTGATGAAACTTTGAGGAATAGCTGCTTTATCAGGATGGCCATCACCTTGATTTTTGTCGATCAGTACGACATCCAAGTGAACATTTCCGGTGCTGGCATCGCACAGGTAGGCCAGTAACGCTGCCGGGCTGGAAGCCGCGTGTTCAAGATCGCTCAGCGACTGGAAAACGATCGGATTGAAATTCTCCAGAGTAGTGGGCAAATCATTGGGAAACGTTGCTCGCCAGGCGGCTTGGTAGTTCCACAATTGCGGTGCAGTCGTACCCTTGAGCGGGCGGGCAGGGGCGGGTCGCTTTCGATTGTTGGTAACTTGATAAACGGTACCGACAAAGGGGTGCCTTGGTACAAAATGACGCCGGTGGGGCTTCTGCGTCCCGTTGATCAGAGTCAAATCCAGTGCCATCCCCCAGCGACATGCATCACCGAGAGCGCGCAGCAGTGTCATCACGTCGCCCTCTGAGCCGGCACGCGGGTAAGTCGCCAGGCCTTGTGTATCGCTGTCGGGAAACTGATATTTGGCCAGCGTCGGCAGGCCGGATGTCGGCCCTGCTTCGATGTACATCAAATCGCCCATTTGCTTTTGGCTCTCTTCCAACGCCTGCCCGAACTGCACAGGCTCGATGGAATGAGCGGTCCAATGCATGCCATTAGACATCTGCTCTTTGGTCAATCGTTTGCCATTCAGTGAACTGTAGATCGGTAATTTTGGCTCATGCCAAGCGCACATATTGGCCAGGCCGTCCAGAGGCTGTGCGGCTTGTGTCATCAACGGACAATGATTAGCTTTTTTGTTGGGAAGCAAGGTGAAGCGAATAGCGTCGTCAGCTAGCTGTCGAGTGAAATCGGTGATCGCCTCTTGGCTGCCAGAAACCAGTGTGTGTTCTCGGCTGTTGGTGCCTGAATGATAAAGGGGCGCCGCCGCGCAGCGGGTCAAAGACTCCATGACCTGCGCCTGCGACAGGCTTACCGAAACCATCGCCCCGTTAGCGGCGTGCAGATCTTCCAGGCGTCCTCGCTCTTGCACCAGCTTGACGCCGTCCTCCAGGCTCAGTGCCTGGGCGAAACACGCAGCGCTGTACTCACCCAGAGAGTGGCCAATCAACACATCAGGCCGCAGACCAAAGTCTTCCAGTAAATGCGCGGTTGAATAGGACAACATCAGAATCAAGGGCTGGAGCAGTTCGGCCCTGTCGCAAATCACCGGGCTCAATTCTTCCGGATCGGTCAGCCAGCGTTGCAACACATCGCGATTGTCCGGTCGCAGATAGCCCATCGCTTGGTCTACATGCTTACGAAACCGCGGATACCTGTGGTACAAACCCGGCCCGGCAGTAATCTCGTTGCGTCCGTGACCAGGAAAGAGGAATGCCAGCTTTTTTCCGGCGCTGGTTTGCGCAGGGCAAAGGTGGCTTGGGCTCTCGTCCAGTCCTGTTACAAGTTGCGGCAGTGAGGAGGCGACGAAAGCTTTGACTATGTCCTGGTATTTGCCAGGCTGATTCAAGATCGCCGCAGCCTCCATGAGACCAGCATCAAGGGTGTGCATCCAGCGGGCAAGCTTCGCGCAATGAGTGTCCAGCGAGAGAGGGGTTTTGCCCTTTATCACAATGAGCTGAGGTTCATCCCGGTTATCGGCTGTTCGCCGGGCTGGCTCGAAGCCTTGCAAGATGCAATGCGCGTTGGTCCCGCCAAATCCGTAGGAACTGACCCCAATAAATGTAGGCTTGCTGCCTGTCACGATCGGTACGTTGGCAGTCGCTACCTTGAGGCGGGAAGCATCCAACCCCAAATCGGGATTCGGTTGCTGGTGATTGATGGTTTTCGGCCAGATTCCTGTATGCAACGCCATCGCTGACTTTATCAACCCGCACACGCCGGCTGCACGATTGGTGTGGCCGATATTGCCCTTGATGCTACCCAGGATCAACGGGGACGCAGGTACAGGCTGATGACTGATGAAGACGTCACGCAGCCCCTGGATTTCAATGGCATCGCCTAACGGTGTCGCCGTGCCATGTGCCTCGATGAAGTCAATCTGGCCAGGTTCGAGCGCTGCATTTTGCAAGGCTTTGCGGATAACACGGGTTTGCCCGCTGACACTTGGGGCGGTGTATCCGACTTTATCCGCACCGTCGTTATTGATCGCAGTGCTTTTCAAAATCGCCAGGATCGGGTTGTTGTCCCGTAGCGCCGCACTCAATCGTTTGAGCACTACTACGCCTACGCCACTGGTGATATTCGTTCCTTGAGCTGCGGTGTCGAACGGTCTCGTTTCGCCATCGCTGGACAGAATCAGCCCCGGCTCGAAGGTCGGGCATGCTTCCTGGGGATATTGCATGGAAGCGGCCCCGGCGATAGCCGCTTCACATTCGCCATTACGAATGGCTTGACTGGCAAGGTGCACAGCGACCAGGGAGGTTGAGCAGGCAGTCTGAACGCCAAGCGCGGGTCCCGTCAGATTCAGTTTGTAGGCAACACGCGAGGCGATGAAGTCTTTGTCATTGCCAATGAGTGCCTGGAGGAAGTCAGCGGTTGTTTCGACATGTTCGACAAGCTCCAGGATGTAACTGGGGAACTCCGATCCCACATAAACGCCAACATCAAGAGCGGCCTTCTTGCCAAGATCGTAGCCGCTGCTTTCCAAGGCATCATAGGAGGCCTGCAGTAACAGCCGATGTTGGGGATCCATCCATTGCGCCTCTTTGGCGCTGATTCCAAAAAAGCCGGCATCGAAGTGCAAGCTGTTGGCGATGATGCCCCTTTTGCTGATGATCTGCGCCTGATCGGGTCGCGAGCCATCGAACCAAGGTCCTGGGAGCGTGTCAGTGGGCATGGTACGCAATCCTGACCGGCCCTCTATCAGCATGTCCCAAAGTTCGAACACATCGTTGGCATCCGGAAAGTAACCAGAGGCACCGACTATGGCTATCTCGTCAGTATCATCCTTGTCCGCGGTGACGGGGGTTGTCGGCTGGGGAGTGGGTGGCGCTTGGGACCGGCTTCGTTCGTTACGGACGAAATCAAACAATTTTTGCGCCGAACCATGTTGGAACAACACCTTGGGAGGCAGCGAAATACCGAGCGCGGTCGTGAGTTTTGTCGCACCCTGGATCAGTGAAATCGAGTTGGCACCCGCGTCGAAAAACGAACAGGCAGGTTCCAGTTGTTCAAGCTCCAGTACCTGTTGCACAAGCGAGGTAAATGACAGGAGATCATCCGTCACGACAGCCGCATCACCGGGTTCTGTCCCGGTAGACGGTACCAGTGCTTTCTTATCAATCTTTCCTGTAGGGCCAATAGGAAAAGCCCGCAGCCAGACGATCTTCGTTGGGATCATATAGCCAGGTAACGTTAGTGCCAGCGCTCGGCGCAGTTGAACACTATCCTGATCCTCAGGAGCGGTATACCACGCCGCCAGAATATTTTGCCCACGACTATTGGGGACGGCCAATACAACGGCGCCAGTGATTTGTGGCAATGCCCTGAGGACCGATTCAACTTCACCCAATTCCACCAGGTGCCCGGAAATCTTAACTTGATCATCAGTGCGATTGATAAATACCAGTCGGCCCTGGGCGTCATATTTGGCGAGGTCACCCGTTTTGAAAAAAGGGTTACCAGCCAGCGTCACGAAACGCTCAGCTTGCGCCTCGGGCTTGTTGATATAGCCTCTGGCCAGGCACGGCCCCGCCAGAAAGAGTTCGCCTTGCTCACCAGGCTCGGTAATATCGGTTCCATCCGGCCTCAGCAATCTAATATCAATATTGCTGATCGGGAACCCGACCGGGACTCTGGAAATTTGCGCGGCACTGCCGCCCTGCAGCGTCAATGAAGTCACTACATGGGATTCGGACACGCCATAATGATTATGCAACCGCACTGCTGTTTCATTGAGCAGGCGTTTGAGTACCGGTGTGATATACAACTGCTCTCCCGCCGTCACGATATCGGTCAGCGAAGTTGCCGCGCGCAGGAGATCGTCCGTGGTGCTCAAAATACCGGTCAATGAAGAAACAGACAAGTAAACCACGTTGATACCGTGTTCGACGATATAGCCGATCATTTCGGTCTGATCGTACTTCGCGTCCTCGGGAAGGATGTGCAGCACACCGCCGCTGGTCAAGGTGCCGAAAATCTCTTGCAGACACACGTCAAATGCAATGGACGAAACCTGCAGCACTTTACCCGATGAGAAGATTCCACTTTCTTCATTCTGCCAGCGTATCAGGTTGTTTAGTGTCTCCCGTGTCTGGAGGATGCCCTTGGGCACGCCAGTTGTCCCCGAAGTATAGATAACATAGGCATCGACGGCGCTGCTGTCGATTGTGCTTGTCTCAGTAGAGCGCGCTTGGTTATAAACAGACTGCATGCCCTGAGCACTAATGGTATTTTCAGGGTTTACTATGTGCGAAAAACTCTCGTCTACTTCGCCAAATACAAAGCAGGGTTCGCTATCTTGCAATATATAGTTAATTCGTTGCCGGGGTAAATTCAAGTCCATCAAGACAGCAACACCGCCTGCGCGTCTTATTGCCAGCAGTGCAATGCAACAATCTATTCCCCGGTCCATCAGAAGCGCAATGCGATCACCTGTCTTGACACCATGGCCCACTAAGTATGATGTCACTTTGTCAATACGTTTTGCCAGTTCGCCAAAACTTAGTGCGAGAGCGCCTTGAACGAGGGCAGTCGAATCAGGATTAGACCGGACGACATCAGTCAGCCGGTCAGACAGGTAATCGTAGGACATGGTCGCACCGAATTATTTATGAAGGAATGAGTACGGATCAAGAACATCAGGACTGAATATTTCGATGGGTAGCCGTTTACCGATACGCAATTCTGTTGCCAGTTCGATCAACAGTTCCAGGGCTAAATAATCTTCAAAGGCGTAACCCGTTGAGTCGAACACTGTCAGTCGATCTTTAAAACCTTGTGCCTTGCCAGGCTCGCGACAAAATTGCGCCAGTTCGTAACCAACCTCTTTTTCTGTCAGTTGCTGGCATTCCCCTTCACGCAGTGCTTGGCCCAAGTGATCGGGACATACATAAGCGCGCTGCAGAAGTTGTTTAGGAAGCTCAATTTTTCCCACAATATCTGAACCGACCGCGTTGATATGCAGCGACTCTTTCAGACCGAAGTCGCCGATAACAGGCGGTTGGTGGATCCCATTGGAGGTCACAGTGCAAATGATGTCGGACGACTTCTGAATATCCTCCAATGACGCAAGTCGAACATCAATGCCCATCGACGCTGCTCGTTTGCTAAAGCTCTGTTGGTGGGCCGGGTTTTTGTCAAACACCAACACTTCGGAAAGTTCGAATGTCCGACTCAGCGCATGAAGTTGTGTCAGAGCCTGAGCGCCCGTACCTACTAGACCCAGGACTTTTGATTGGCTGGACGCCAGATGTTTGCTGGCCACCGCCGACGCTGCACCTGTCCTGACAGCCGTCAGGAAAATAGCATCGGTGACCGCTAATAATTGCCCGGTGTTTGCATCAAACTTGTTCAAACTGCCGATGATGGTGGGCAGCTTGTTCTCTACAGGATTGTTCGGGGTATAAGCCACATTTTTAATAGTGATGCATTTGTTGACTTCGTAGTGAGGCATCCACTCAAAAATGCCCTCGTTATTACTCCCTCTCAGAAAGCCATCCCGCAATGGGGTAACTGACTGTTTAGGATCATGGTGGGCAAGGCCGAGCTCCAGTCTGGCGATCATCATATCCATGAAATCATCCAGAGAAATACGCTGCATCAGTTCTTTGATATCGGAATGATCCAGGACCAAGGTGTGTTGGTTCATACAAGCTCCCTAAATAGCTGTAACTTCTCCATGGAAACGGATGAGGCATCAAGTTCGGCCAATGCGACTTGAATACGCTCTGCGTCATTAAAGTCTGCGTACTTGTGAACGTGCTCCGGTTGATGGGAGGCGTTCCATACATCTACCAGGTAATCGCTTAACTTCTTGATATGTCTGAGAGAGGCATCCAGTTCATCGCTGCGATAGTTTTTACTGAGCAGGACCTCTCTCTTGCCGCCAAGGGGCGCGACCTTGTAAACCGTCAGTTGATCATCATCCCACCTCGGGTTGTCGAAGTTGAACTGAAGCTGATAGGTATCGCGTCCGTCCGCAGAGCGGGCATAGAGAATGAATACCCGTTCTCTGTAGGGCAACACAAACGAACTGCGTCCTACCAGCGGAATATCGTTGATCAATGCGAGCAGGCTGACACTGTCATCTATTCGATCGCCTGAAATTGAAAAGTCGCTGTGGGTCGTGTTCGCGGATACAACTTTAAATGTTGGTTCATACTGCAACGAAAAAAGAAATGACAAATCCAGTGCGTGGCTTATTTCGCTGAGCACGCCCATTGTCGGTCTGGGGTCCTTGACTCTGTATTTACCCCACGAGAACTCAATGCGGGTAACAGTCGGTGCATGGGCTTTGAGCCAAGTGAGGCCATCCTCAACAATGCGACTGTACCGCTCACAAAAATTCACCGTGGTTTTAATGGGCGATAGCAGGGGTTTTATCTTCAGCAGTTCTTCAAGGGTTTTAGTCAACGGCTTTTCGCAGATAATTGATTTGATACTCGAAAATTTCACAACTATCTCGAGCACCTCATAGTGCTGCTCTTCATTCACGCTGAGTACTACCGTGCTTGGTTTGTGTTCAAGCAACGCTTCTTCTATACACGAGTAGCAAGGTATAGCGTTGATACCTGAAATCGCAGTCGCGTTTGCATCAATAATGGCCACGATTTCATATAGTTCATTGGCGGGTGCAGAGGTCAGTGCCTGATAAAACCTTTTTCCCGCGCGGCCGAACCCAATGATCGCAACTGTAAGCTTCGACATGTTTCAGGCCTTTATAAAATCAAGAATCGATTCAAGCGCTAAGCCTGTATCGGCTGCAAGCCACAGTTCATCGCCTACCTCCGAGCAGTAAGTAAAAGAGCCCATCGCACATTTATAGTGATCTCGGAAAGCATCATGCAAAATGACGATGCTACCCGGTTGCATCTTTGCGTTAGCTGCCAGCAGACAGCGTCGGCGCTTACGTCCATCTACAATGTAAACGTCAAAAGACGGCTTATCCAGAGGAAAGTCTACGTAATCGTCCAGGTTGGCCAAACGGTCTCGTCTATATTCTTCACCAAGAAAAGGCTTCAACTCCCCACTATTCCAGCAGAGCGCATTGATAACACCACCACCGTCCAAGGTAACCTTGGCATGCTTGAGCTCGACCGTATCTTGTTTCAGGGTGAAATTAGAAAATTGTTTTAGCTCTTCGACCAAGTAGTTATCGAAGAATGCCCTGTTGTATTCCAGTGCGGTCCATTCAAATTTATGAAGTTCTTCATTAAGCAATGAGGCATATGAAACTGTGCTCTTGCCCGCGCCCCACTCCAGAACCCGCAGCGGCTGTTTTTTCTTGCTTGCCGCGTATGAAAGAACCTCATGGATTATCTCGCCATCACGTACGCTCATCCATGCGTAGGGACTGATCTCTTCGCTGTCAGTTGGATTCGATTGCATTGTTGTCATAGTCTTACCTCATGATTGGACAAAAGGGTGATAAGCGTATTTATCCCTGAGAGCATGTCGTCGATCTGTACATATTCGTTATTGCTGTGTGCCTGGCTCAACGACCCAACACCCCAGATGACGATTTCTTGCGGGTTTAACTTTTCGTAATGCCTGGCATCGCAGCTGACATGCCAAAGCGTGGGAGCGTGCTGTTGAACAAGTGCTGGCGCGGAATAGGTAGTCAATGCGTTAAGGAGAGGTCCCTGAGGTTTTCCGATGTAGCCTCGATTGCGCAGCCCGCTCATGGTCAGCGCTACATCCACACCCGCCGAAGTAAGTCGTTGCTCAACGATTTTCATCCCTTCCTCGCAATTCAGGTCGGGAGGCAGGCCCAGGTTGCACCTCAGCCGAAATATCTCCATGGCGGTTCCGTGCCAGCCTTTCGCCTCGCACTCGTTGATATTCAGCTGAATGACCCTTGCGTCGTCACCTAGAGTTTGATAACCCTCCATGGCAAGGGCTTGAGTATTCAATTCATTGCTAAGTGTTTTGAGGGACGTGACGATATCGAAGACATGGTCAAACAACCCCTTGCCATGGCTACAGCCCATATGTCCCGTTTCGCCGCTGCAAGTGACATCAAAGGTGACGCAACCCCGATGACCGTAATAGGGAAGCAGGTCCGTACATTCCATTACCAGCACTGCGTCGGCCGTGTCCGGGTAAAGCGTGCAGGAAAGAGCCCCATTGCCGCCGGCTTCTTCGTCAGTTACGAAATCGACCTCGATGTCGTAGGCGGACTGCAAATCCAGTTGCTTCATTAGCCTGAGGGCTTCCAGCAATATAATGATATTGGCCTTGTTATCCGCACTGCCCCGGCCATACACCCGTTCGTTGTCAACAAGACCCGACCAGGGTTGGGGGTGTTTGCCGGCCGGTACCACATCAACATGAATGGATATTCTCAGGCGCGGTTTATCCGTGTGGGGCCAGCGGGCCTTCAAATTACGCCGGGGGCTCTGATTGTTTAAGACAAAAGGGGGGGTGTAATCGTCATGGATATCCAGTTCAGGATGAGGTTCCTGTCGATAATGCTCCATTCCCAATGCGTCGAGCCATTTCTCGATGAGAGGAAACGCGCGCTCTTCGTTTGGCGCAACGGTATCAATTTTTATAAGCTCAGCAAGTTGGGACGTTATGCGTTCGCGACTTTGCGCGAGATAGGCGTCCAGTGGCAATCCGATATGTACAGCCGCGAGATTCTCCATTGCAGGTTTCTTCCTTGATTATTATACCGGCAGTAGTACTGTTAGAGCGTTCTTGTCGTCCCACGTCAACGCCTTTGACCCTTCTTTGATCAATCTGACGATGATGCCCGCGACCTCACTGTCTAGAACGTAGGGGCCGATAATCGCCTCTAGATATTCTTCGCAGACGTCTCCCTGCTCAGTAGAAAAGCGCATCTTGAATCGATCACTGTCTATATATTCTTGTGCAATATAGTCACCTGAGGTTAATGCCTGATTAACAACAGTCAGCCATTGCGTCGATGACAGCTGTCTACCGATGAAAACATTGAGCCCCATATTGGAATCTTTTTTCTTTAGGACGAAATCTGCCTGCCGATTCAGCAATTCATCGCGGTAGTGCGAGAGCATCGTCTCAGACATCACGCTGGCACTGAGGTTATAAGATTTTGGAATATGGTTTTTTATCAGCGCCGCTTCCTCGCTTGAATATTCATCCCTATGAGCCCATAAGTAGCCGAGGATGTATTTGCTGGTGAGAAGCTGGCAATGATTGGTTGTAATAAATGCGGTCTTGTTGATACTGCTTTCTATATCAAGATACGCAGCGGGGCTGCGGCCATACTTAACCACATCTTGTAATTGATACAATCTGATGACAGCATCCACTGCGAGGCCGTTTAAAGTTACCGTGCCGTCGTCAATAGTCAATTCTTCAGGGTCTAGAATACTCGAGGTAATGCCCTGATCGCGGAGAAAACGATTAACTTCAGAGTAAAATCGTGGGAAGTATCGGGTGTAATCCTCTTTAAGTCCGAGCAGGATAATATGAGGATTTTCTTTTTTTAGTGTGGTTCTGAGAAATTGTGAAAACTTATGAAGTAACAGTTCATCACGGCGCAATGCAAGCGGATCGCGGTGTTCATGGTTATCCATAAAAAACGCTTGCAGCATATGGGTTTCGGTGAAGCCTCCGAGCAGGCTATTGAAATTGAACTCCAGCAGCTTAGGCACGCCTGAACTGAAAATAATATCGGCCCTGCCCATCTTTGCGGCAAGGTAATCAAAGCGATGAGTTCTATAATCGTTGACGGTAGGAATATCGCCAATACCAAGAGTTGTAACAGGCGCGTTTTTCAAAATATCCAGCGCGGCGCGTTCGATTAGCTTCGCGAGTTTAACGACCGTCGTGCAGAGTGCCTGATAATGATCTTTCTCAAAGAAAATCGGCTGCAATGCCAGGTGTTCCTGGCGTTGAGAGTACTCAAGTCCGTTCATCGTTTTGAGAAGTGCTTCGGCTCGCGTCAACCGGGCTGGATGATCATGCTCACTGAAACTGTTACTGGAAATGTTTTTCATACCGTCTCCCTCGTTTGCCCAAGTTACCAAAATCGTTGCTGACCGGTACCTGTCCAGATAGACGGGTGTATGGATATCCACCCGTCTATGTAAACAGGTGCGTTCGCCCACAGGTCAGGCATATCGTGATGGATGCAAGGAGATTTCGCTAATTCAAAATTTCGACAATAGGCGCTGGCAGATGAATTCGATTGCGACCAAGGAAATTGCTATAGGTGTTATCGGGCTTGGGTATGTAGGACTTCCTCTCGCACTCGAGTTTGGGAAATTTTACAGAACTGTCGGGTATGATCTGGATGCCACTATCATCACAGAATTGATGAGTGGCTATGACCGTAAACTTGAAGTTGAAGCCTCGCATTTTCAGGCATCACGCATGCTCAATTTCTGTTATAGCAGCAGTGACTTGGCCCAGTGCACTGTCTTTATCGTTACCGTTCCAACGCCCGTCGATGAGTTCAATACACCGGACCTGAAACCCCTGATTAGCGCTACTCAAACGATTGCACGAATTTTGAAGGAGGGGGATTGCGTCATTTATGAGTCTACGGTGTACCCCGGAGCAACGGAGGAGGTTTGCGTCCCCATCCTTGAAGAACTATCGGGGTTGAAGTTAAATAGCACATTCTTTGTAGGGTATTCTCCGGAACGTATCAATCCAGGTGACAAAGGGCATTGTTTGACGGAAGTTATCAAGGTGACCGCTGGATCCTGTCCTTTTGCGACTGATCTGGTCGATGGTCTTTATCGATCTATCATTCAAGCCGGGACTCACAAGGCGCCTGACATACGGACAGCCGAAGCAAGTAAAATACTGGAAAATATTCAGCGTGATGTGAATATTGCCTTGGTCAATGAAATGGCGATGCTCTTCGATAAAATGAACATTGACGTTCGCGATGTACTCGCAGCTGCCAGAACCAAATGGAATTTTGCAGACTACACACCTGGCTTGGTGGGAGGACACTGCATTGGTGTTGATCCTTATTACCTCATCCACAAGTCCAGAGAGGTAGGCTTTCATCCGCAGTTGATTGAATCTGCGCGGCGTATCAATGATTCTGTGCCGGCCTTTATTGCCAATCGCTTTGTAAGGCAAATGATTAATAAAAAGATAGACATGACCGCCGGACGTATCTTGGTGCTCGGCGGTACTTTTAAGCCAAACTGCTGCGATGTCCGCAACTCGTTGGTATTTGATGTGCTTGCCGAGCTTTCAAAATACGGCGCTACGATTGATTTATATGATCCGTGGATATTCAAACATTATGACGCTTCGGGAAAAACGTTCAGGATTGTCGAATCATTGAGTACGGACCATTACGATGGCTTGCTACTGGCCGTCAACCATGATGTTTTTTTCGAGGAGGGCGAGTTTCTGCATTTTGATGCGGTAAAACCCCTAGGCGTGATATTTGACCTCTCTGGAAAAATCGACCCTCAGCGCCTGGATGCTCGATTGTAGTAGGTTTTTGAGTCGCCATTAAGACGAGCCAACAGGGTTGGCTCGTTGCTGTTTGAACCCCGAAAGATATGGGTGCCTTACCAGCTGGCCCGTGTCACGGTTTTCATCACGTCTGCCCAAGACAACAATCTGCGCTCACCGCTTCGGCGTTCCATGAGTTCGTACTGTTCTCCCTCAAGGCCACGTTTACTGGCGATGGCGATGAAGGGTACGCCAATCAATTCCATATCCTTGATCCTGGCACCGAACCGGATCGTCCGGTCATCCAGGCAAACATCAATGTGGGCTTGCTTGGATTTTTCATATAAGTGCTCGGCAAAGCTCATGACCGCGGGCGCGTCCACTTCAATGGGAACGATCGCCAGTAGAAAGGGAGCAATGCTGCGAGGCCAGATAATCCCTTTTTCATCGTGGTTTTGTTCGATGCACGCTGCGACAACCCGAGAAACCCCTATTCCGTAACAGCCCATCTGCAACGTTCTGCTTATGCCGTTTTGATCAGGTATCACCAGGTCGAAAGGCGTGCTGTATTTGTCGCCCAATTGAAAGATGTGGCCGACCTCGATTCCCTTTGCGATTTTTAGTTTGCCTGCATGGTCGGGGCTTGATTCTCCTTCTTTTACGTTGCGCAGATCATGGTGTTCGTAATGCCCGGACAGCGCGATCAGGTCCACGCCTTGCCAGTATCCGGCATTGGCTTCAACCCTCAGATTCACGTCACGCAGATTGCGAATTCCCTGGTCAGCGAAGATTCGATAGCTACTGGAAATCGCTTTCCCAAGCTCTTCGAGGTCGGCTGGTCGAACCTGTACGGGCTCACTTTTCAGCTTGACCTGTTTGCTCAGTTTTACGCTGTTCAGTTGATCCTCGGCGTTGATGAGGATGCATACGGGGCGGTCTTCAAAATCCTTTGAGAAGAACACTGCGATGGTGTCATGTTCGCCCAGGTTTTGGGTCGGTGCCTGTGAGTCTTTTACGAATGCTGGTGCGCGTGCTGACAGCGCTGTCGATTCGTGGCCCCGCCGACTCGGTGCCGGGGCATGCTCAACGTTTGCTGCATATTCCGACTCCTCGCAATAGGCGATGGTGTCTTCCCCTGACTGGGCAATGACATGGAACTCATGGGAGTATTGTCCCCCGATATCGCCAGAGTCAGCTTCAACCACCTTGAAGTCCAAGCCTAATTCCGAAAATATGGTAGAGTAGCAGCTTTTCAGGGATTGGTAAGTCGTGTGAAGATCTGCCGAATCTAGGTGAAACGAATAGGCATCTTTCATCAAAAATTCGCGGGCGCGCATAACGCCAAAACGCGGGCGTGTTTCATCCCTGAACTTGGTTTGAAGCTGATAGAACACTTGAGGGAGTTGTTTGTAGCTTACCAACTCTTGTTTGAAATACGAGCAAATTGACTCCTCGTTTGTCGGCCCGTAGCAGAATTCAGCGTCGCCCCGATCTTGGATTTTTAATAATAGATCTCCGTATTCATTCCATCGACCGCTGATTTGCCATAAGGCAGCAGGTTGTAAGGTAGGAAACTTCAGCTCGTGAGCACCACAGCGATTCATCTGGTCGCGAACGATACCCTCGACTTTGGACAATACTTTCAAGCCAATAGGCGTCCAAGTATATAAGCCGGCGGCGACGCGACGTATGAATCCCCCGCGCAGCATCAGTTGATGACTGACCAGTTCGGCGCTGTTAGGTGACTCTTTATATGTGGTTAGTGGGTATTTTTGTAATTTCATGCGTGGTCCTTGTTTTGCGAATAAAGTTAGTGATGTATTTAATGACATCCTGAACTTCGGGGAATAATTTTTCTAATGTGATAAAGCCGTGAGGCAATCCTTTTAAAATAAAATGATCCACCGCTGCGCCAGAGCGCTGAATTTTTTGGTGGTATTTGATGTTTTCATCAAAAAGAATGTCGAGTGTTCCTGATACTAGTAAGGTCGGCGCGAGCTTCTCAGTCGGATAAAGAGACGGTGAAGCATACCAGTCATCTTGTCTGTGCGTATCTGGCAAGTATCCCGACAGGTGATGGCTTAACTGTTGTAGCGAATATAAGGGGCTTTTTCTGGTGTTGCGTATGTATGCCCTGATGTCCGTGTTTAGGATCGGGTACATTAAGATCTGGCCAGAGTAGTTGATGGCGGACTCTCTACAGTATATCGCTAACGCGGCAGCCAGATTGCCACCAGCGCTATCACCACAAAAATACAGTTCTTCATCGTTTAGGTAATAGCTGGCTTTATGCTCAAGCAAATGCCTGAGTATCGACGTGCAGGCTGTCACGGTGCCGGGATAATTGAGGGTAGGACATAGGCCGTAGTCCAAGCTATAGATATTCATTTGCGTGTCTGCACACAATTGCATGCAGAAAGCATCGTGACTATCTGGGCTGCCGTAGTGCCATCCTCCTCCATGGGTAAAGACTATTCCGCCCAAGCTTCCAGCGGCATGTTCCGGTCGGTAAAGACGAAATTTGATACTTTCATTTAGTCGTACATCTTTCTTAAAAACTGAAAAAGTACGAGGTATAGCTAGCTGGCTGCGAACAAAAAGGTAAGCGTGTGCGTCGCATTGGTGGGCGGCATCAGACAAGTTCTTCAGGACGTCCAATGCAACTGTGAGGGAGTTTTTCAACTTGCTACTCCACGCCAGCTATAATTGATTTATTGAAGCCATCATGACGGCTGCTTGAATTTTACTGGTGACTTTTAGCTTTTCCAGTATGTTCGTTACATGAAAGCTAACCGTGCGTTCGGAAATATTCATAATGATCGCTAACTCGGGCACGGTTTTTCCGTCAGCAGACCATCGTAGAACCTCCTGTTCCTTTGGTGTCAAAAGTCTTATTCGATCAAGGTCATTGGCTCTCAGGCATTGGCTGCTAATACGTCGGTGCAGTATCGAACCTATGCAGTCAAAAAATACCTGTAGCTTCTGAACTTCCAATTTGCTCATGGCGCCTTTTGCACGACTCAGAGATAATAGCCCGAAGATACTTCCCGTATCCCATAGTGGATGAGAGATGCCATAGTTTAATCCATGCTTTTTTGCTTCGGTCCATAGCTTTTGAGTAAGTTTGTTTTCTTGGAATAAATCGTCTGTCCAGATAAATGGCTGGCTGGTGGCACGGCCAAGACGAATAACTGGATCGATTTCCAAATAGGAGCATTTATGGTAATGATTTACCCAAGATTCTGGATAATTTTCATACATATAGGTTTTGGGTTTGACGGTCGGGAGGGGACTTTGGACTACGTAGCTGACATAGTCGAATCCCAGCATATTGGCGATACTGACAAGCTCGGAGAAGATATTCTCTTCTTTGCAGTACATCAGTTTTTCATAGTAATCCAATATTTTTTGTCGCATTTTTTCATCCTGAAATAAGCCGACGTTACTAGAGGAAGAGCTTCCATGTCATAGCGAGCTTAAATACCGTTTTACTTGATATTTAGAACGCTGACCTTACCCCTGCTGCTTGTTTGAATAACAATTTCCATCATTAAGGAGTCTGGGTGTTGATTTTTCTCATTGCAACCTGTAAATGCCTCCAGTTACACACATGGGCGCGATGATGCATACTGGACAGTTTGCGCTAAACAACAACGTTTCTGCAGGTTCACTACGACGTCGCGAACGGGAGTTCCCGTATCCGTCGGTAACTGCATACCGCTATCAGCAACACCGCTGTACCGGCCGCTAGCGCAGCGGTAAATCCGTGCCGTGCGCCTTCCATATCCACTAACTGGCCCGATGCCGCGGCACCTACAGCCACGCCAATATTCAGTCCGGCCAGCAACCAAGCCATGCCTTCGGTCAATTGTCTTTCCGGCACGATTCGCTCTACCAGTGACATCGCTACGATCGTGGTGGGTGCAAAGAAAAGGCCAGCTAACAGCACCGCACAGGCGAGGCTGGCTATGTTGACCGCCAACAATAAAGGCAGTGTCGTTGCAGCGGTAGCCAGGCTCCCCCACAACAGGAGTTTGTGCAGCGGTATTTCCAGTTTGAGCGCGCCGAACAACAGGCCGGCGGCGCACGAACTGACGGCATAACAGGACAACACAATACTGGCCGCCGCCGGGTTGCCCATTTGTCCGGCGAACGCGACACTTACAATATCGACCGTCCCGACGATTACACCCATAGCGACCATCAGCCATGTTAACCACCGGACATCCGGCAGGCGGAAGACGGAGGTGGTACGTTTGCTCACCTCTTCAGGAGATTTCACGGGAGGTTCAGTAGTGGCTAGAGCAGCCAGGGCGAGTGCGCCGATCCCCAGAAGTACTGCTGCAGCCAACGGTCCTGCTTCGGGGATTACGGCCACACTCAACCCGACGGAAACTGGCGGACCTGCAACAAAGCTTACCTCGTCTAGCACAGTCTCCAGAGCAAAAGCACTTTGCAAGTGCGGCGTGCCCCTATAGATTGCTGTCCAGCGGGCGCGGACCATTGCGGACATGCTCGGCATGAACCCCGCCAGTACGGCTGCCGCGAACAGCGTCCAATCCGGTTTATGCCAATAAGTACAAGACAAAAGCAGAAGAATGCCCACAATGCTGATGCCAGCAAACAATGGTAACAATTTGCACTGGCCATACCGATCCATCAAGCGAGATATTTGCGGTGACATCAGTGCATAGGTCAGAACAAAGGTGGCAGAGACTGTCCCTGCTAGCGCGTAGTTACCTCGCAATTGTGACATCATTGTAATGATGCCAATCCCTGTCATAGGTATCGGTAATCGCGCGACGAAGCCAGCCAGCGAAAATGCCTTGGCACCGGGTGCTCTGAATAGTATTAGGTAGGGATTGGTCATACTCGATACTCCTTATAATATGAATTTGGCCTTCCTGGACCCCGGCAGATTGAAATATATATTTATTTGTGCGGCATCGATTGAAACTGGTGCAGGGTTGATTGCTGATTTTTCCCCAGTAATGGTGGATAGGTTTAGCAGTAGTGTTCCTAGTGAGAAAAGGTATCAAGCCCTCCGCATTCACCCCTAGCGTCTACCCTAGCGTTATTGAGGCGGCGAGGCTACTCGCCACTTCAGCTTCGGAGAGTCCTTATTTAAAAGAAAAGCGGCAAGATGAGACCTCTCGGAGATTCCGCGATAAATACCGGGGCCTACATGCGTCCATCCGCTATTTTTGTCTTGAAATTCCATATCTGCGAATGCTCGTCAAGATGAGTTCGGCGCTGGCCCGTGCGATTGACTGCACAAGCTTTGTTCGAAAGCTGTTGCGGTGATCCAAATCGTTACCATTTGGCTCGCCCAAGCCATGGGCATGCATGCCTGCCTACACTGACACGGCGATGGGCCGTTTGGTTTCGGTGTTCGGCGCAGCGCAGCCGCACTGTGTTTATCTGATCGCTAACCGCTAACCGCTAACCGCTAACCGCTAACCACTCGCCACTCGCATGAGGATATTGGTCCGGATGGGCTTGCATTTGGCTGGCGGTCTTAAGCCGAGACTGATGCGGCTGATACGCCATTATCGCGAATAAGCTCGCTTGTATGTTTGGACTTGAAGGGGCGGGACTAAAAGCTTGATTCCGACTCCAGCCAGTACGGACCGCGGAAGACTTCTCCCACAGTGGTGCTTCGGTGAGTCCTGCTAAGGCGCAGCCGGCAACAAAAAACGCGCAATCACCGGCAAGTGATCGGAGATGCGCAAGGTATCGTCCTGTCGCACCTGGGCTTCGACCCGCTTGATGCGCGGGCTGTAGAAGAGGTAGTCGACAGTGCGGTCGGGGCCGTTGAGGCCGGGGTCGTTCGGGTAGTGGGTCAGCCAGTGTGCGCGGTCGATGCCGCTGGCCTCGTTGTTGGTGGGGATCATCGGGTATTTGTCCCACAACAGGTGCAAGGGGCTGTCGGCGGAGTAGGGCGTGCGTTGCTCGGACGGCAGGCGCCGGTACTGGCCCAGGGGCAGCAGGTTGAAGTCGCCGCCGATCAGCCAGGGTGTGCCAGCGGATTCGAATTTATCCAAGGCCTCGGCCACGGCGGTGATTTGTCTGGGCAGGGTTTCGTTCGGCTCGGTGGCCCGTTCCAGATGGGTGTTGAGCACCGCCAGCTGACCGCCGCCGCTCAGCGACAGATAGCTCACCAACAAGGCATTTTTGGGCTGGAACTGTCGGCTGATGATGTTGGCGTCTGCCACCGGCAGTTGTACCCGTTCGGCATGGTCGACGCGGTAGCGACTCAGGGTCGCCAGTTGCCGGCCGACGCTGCCGAAGATGTGTGGATCGGGGGTGAAGTCGGCCTTCCAGTCGAAAGTGCTGGTGCCGCACGGATAGAGGTCGGCCAGCCGCTCCTGCAACAGCTTGAGCTGGTCCTGGTAATCGCTGGCCTTGGCGCCCTTGTCCAGTTCCTGGAGCAGCACGACGTCCGGTTGCTCATCGCGGATGACCCGTGCCACTTCGTCGAGGCTGAAGGCCATGTCTTCCAGGGTCGGGCTTTCATCGTTGCCCTGGGCCAGGTCGTGCCAGAACACGTAGCGTTTGCCGGCGAGGAACTGGACGTTCCAGGTCATCACCTTCAAGGCCTGGCCGGGCACCAGCGGTGCTGCGTTGGCGGTGCAACTGACCGGCACGCTTTCCCGGGGCTCTGGCCGCCAGGTCAGGCCGTAGATCGACAAGGCGGCCAGGCTGAGGATCAACAGCAGGCCCAGCAAGGTGTGGCGCAGTAGACGGGTCATGGCTCGGCTTATGGGCGAAACGCAAAAGTGCTCCCGAGCATAACCGAGAGCGGTTCCCAAGCCCAAGCCCAGGGCTATCGCCGAGTGCGATCAGCGGCGCTCGGGCTTGGCTTCGATCAGCATGAACAGGCGAAACAGCACCACGGTGGTGAACAGTTGCAGGAAGCTGTGGACGCTTTCGATCAGCAAGCTGACCGCGGGGTTCTGGGGTGACGGATACACCGAGACGCTGGCGCCCTTGAGCAGCCACAGCGGGCCCATCACCGCGAGAATGCACAGCAGGATCCGCCAGAAGTTGCCGCGGGACAGGTTCAGGCTTTCCTTCATCGCCGCCAGGGGGGCCAGGCCCCTGAGCACCAACAGGTATTCGCCGAAGGCCAGGGTCACCATCAGCCACAGGCCCGGCAGGAAGTACAACGACAGCCCCACCAGGATCAACAACGTGTTGAGGGCCGTCAGCAAGGCAAAGCGTGGCCACAGCGTGAGGGCCGTTGCGAGCAGGTCCCGGGTGCGTGGTGCTTCGCCGCGGCTGCGGGCGTCGAGAAACAGGATCAGCGCGGCGGTGTACAAGGGGTACACCAGCAGCCCGACGATCACGCTGTAGCCGGGAAAGCCGTCGGGGCCGACGGCGCTGTCCACGCCTTGCTGCAGCAAAGCCTCGAGTATGACCAGTGGCAGGCACAGTTGGGCGATTCGGCCCAGATGGCGCTTGAAGAAATACAAAGAGTCGCGCAGCACGTCAAACGGATTCATGAGTCGGTATCGCAGTTGAAAAAGCGGTCCGACACTTTAACCGATCAGGCGCCCGCACAAGCAAACGTAAACATCAGGTAAAGACCATTGAAAGCTTTCCGGCGAACCCCATTACTGATGGGCACCGGTCTTCGGGACCGGAATGGTTTCTACCCGGCAATCTAATGAGGTCGCCATGAACAGCGAAGAACAAACCCTGATCGATGGACTGTTTTCACGGCTGCAACAGGCCGAAAAGGATTCAGCCCCGCGCGACGCCCAGGCCGAGGCGCGGATCAAGGAACACCTGGCCAGCCAGCCAGCGGCGGGCTATTTCATGGCCCAGGCGATTCTGGTGCAGGAGGCCGCGATCAAGCGCCTTGACGAACAGAACAAGCAACTCACTCAGCAAACCGAGCAATTGCAGGCCGAGCTGCAACGGGCCCGTTCCCAGCCATCGGCGCCCAGCGGTGGCGGAGGTTTTCTGTCGAGCATTTTTGGTGGCAGCGCCCGGGACTCACGCCCGGCAAGCGCACCGACATCCAGTGGCGGAGGCTGGCGCGAACCGGCACAGCCCTCCTTCAATGCCCAGCCCCAACCGGGCTTCGGCGCGCCGTCCGGCAATTACGGCGCACCGCAGCAGCAGGCCCCGGCAGCGGGCAGCTTCCTGGGCGGCGCCCTGAAAACCGCGGCGGGCGTGGCCGGCGGCGTGATGTTGGCCCAAGGCATCAGCAGCCTGTTTCACAGTAACCAGCAGCCGCAGGAAATCGTCGAGGTCATCAAGGAAGAGCCGGCCCAACCGGTCAACGACACCGCAGACAACGGCTGGGGCGATGACTCGCGTATGGCCGACAACGACGCCTACGGCAACGACCAGGGTGGGTTCAGCGACGCGGACTACAGCGACGATTCTTCTTTCTTCGGCGACGACGACTCCTTCGTCTGACCTGCCATTCGTCCGGGGCGCACAGGCGCCTCGGGCCGATTATTCGCGGAACAATCCTTCGGGCTGGCATACTGGGCGACTTTTCGGCCCTGGTGGCCTGTGTGCGTGTGCATCCAAGAGGAAACGCGGTGAAAAAAATTGCAGTGTTCGCCGATGTCCAGAACCTCTACTACACCGTGCGCCAAGCCTACGGTTGCCATTTCAACTACGCCGCGCTGTGGGCTGATGTCAGCAAGCAGGGGCAGATCGTCGAGGCCTATGCCTACGCGATCGATCGCGGTGACAGCAAGCAGCAGCAATTCCAGCAGATCCTGCGCAACCTGGGTTTCGTCGTGAAGCTCAAGCCCTACATCCAGCGCAGCGACGGCTCGGCCAAGGGCGACTGGGACGTGGGCATCACGCTGGACATCATGGACGCCGCCGACCACGTCGACGAAGTGGTGCTGGCCTCCGGCGACGGCGATTTCGATATGTTGCTCGAACGCATCATCACCAAGCACGGCGTGCAAGCCGTGGCCTATGGCGTGCCGGGGTTGACCGCCAACTCGCTGATCCGCGCCGCCAGCCGCTACGTGCCGATCGAAGGCGCGTTGTTGCTCAAGAATTGATTTTCACGGAGTTCAAAAGGTTTGGAACGCATCGCAGTCATCGACTTTGAAACCACCGGCATCACCCCGAGCAGCAGTTGCCGGGCCACTGAAATCGCGGTGGTAATGCTCGAGCAAGGCCGGATCGTCGACCGCTACCAGAGCCTGATGAATGCCGGTGTGCGCGTCCCTGCGTTTATCGAGCAACTGACCGGCATCAGCAACGCCATGCTGCGCAGCGCCCCGTCGGCGGAAAAAGTGATGAACGAGGTCAACGAGTTCGTCGGTATCACGCCACTGCTGGCCCACAATGCCGCGTTCGACCAGAAATTCTGGGACTTTGAACTGGGACGGATCAAGCGCACCCGCCTGCAGAATTTTGCCTGTTCACTGTTGCTGGCCCGGCGCCTGATGCCGGCGGCGCCGAACCACAAGCTCGGCACGCTCAACGCGTTCGCCGGCCTGCCCCATACCGGCCAGGCTCACCGGGCCATGGCCGATGCCGAAATGGCCGCCAACCTCACCGCGCACCTGGCTTCGGAATTGCG
>NZ_FPIX01000010.1:0-169771 GCF_900119205.1 Pseudomonas sp. NFACC16-2 | reverse complement strand
GGACAGTCGGGTGTGATCTCTGTTGGAGCGTAAAGCAGAAACTCCGCGCAGCGGGGGTCGAGACCATCAGGAGGTAGGAGCCGGAAGCTCCGAGGGCCGGTCTGGGCGCTTAGATACCACAGGCGACACATCAACGGAACCAAGCTCGCTGAAGCTGTTTATCAGTAGGCAGGAACCGCCGTATACGGAACCGTACGTACGGTGGTGTGAGAGGACGGCGGCCGTGAGGCCGCCTCCTACTCGATCCTGTCTGGTACAAACATATCAATTGGTTAGTTTTTCAAAGAGCGAGGAAGACCTGTCGTGAATCGTGCAATGGCTTCAGAAGGTGCCGCGGGCGTCGCCACGGCTGTCGCTGAAAGTGTTCAGTACCAGGGCCGCAAGGCCAGCCGACAGGGCAGTGAGCAGCGTCGCCAGGAGATACTCGACGCGGCCATGCGCATTGTGGTGCGCGATGGCGTGCGAGCCGTGCGTCACCGCGCCGTGGCCGCCGAAGCCGGCGTGCCGCTGTCGGCCACCACCTATTATTTCAAGGACATCGACGACCTGCTCACCGATACCTTCGCCCAGTATGTGGAGCGCAGCGCGGCGTTCATGGCCAAGCTGTGGGCCAGTAACGAAGGCTTGCTGCGGGAAATGGTCGCTTACGGTGACGGCAGCGCCCAATCGCGCTCGCAACTGGCGGACGACATAGCCCGGATGACCGCCGACTACGTGCAACGCCAATTGGACAGTCGCCGTGAGTACCTGATGGCTGAACAGGCCTTCCGCCAGGAAGCGCTGCTCAACCCGCGCCTGGCGGTGCTGGTGCGTTCCCACCAGCAGATTTTGCTGCACGGCACCTGTCAGTTTTTCCAGGTATTGGGCTCCCGTGAGCCGCAACAGGATGCCAAAGTGTTGACGGCGATTATCGGTCGGATGGAATATCAGGGCTTGCTCAATGGCGCCGAGCCGGTAGCCGATGAAGATATGCTCGGCATCCTGACCCGCTACATGCACCTGGTACTGGCGTCGGTGTGAATTACACAGTTCCCTGTGGTGAGGGGATTTATCCCCGCTGGGGCGCGTAGCGGCCCCAAAACCAGCCAACTGGGTACATCTGGCTAACTGAGCTGACTGCAAGGGGCTGCTCCGCAGCCCAACGGGGATAAATCCCCTCGCCACAGATGCCATAGGGAGTTCAAATGAAAGCCTGGCGTGCCGTTGTCCTGGCCGTGTCGTTGCTGTTGCTCAGTGGCTGCCTGGTGTCCTTCAAGGCACCGTTGCCGCAAAGCGAAGCCGCGCCAGAGGGCCTGCTCGGTCACTGGACCAGCACCAATGCCTGGGGCGAACCGTTGAACCTGGAGCTGACGAAGGTCGGCAGGCACCGCTACCAGGCCATCAGCTACTTCAGGGCCAGGCCCCATGAGCGTGAAGCCATCCCGTTGACTGTTTCCCGTCATGGCAGCCGCTGGTACGTGTCGGCCAAGGTGCCGGCCCGGTTTGGCGGCCACTATTTGATCGCCGGTTTCGAGTTGACCGACAAGCAAGAGCTGGTGGTCTACAACCTGGACGTGGATCAGATCAACCAGGCCATCGGCCAGAAACGCCTCAGCGGCCAGCCGAACCAGAGCGAGGAAGGTGACGGGGTGCTGGTGGACAGCGACATGAACAAGGTTTTCAGTTACCTCGACGACCCGGCCAATTCCGATGTGTTCTCGGAGGCCGTGCGCTACCAGCGGCTGGTCAAACCCCAATAACAGCAACAAGCGGACGTTTTTTCACAGGAGTTCCGGGTGGACGATTACCAGCAGACGATACGCACCTTGTCCGATCGCATTGTGCTGGCGCAAACGCCGATTCGCATCCTCGACGCGGTGAAGTGGGACGAGAACATCCGCAAGGGCTTTCTCAAGGCCAAGGGCAAGGAAATGCCTGCGGTGGATCGCGACTATTACCTCAACCGCCCACTGTCCTTCGATTCGAGCAAGGTGAAGCTGGAGTTCCAGAACATCGAGCGTGACATCACCCGCCAGCTTGGGCAGTTCAACCCGGTTGGCCAGATCATGCGCCGCATGTGCAAGGAATACCGCATGGTGGTGCGCATGCTCGAGGCGCGTGGCACCGAGGATTTCGGGCTGATCTCCCAGGAGCTCTATGGCGCCGCCTCCGATGCCTTCCACGCCGGCGACCCGACCCTGGCCGACCTGGGCCTGATGCTCTCCGATTACCTGAACAACATCGATGGCCGTGGCGACCTCAAGGACGAGCCGAAAGTCCTCAGCGCCAAGGAAGCCGTCAGCCTGCTGCAACACCGCCTCAACCGGGTGTTTGGCGAAGCCGAGGAAACCATCCGGGTATTCGAGTCCGATGGTATCGTGGCCGACGCAGCGGCGGGCGCGGACTACATCAAGATCCGCACCGATGCGATGTTCAACGAGCGCGACGTGCGTGCGTTGGAAGTTCACGAAGGGCTGGTGCACGTCGGCACGACGCTCAATGGCCTCAACCAGCCAATCTGCACCTTCCTGTCCAAGGGCCCACCCTCGTCCACGGTGACCCAGGAAGGCCTGGCGATCCTGATGGAAATCATCACCTTCGCCTCCTACCCGAGCCGCCTGCGTAAACTGACCAACCGTACCCGGGCCATTCATATGGTGGAGGAGGGCGCCGATTTCCTGCAGATCTTCGAGTTCTTCCGCGAGCAGGGTTTTGAAATGGCCGAAAGCTACGGCAACGCCAGTCGGGTGTTCCGTGGCTCGGTGCCGACGGGGCTGCCATTTACCAAAGACTTGTCCTACCTCAAGGGCTTCATCATGGTTTACAACTACATTCAGTTGGCCGTGCGCAAAGGCAAACTGGAGCAGGTGCCGCTGCTGTTCTGCGGCAAGACCACCCTCGAGGACATGCGGACGTTGCGGCAACTGGTGGACGAAGGCCTGGTCGTACCGCCCAAGTACCTGCCCGAGCAGTTCCGCGACATGAATGCCCTGTCGGCCTGGATGTGTTTCTCCAACTTCCTGAACCACCTGAGCCTGGACCGGATCGAGGCGGATTATTCCAATATCCTTTGAGCATCACACTGTCCAATTGTGGGAGCGGGCTCGCTCCCACAGGGGACCGTGTTCCAATTCTGTTTTTTTGCGAGGCTTCACCGGATGCGAACCCTCGGCATCATTTGCCTATTGTTGGCCCTGAGCGGTTGCAGTTCCCTGCTGTTCTACCCCGAGCACGGCCTGCCGTTCACCCCGGAGCGGGCCAGGCTCGAGTACCGCGACGTCACCCTGACCACCGCCGACGGTCTCAAGCTTCACGGCTGGTGGCTGCCCGTCAAACCGGGTGTGGAGGTCAAGGGCACGGTCCTGCATTTGCACGGCAACGGTGGCAACCTGGCCTGGCACCTGGGCGGGAGCTGGTGGTTGCCGGAGCAGGGCTACCAGGTGTTGATGGTCGACTACCGGGGTTATGGCCTGTCCGAAGGCGAGCCGAGCCTGCCGGCGATTTACCAGGATATTGACGCCGCGTTCCAGTGGCTCGACCAGGCGCCCGAGGTGCAGGGCAAGCCCCTGGTGCTGCTCGGCCAGAGCCTGGGCGGTGCGCTGGCGGTGCATTACCTGGTCGAACACCCGCAGCGCCAGCGACAGCTCAAGGCGCTGGTGCTCGATGGCGTGCCCGCCAGCTATCGCGACGTCGGCCGTTTTGCCCTGAGTACGTCCTGGCTGACCTGGCCGTTCCAGGTACCGTTGTCCTGGCTGGTACCGGACGGTGACAGCGCGATCAGTTCCGTGGCGCAATTGAATGGCGTGCCGAAATTGATCTACCACAGCCTGGACGATCCCATCGTTCCCCTTTCCAATGGCATCCGCCTGTATCAAGCTGCGCCGCCGCCGCGGGTCCTGCAATTGACACGCGGCGGCCATGTGCAGACGTTCGCCGACCCGACCTGGCGCACTGTGATGCTGCGCTACCTCGCCGATCCCCAGCACTTCGACGGCCTGCGCCGCCTGGGCGAGATCCCGAATTACCCGAAATCACCTGTTGAATCACCAGAGAACCCGCAATGAGCGAAGAACGTAACGCCATCCCCCTGATCATCACCGGTATCTGCAGCATCCTCGGCACCGTTGCGACGCTGTGGTATTACGGCTACCTGCACTTCGCCAAGCCTGAGGATGCGTTGCTGCTCAACCAATTCACCATGCTCAAGACCGTACCGGGCGAGGACTACAAGGTTTCCCTGGAACCGGCCCCCCAGGTTGCCCAGTGCATCGATGGTGTGCTGGTGTTGTTCGACACCGAGCAGAAAGGCCTGACCGGCGTGCTGATCAACGAGAAGAAACGCGCGGTGCGCTGCATGGGGCAGGAGACGCCGCAGAAACTGCAGCCGTAATCCAATCCCCACAGTGAATGGGTACCACCAAACCTATTCGGCCATGAAAAAGCCCCGCCTGATTGATGTCAGGCGGGGCTTTTTGTTGGCCGTCAGTCGATCAGTTGGCGCTCATGGTCGAGCGCGGGGCCACTGGCTGGTTGTCGTTGGAGATGGTCACTTCCACGCGACGGTTCATGGCACGGCCCGAGACGCTATTGTTGTCAGCCACGGGAAATTCCTTGCCATAGCCTTGGGTCTCGATACGGCCCATGTCCACGCCCATTTTCACCAGAGCCATACGCACCGAATTGGCGCGGCGCTCGGACAGCGACTGGTTGTAGGAATCCGAACCGGTGCTGTCGGTATAGCCTTCGATGATCACCTTGCGGTCCGGGTTTTCCTGGAGGAATTGCGCCAGTTTGCTCACATTCGTCATGCCGCTGGCGCGCAGGTCGGACTTGTTGGTGGCGAATAGCACGTCGCCGAAGGTCACCAGCGTCCCGCGTTCGGTCTGCTTGGCGTTGAGGCTGTCCTGCAGTTGCTTGATCTGCGCGTTACGCGCATCGAGCAAGGCACGCGCACGTTCGTCACCGGCGTTTTTCAGCTCGGCTTCGGCGTTGCGCAGGGCGATGGTCTGCTTGGCCACTTCGACGCGCTGGTTGGTCAGGTAGGCCAACTGGTCGACCTTGGCTTCGTCTTCCTTGTCCATATAGGCCTTGTCAGCCTTGGCCAGGAAGTCGGCGGCGTCCTTGGTTTCCAATGCGGCCACTTTGGTCGCCGCTGGATCAGCCTGCAGGCCGTTGTAGTTGGTGCGGGCCTGTTCCAGGTTCGCGTTCGGGTCGTGGGAGCAAGCGGCCAGGGCTACGCAGGCAGCGAGCAGGGCGGGCATCATCAAGTGTTTGTGCATCATAGTCTGTCGTCCTTTTATCAATGAGAAATACGTCGTGGCGTGAACGGCTTACTGAACCTTGTTCATGCCTTCCTGACGCAGTTCCTGAACCCCTTTCTGAGAATCCTTGAGTGCTTGTTCGGCCTTGGCGGCCTGAGCCTTGCGCTCGGCGACGCGGGCGTCCCACTCGGCCTGTTCGGCCAGACGCTTGGCTTCGTCGTATTTCTTGTCATGCATGGCGATTTCCGCCTGCTTGAGTTTGTCCTGGGCCGATTTCATTTCCACAGCAGCGAATTCGGTACCGCCGGCGCTGACGGCGCTGTTGACCGCCGATTGGGTCACCGCGTACTGCTCCGAAGGGGGATTACCGGCGCAACCGGCGAGAATGAAGCTGCTACCGATCGCCAGGGCAGCCAACTTCAAGCCGCGCAGGCCAGTGGATGAGGGTTTGGCAGTGCAGGTATTCATAGGCTTCAACTCCATTGGAAAACTCCTGAAAAAACGACAAATCCATGCTGGGACCGAAGCCGTGACGTCTGGTTTGGCGCTGGCGCCAAGGCGCGTTTATTTAAACAACCGTTCCAGTATGGTTACTCGGTGTGACCCGAGGCGTTTTTCAAAAGTTCAGCGAAGATGGCCATTCGCCAAAAGAATTACTGACTGATCGGTCAGCGGCAAAAAAGCTGAACTTTCAAGGCGCGCAGCGGTATTCCGGCGCCGGTGGAAAAGCCCCCGCGCCGGAAAGTCGCAACCAGGAATGAAAGCGGTCAGTGTTTGGATTTGTCGTTCTGCGAGGAAAGGTCGTGCAGATGCCGCCGGGACAAGGCGAGGAATCGTGGGGTCGGACCTACGTCTTCGTACAGCGGGTCGCCTTCTTCATCGGTGGCGACGACTTGCGAGCCCTTGATGTAGGGGAAGCTGGCTTCCAGCTCTTCCAGTGCCGCTCCGATCAGCTCGCCGAGCAGCTCCTCGGGCTGGCGCTTGGGGTACATGTCGCAGATTGCTGCCAGCCGGGCGGCGGCTTCCACGTCCAGGTGAATCGTGTAGCCAGTCTCGGTCAGACGGCCCTTGGCGTTTTCTTCCCAATGCTGGGCAAGCTCACGAATTTTCATGATGACCTCAATAAGCCTGCTCGTGGCAGGCGCGGTGAGTGACAAGCCGTTGTGTGGCTTAATCATGAGACTAGCTTTGTCCTGCAAGGTTTAAAGTCCCTTCGTCGCTTGTCAGAAACGGTGGGCATCGGCACTCTCTAATCCAAGAGCCGTCCGGACTTTTTGCTGGAGAAATGCTGATGACCGATATCGATGCACGTTTGCGCGAAGACGTTCACCTGCTGGGTGAGTTATTGGGCAACACCATCCGCGAACAATACGGGGATGCGTTTCTCGACAAGATCGAGCAGATCCGCAAGGGCGCCAAGGCTGACCGACGCGGTTCCGTGGACGCCGAACTCAGCGCCAGCCTCAACCAGTTGAGCGAGGACGAACTGTTGCCGGTGGCGCGGGCATTCAACCAGTTTCTCAACCTGGCCAATATCGCCGAGCAATACCAACTTATCCACCGCCGCGAAGAATCGCAGCCGGAACCCTTCGAGGCGCGGGTGTTGCCCGAGCTGCTCGCCCGGTTGCGGGCCGAAGGCCATGGCGCCGAGGCCCTGGCCCGGCAATTGGGGCGGCTGGAGATCGAATTGGTCCTCACGGCCCACCCCACGGAAGTGGCTCGCCGTACGCTGATCCAGAAATATGACGCCATCGCCGCGCAACTGGCGGCCCAGGATCACCGCGACCTGACCAGCGCCGAGCGCGCGCAGATTCACGAACGCCTGCAACGCTTGATCGCCGAAGCCTGGCACACCGAAGAAATCCGCCGCACCCGGCCGACCCCGGTGGACGAGGCCAAGTGGGGGTTCGCGGTGATCGAGCACTCGTTGTGGCAGGCCATTCCCAATTACCTGCGCAAGGCCGACCAGGCCCTGCATGCCGCGACCGGCTTGCGCCTGCCGCTGGAGGCCGCGCCAATCCGTTTTGCCTCGTGGATGGGCGGCGACCGTGACGGCAACCCGAATGTCACCGCTGCCGTGACCCGCGAGGTGCTGTTGCTGGCGCGGTGGATGGCGGCGGACTTGTACCTGCGTGATGTCGATCAACTGGCGGCCGAGTTGTCCATGCAACACGCCAGCGAGGCCTTGCGTGCCCAGGCCGGCGACAGCGCCGAACCTTATCGCGCCGTGCTCAAGCAATTGCGTGAACGCCTGCGCGCCACTCGCAACTGGGCCCACGCCTCCTTGAGTGCCGCCACGCCGCCAAGCGCCGACGTGTTACAGCACAACCGCGAGCTGCTGGACCCCCTGGAGCTGTGCTACCACTCGTTGCACGAATGTGGCATGGGTGTGATTGCCGACGGGCCGTTGCTCGATTGCCTGCGCCGGGCGGTGACCTTCGGCCTGTTCCTGGTACGCCTCGATGTGCGCCAGGACTCGACGCGCCATACCGCCGCCATGACGGAAATAACCGACTACCTGGGCCTGGGGCGCTATGAGAATTGGAACGAGGAGCAGCGCATCAGCTTCTTGCTGGCGGAACTGAGCAACCGGCGTCCGCTGCTGCCGGCCCATTTCAAGCCATCGGCCGATACGGCGGAAGTTTTGGCGACGTGCCGAGAAGTGGCCGCGGCGCCAGCGGCGTCCCTGGGTTCCTACGTGATCTCCATGGCCGGTGCGGCTTCCGATGTCCTCGCGGTGCAGCTGTTATTGAAGGACGCCGGCGTGTTGCGGCCAATGCGCGTGGTGCCGCTGTTCGAGACCCTGGCCGACCTGGACAATGCCGGGCCGGTGATCGAGCGCTTGTTGCTGCTGCCCGGTTATCGCTCGCGGCTGCAAGGCCCTCAGGAAGTGATGATCGGCTATTCCGACTCGGCCAAGGATGCCGGGACCACGGCGGCGGCCTGGGCACAGTATCGGGCCCAGGAGCGGCTGGTGGACATCTGCCGCGAGCAGCAAGTCGAATTGCTGTTGTTCCATGGTCGCGGTGGCACCGTGGGCCGTGGTGGTGGTCCGGCGCACGCGGCGATCCTGTCCCAGCCACCGGGTTCGGTGGCCGGGCGTTTCCGCACCACCGAGCAGGGCGAAATGATTCGTTTCAAATTCGGCCTGCCGGACATCGCCGAACAGAACCTCAACCTTTATCTCGCCGCCGTGCTCGAAGCGACGCTGCTGCCACCGCCGCCGCCCACGCCGCAGTGGCGGGACTTGATGGACGAACTGGCGGCCGACGGCGTCAGTGCCTACCGCGCGGTGGTGCGGGAGAACCCGCAATTCGTCGAGTACTTCCGCCAGTCCACCCCCGAGCAGGAACTCGGGCGCTTGCCCCTGGGCAGCCGTCCGGCCAAGCGTCGGGCCGGGGGCATCGAAAGCCTGCGGGCGATCCCGTGGATCTTCGGCTGGACCCAGACCCGCCTGATGCTGCCGGCCTGGCTCGGCTGGGAAACCGCGCTGAGCAAGGCCTTGGAGCGCGGCGAGGGTGAGTTGCTGGGGCAGATGCGCGAGCAATGGCCGTTCTTCCGCACCCGCATCGATATGCTGGAGATGGTGCTGGCCAAGGCCGACGCCGATATCGCGCGCTCTTACGACGAGCGTTTGGTGGAACCTGCGCTGCTGCCTTTGGGTGCGCATTTACGCGACCTATTGTCGCAGGCCTGCTCGGTGGTCCTTGGGTTGACCGGTCAGTCGCAGCTACTGGCACATAGCCCTGCCACGCTGGAATTCATTCGCCTGCGCAACACTTATCTCGATCCATTGCACCTGTTGCAGGCCGAACTGTTGGCGCGCTCGCGGCAGCAGGATGTGGCCCAGGGCAGCCCCGTGGAACAGGCATTGCTGGTGTCTGTGGCGGGGATTGCCGCCGGTTTGCGCAATACCGGCTAAGATCAGGCAGCGCACCGAAACGGCTCGCCCGGCGTTCCCGGGCGTTGTCCGGCGGGGGAGGGAACGGGTTGGCCAGGCGACAGTTTGTTGCCCGGTTGCGACTCTCGCCACCTCCTCCGAAGGTCGTATCGGGTGCGGGTTCCTCCGACTTTCGGCGGCTTGTGTGGGTCGGGCCTGCTGTGTATCTTGATCAGCCTTTGGCCGTTTGGGCGGTCACGATCCTGTTTTTCGAAGATTGGCCCCACGAGGCGAATCCGAGCGTTTTACATAAAAAAATTGAGGAGCACATCGATGCGCGTCATTCTGCTGGGAGCTCCCGGGGCCGGTAAAGGTACTCAGGCAAAGTTCATCACCGAAAAATTCGGTATCCCGCAAATTTCCACTGGCGACATGCTGCGTGCCGCAGTCAAGGCGGGCACCGAGCTGGGCGTCAAGGCCAAGAGCATCATGGATGCCGGCGGCCTGGTGTCGGATGACCTGATCATCGCCCTGGTCAAGGATCGTATCGCTCAAGCCGATTGCGCCAACGGCTTCCTGTTCGACGGCTTCCCGCGCACCATTCCCCAGGCCGAAGCCCTGGTGACTGCCGGTGTTGAGCTCGATCATGTGGTCGAAATCGCGGTCGACGATGAAGAGATCGTCCAGCGCATTGCCGGTCGTCGCGTCCACGAGCCATCCGGCCGTGTCTACCACACCGTCTACAATCCGCCGAAAGTCGCGGGCAAGGACGACGTTACCGGTGAAGAGCTGGTGCAGCGCAAGGACGACACCGAAGAAACCGTGCGTCATCGCCTGTCGGTCTACCACTCCCAGACCAAGCCGTTGGTGGCGTTCTACCAGAACCTGTCGGCTGCCCAGGGCAAGCCGAAGTACAGCCACATCCCGGGCGTTGGCTCGGTCGATGCGATCACCGGCAAGGTGCTCGAAGCGCTGAGCTGAAAAGTCTGATCAGTTGCATCAACTACGGCCCGCTTGCGGGCCGTAGTTGTTTATACTGGCGCACTTTTTTCCACCTGATTTACGGACACATCGATGAGCACCTTGCTGGCCCTGGACACCGCGACTGAAGCTTGCTCCGTTGCCTTGCTGCACGACGGCAAGGTCACGAGCCATTACGAGGTGATCCCGCGCCTGCATGCGCAGAAGCTATTGCCGATGATCCAGAAACTGCTGAGCGATGCCGGGACGACCTTGCAAGCAGTGGATGCGATTGCCTTCGGTCGCGGGCCGGGGGCTTTTACCGGCGTGCGTATCGCCATCGGCGTGGTGCAAGGGTTGGCGTTTGCCCTGGAGCGGCCGGTGTTGCCGGTGTCGAACCTGGCGGTGCTGGCCCAGCGCGCCTTGCGTGAGCAGGGCGCCTGCCAAGTCGCGGCGGCCATCGATGCGCGCATGGACGAGGTGTACTGGGGCTGCTATCGCGAAACCGACGGCGAGATGCGTCTGGTCGGTGCTGAGGCGGTATTGCCACCCGAAGCGGCGGCGTTGCCAAGCGGGGTCGGCGGTGACTGGTTCGGTGCCGGTACGGGTTGGGGCTACGGCGAGCGCATCGCCGTCAGCCTGACCGGCCAGGACGCCACCCTGCTGCCTCACGCCGAAGACCTGCTGGCCCTGGCGCGCTTCGCCTGGGAACGCGGCGAAGCCATTCCCGCCGATGATGCGCAGCCGGTGTACCTGCGGGACAAGGTGGCAACGCCCAAGTCCGAGCGGTAACTCGACAGCAACGGGTATTCAAGCGAACACCGTTGTGGCGAGGGGATTTATCCCCGCTGGGGCGCGAAGCGCCCCCGACGGTGTTAGGCCATCCACTTATTTGGCGAGTGCTGCGCACTCGAACGGGGATAAATCCCCTCGCCACAAAAGCATTCCCTGACACTGTGGATTGTCATGCACACCCGGCCCCCATCCAAAGTCATTCCCCCTGCCAAAAGTCACACCCAATATTGCCAGTCGTCACTTTTTCAGCCCGTTTTTAAACCTTTTGGACTTTATGTGTTCTAGTTATCACTTGCGCATTTGCGCGGCTGCGAAAGTGCCGCTAAATTGCCATCATTGATACCGAGCATTCTGTTATGCGTATAGACGGCTTTTCATCCCAGTCCTATCCCATCAAGCGTCGGCCTCGTGCGGGTAAAGCCACTGAGCCGGAAAACTTCGATGACATCGACGGTGACCTGGAATTTCCGTCCGAGGAACAATTGGCCGCCCGCGCCGCCAAAGCTTCCGCGCAACGCCTGAGCAATCTTCCCGCCCGCCAGCAAGACATGATTTATCACCGTGCGATGAGCCGCAGCGTCGCCACGGCCCTGGCGAGCTACCTGAGTACCGCCGGTTTCGTCGATTGGGATATGGAAGTGCTGGGTCTCGATCTCTACATCTGATGGTCTTGCCTTACTACCTGGGCTGTCCATCCTGGAGCGAAAACGCCTGGCGCGATTATCTTTATCCCCAGGACGCCAAAACCTCCGACTTCCTGAATCTCTATTCCCAAGTATTCAATGCCGTGGAAGGCAATACGACTTTCTACGCCAGCCCCTCTGCGGTCATCGTCCAGCGTTGGGCCGAAACCATGCCCGGGCATTTTCGCTTCACCGCCAAACTGCCCGGTGACATCAGCCACAACGGCGACTTGCGTGAGCGGCTGACAGCCACCGAAACCTTCGTGCAATTGCTCAGCCCCCTGGGTGAGCGGGTTTCGCCGTTCTGGCTGCAATTATCCAAGGCCTTTACCCCCAATCGATTGCCCGAGCTGGCGGGGTTCATCGACGCTTTCGAGCGACCGTTGGCCGTGGAAGTGCGCCACGATGAGTTCTTTGCCAAGGGCGATGCCGAACGGCGACTCAACCGCTTGTTGCTCGACCGCGGTGTCGAACGTATCTGCCTCGATCCCCGGGCGCTGTTCAGTTGCACCTCCACCGACCCTGGCGTGCTCCATGCCCAATCGAAAAAACCGCGGGTGCCACCGCGACCGACGGCCTTCACCCAATGCCCGCAGGTGCGCTTCATCGGCCATCCGGTGCTGGAGGCCAATGAACCGTTCCTGACGCCGTGGGTAGAGAAAATCGCCGGATGGATCGAAGACGGGCGCACGCCTTATATCTTCCTGCACACCGCCGACAACCTGCTGGCGGCGAAACTCGCGCAACGCTTCCACACTCGCCTGATGCGTCGTTTGCCTGGCTTGCCGGCCCTGCCTGAGCTATATAGAGAGCCCGCCGCCGAGCAACTGGGTTTGCTCTGAGGCCAACACTCTCTGTCCAGGAGCGAACTACATGGATGCGCAAACTCGTCGAGCTCAGGCGTTCAAGGCCTTGCACGAACGTGAAGGGGCTTTTGTCATTCCCAACCCGTGGGATGCCGGTTCGGCCAAGATGTTGGCCAGCCTCGGCTTTGAAGCCCTGGCGACCACCAGTGCCGGGCACGCTTTTTCCTTGGGCCGGCCCGATGGCGCGCTGGGCCTGGAGGACACGCTGGCCAATGTGCGGGCGATTGTGGCGGCCACCGACCTGCCCGTAGCCGTGGACCTGGAAAATGGTTTTGCCGATGCCCCCGACGATTGCGCGCGTAACCTGCTCCGTGCGGCAGAGGCCGGTGCGGTGGGTGGTTCGATCGAGGATGCCACGGGGCGCGAAGACAGCCCGATCTATTGCTTCGAGCATGCGGTGGCACGGGTCAAGGCCGCCGCCGACGCAGTGCGCAGCTTGCCATACCCCTTCCTGCTGACCGCCCGGGCGGAGAACTTCCTGCACGGCAATCCGGACCTGGACGACACCATTCGCCGCTTGAAGGCCTTCGCAGACGCGGGGGCCGACGTGTTGTACGCCCCGGGGCTGAGCAGCGCCGAGCAAGTGCTTGCAGTGGTGCGGGCCGTGGCGCCGAAACCGGTGAACGTGCTGATGTCCGGGGCGCTGGACCTGACGGTGACACAATTGAGTGAACTGGGGGTCAAGCGCATCAGCGTCGGATCGGCCCTGGCTCTGGCTGCCTATGGCGAGTTCTTCCGCGCCGCCGAAGAAATCCAGCAGCAGGGCACATTCACTTTCACGTGCCGCTCGATGCCATTCAAGCAGGCCAACCAATTATTCAAGGGTTGATGCCCGAGGCAACGTCGTGCGGTTTTTGAAAGTTCTTGCTGGCGTGGCACTGCTCGTTGGCGTCGCAGTGCTGGGGGTATGGCGCGGTTGGGTGTCGCTGCCGCCCCAATGGAATCCCTGGGCGCCGCTGGACGTCAACCTTGCGCCGAACCTGCTGAGCCGTTTCAAACTCATGGCCCTGCGCAACGACCCGCAGCTCTGCGACCAGGCCCTCGCCACCTCGGGGCTGCGCACCGCTCGCCAGGCTGACAGCGGTGCCCATACAGATTGCCCGCTGACCAACGTGCTGAGGGTGCAGGGCGGTGAGGTGGCGCTGAGCAGCAGTTTCCTTGCCAGTTGCCCGTTGGCGGTGGCGTTCGCGCTATTCGAGCGCCATGGGTTGCAGCCGGCGGCGGTCGCGACCTATGGCCAGAGAGTGGCACGGGTTGATCATCTCGGCAGTTTTGCCTGCCGCAACATGTACGGTCGGGAAAGCGGGGCGCGCAGCCAGCACGCCACCGCCAGTGCGCTGGACATCGCCGGGTTTCGCCTGGCCGATGGCCGCACGATCAGCGTGCTCAGGGACTGGCCGAAGGACAACGCCGACGCGCGGTTCCTGCGCCAGGTTCGCGAGGGTGCCTGCGATATGTTCAGTGTGGTCTTGAGTCCGGATTACAACGCGGCGCACCGCAACCATTTTCATCTGGATGTCGGGCCCTGGTGGATCTGTCGCTAGTGTCCTGGGTGGATCAGGCGGCGATACGCAGATTCTGCAGCACGATCGGACGTGCCCAGCGGATGTCGAAGTCCAGTTGTTTCTGTTGTGCCACCAATTCCTCTTCCGGGAAGGGCGGGAACGGCTTGTCCAGCAAGTCGAGTTCGAACTCGGCAATCGGCAGGTGCAATGGACGCGGCTGCGGCGCCGGGCCAGGTTCAGGCAGCGGTTGGCCGGCGGTGAGAACGAGTGGGCGAACCCAGTTGCTTTCGAAGGTCTGCTGTTTTTGCTGGGCGGCGATTTCTTCCGCTGGGAAAGGTGGGAACGGCTTGTCCAGCAGATCGAGTTCGAATTCGGCGATGGGCAGGAACAGCGGCTCAGGCGGTTTGACCGGGGTTTCGATCACTTCGCAGGTGCGCTGGCTGATGATGTGTTCCAGCAGTTCGGCGCCGAGGGTCGGTTCAACCGCTTCATCGAGAGGCACTGGCTGGTAGCTGCCAGGTGCTGGTGCGTTATCGCCCAGTTGATCGGCCAGGGCTCGGGCAAAAAAATCCTGCCACAGGTGACTGACGCCGCTCAGCGCTTGGGTGTTACGCAGGCTGTAATCACCGTAAGGGGAGATAACGCCTATCGATGTGGATTGAATGTCTGACATTTTTCTCGGTCGACGCTCAGCTCTGGCAAAATGCCGTTCACCGTTGTTATCGGCCGTTTTTGCCGATCCTTAATTTTTTGAGCATGTTTCCATGAGTGAGCAACCCGCGGCCTGCCGCATCCATGTCGAGGCCCTGGCCCCGGCCTTTCAGTCGCAGGCCGAGCACTGGGCCGAGCGGCTTGGCCTGCCTTTGCAGGTGGGCGATGGCGAGTTTGCCTTGCAGGTCGGCGAGCAGGGGTTGCAGTTGCAGCAACTGGGCCCGGATGCGCCGGGGCCGGTGCGGGTGGACTTCGTCGAGGGCGGTGCGGCCCACCGTCGGTTGTACGGTGGCGGCAGTGGCCAGATGATCGCCAAGGCGGTCGGCATTGCCCAAGGTGTGCGTCCGCGGGTGCTGGATGCCACCGCCGGGTTGGGCAAGGATGCGTTTGTGCTGGCCAGCCTGGGCTGCGAGATGAGCCTGATCGAGCGTCAACCGCTGATTGGGGCGCTGTTGGAGGATGGCCTGGCCCGTGGGGCGGAGGATTTCGACGTGGCGCCGATCGTGGCGCGCATGCGTTTGCTCAAGGGCAACTCCATCGAGGTGATGCGCGACTGGGAAGGCGAGCCGCCCCAGGTGATCTACCTGGACCCGATGTTTCCCCATCGGGAGAAAACCGCCCTGGTGAAGAAGGAAATGCGCTTGTTCCGCCCCCTGGTGGGCGATGACCCGGACGCCCCGGCGCTGCTGGCTGCGGCCCTGGCCCTGGCGACTCACCGGGTGGTGGTCAAGCGCCCACGCAAGGCCCCATGTATCGAAGGGCCGAAACCAAGTCATGGGCTCGATGGCAAATCCAGTCGCTACGACATCTACCCCAAGAAAGCGCTCAAGTCCTGAGACCGTGTCGCCTGTATCTCGAGCCAGCTCGCTCCCACATTGGATCCAAGGCTACCGGGGCGAGCTAAGGCCGATAAGCCCGCACAAACAACCCCACCACTTCCTGTACATGGGCCTCGGCGGCTTCGCCTTCCAACTGAGGCCCGCAGCCGTATAACAGACGGAAGTTCGCCGCGCCCTTGATCAGGCAGAAGAAGTGCTCGGCGGCATTGCGCGGTTTGTCGATGCTCAGCGCGCCGCTCTGGTTGACCTTGCTCAGCAGCCGCTCCATGCCCGAGAGCATCCGCTGAGGACCGGCTTCGTAGAAGATCGTCGAGAGCTTCGGATCCTGACTGCCCAGGGCCATGATCAGCCGATGCAGGTTCACCGATTCGTCGCTGTTGATCAGTTGGTTAAAGCCACGGGCTATGTTCAACAACACGTGCTCGATCGGCACGCCGTCAGGCCATTCATAAAACAGCGGCGGCACCTGCTCTTCGCACTTGGCCACGACGGCAGCGGTAAACAGCGTTTCCTTGTCGTTGAAGTGGCTGTAGACCGTCAGTTTAGACACGCCCGCCTCAGCGGCGACGGCGTCCATGCTGGTACTGGCATAACCCAGGCTCAGAAACAGTTTTTTTGCCGCGTCGAGAATGGCTTGGCGCTTGGCCAGGTCCTTCGGACGGCCAGGGCCGTTGGGAGGTGAAAGATTGTTCGACATTCTTCGCTTTTAATACTGGACTGGTGAGTTTGCTATTAATAACATACTCGTCAGTATAATTATTCCAAGCACCATTAGCGAAAGGTTGCTCGCCATGTTCCGCTATGCCTTGTCCTTCGCCCTGCCAATCAGCCTGGCTTTTTTGTTGTCTGCGTGTGGTCATGACGAACCGGTGTCCGTAGCCGTGCGCCCCGCCATTGTGGTGAAACCGCAGCCTTCGTCCCAGGCGATGGACAGTTACCCCGGCGAAGTGCGCGCCCGTTTCGAGCCCGATCTGGCTTTTCGCATTGGTGGCAAAGTGAGCCGACGCCTGGTCGAAGAGGGCCAGCGGGTCAAGGCCAATCAACCATTGGCCGAGCTCGACCCCGAGGATGTGCGCCTGCAGCTGGAGGCCACCCGCGCCCAGGTCGCCGCCGCCGAGGCCAACCTGAACCTGGTGCGTGCCGAGCGTGACCGCTACAAGACCTTGATGGAGCGGCAAATGGTCAGCCGCTCCCAGTACGACAACGCGGAGAACCTCTATCGCTCCGGCGCTGCGCGGCTCAAGCAGATCAAGGCCGAGTTCGATGTCGCCAATAACCAGGCCAGTTATTCGGTATTGCGTGCCCCCCAGGATGGCGTGGTCGCCCGACGTTCGGTGGAGGTCGGGCAGGTGGTATCGGCGGGTCAAACGGTGTTCACCCTTGCCACCGATGGCGAGCGGGAAGTGCTGATCGACCTGCCGGAACAGAGTTTCGGCCGGTTCAAGATCGGCCAGCCGGTTTCGGTCGAATTGTGGAGCCAGCCTGACCAGCGTTTCAGCGGGCGCATTCGCGAACTCTCGCCGGCCGCCGACCCCAAGTCTCGCACCTTCGCCGCCCGTGTCGCGTTCACCGCCGGCAGCGTTCCGGCTGAATTGGGCCAGAGCGCCCGGGTGTTTATCCAGGCGGCTGACAAGGTCTCGCTGTCGGTGCCGTTGTCGGCCCTGACGGCCGAGAACGGTGCGACGTATGTCTGGGTGGTCAACGCCAACAACACCGTGAAAAAGGCCCCGGTGCGCGTCGGCGCCTTCGGCGAAAAGACTGTTCCGGTGCTGGAAGGCCTCAGCCCCGATGATTGGGTGGTGGCGGCCGGCGTGCATGTGCTCCTCGACGGCCAGCAGGTGCGGCCGGTGGATCGCTCCAACCGCGTGGTCAATCTGACGGCCAAGGAGTAATCCCCGATGGGTTTCAATCTTTCCGAATGGGCGCTGCGCAACCGCCAGATCGTACTGTTCCTGATGTTGTTGCTGGCCGTCGTTGGCGCGCTTTCCTACACCAAGCTCGGTCAGAGCGAAGACCCGCCGTTCACCTTCAAGGCCATGGTCATCCGCACCAACTGGCCGGGCGCCACGGCCGAGGAAGTCTCGCGACAGGTCACTGAGCGCATCGAAAAGAAACTGATGGAAACCGGCGATTACGAAAGGATCGTCTCGTTCTCCCGTCCGGGCGAGTCCCAGGTGACCTTCGTGGCCCGTGACTCCCTGCATTCGGTGCAGATCCCCGAGCTGTGGTACCAGATCCGCAAGAAGGTCAGTGACATCCGCCACACCTTGCCGCCGGGTATCCAAGGGCCATTTTTCAACGATGAGTTCGGCACCACCTTCGGCAACATCTATGCGCTGACCGGTGACGGCTTCGACTACGCCGTGCTCAAGGACTACGCCGACCGCATCCAGATCCAGCTGCAACGGGTCAAGGACGTGGGCAAGGTCGAACTGCTCGGTTTGCAGGACGAGAAGATCTGGATCGAGCTGTCGAACGTGAAACTGGCGACCCTCGGCCTGCCCTTGGCGGCTGTCCAGCAGGCCTTGGAAGAGCAGAACGCCGTATCGACCGCTGGCTTCTTCGAAACCGGCAGCGAGCGCCTGCAGCTACGGGTTTCCGGGAATTTCCAGACCGTGGAAGAGATCCGCAACTTCCCGATCCGGGTCGCCGATCGTACGTTGCGTATCAGCGATCTGGCGGATGTGCGCCGGGGGTTCAATGACCCACCGGCGCCACGCATGCGTTTCATGGGTGAAGATGCCATCGGCCTGGCGGTGGCCATGAAGGACGGTGGTGACATCCTGGTGCTGGGCAAGGCCCTCGAGGTCGATTTTGCCCGGATCCAGAACACGCTCCCGGCCGGCATGCAATTGCGCAAGGTGTCGGACCAGCCGGCGGCGGTGAAGACCGGGGTCGGTGAGTTCGTCCAGGTGTTGGTGGAAGCGCTGACGATTGTGTTGCTGGTGAGCTTCTTCTCCCTTGGGCTGCGCACTGGGATGGTGGTGGCCCTGGCGATCCCGCTGGTGCTGGCAATGACGTTTGCCGCGATGTTCTACCTGGGCATCGGCCTGCACAAGATTTCCCTCGGCGCGCTGGTATTGGCGCTGGGGCTGCTGGTGGACGACGCGATCATCGCGGTGGAGATGATGGCGATCAAGATGGAGCAGGGCTTCGACCGGATCAAGGCCGCCAGTTTTGCCTGGACCAGCACGGCATTCCCGATGCTCACCGGTACGTTGATCACCGCGGCCGGCTTCCTGCCAATCGCCACCGCGCAATCGGGCACCGGCGAATACACCCGTTCGATTTTCCAGGTCGTGACCCTGGCATTGCTGGCATCCTGGGTGGCTGCCGTGGTGTTTGTGCCGTACCTGGGGGAAAAGCTCCTGCCGGACCTGGCGAAAATTCACGCGGCCAAACATGGCACGGCTGACGGCCAGACCGACCCGTACGGCACGCCGTTCTATCAGCGTGTCCGGCGGATGGTGGAGTGGTGCGTACGTCGCCGCAAAACCGTCATCATCCTGACCGTGCTGTTGTTCGTCGGCTCGGTGGTGTTGTTCCGTTTCGTGCCGCAGCAGTTCTTCCCGGCATCGGGGCGGCTGGAGCTGATGGTCGACCTGAAGCTGCAGGAAGGCGCCTCCCTGAGCAACACCGCCGAGCAGGTCAAGCGCCTTGAAGCGCTGCTCAAGGACCACGCGGGCATCGACAATTACGTGGCCTACGTCGGCACCGGTTCACCGCGCTTCTACCTGCCGCTGGACCAACAACTGCCGGCGTCCAGCTTTGCCCAGTTCGTGGTGCTGGCCAAGACCATCGAAGACCGCGAGCCTTTGCGCAGTTGGTTGATCGCGACCCTGAACGAACAGTTCCCGACCCTGCGCTCGCGGGTCACTCGCTTGGAAAACGGCCCGCCGGTCGGCTACCCGGTGCAGTTCCGCGTCACGGGCGAGCACATCGAAAAGGTTCGCGCCCTGGCGCGCAAAGTGGCGGAAAAAGTTCGCGAAAACCCTTACGTGACCAATGTGCACCTGGACTGGGAAGAACCGAGCAAGGTGGTGTACCTGAACGTCGATCAGGACCGTGCCCGAGCCCTCGGGGTGAGCACGGCCACCCTGGCAAGCTTCCTGCGCAGCTCCCTTACCGGCTCCAGCGTCAGCCAGTACCGGGAAGATAACGAACTGATCGAGATCCTGCTGCGTGGCACGGTGCATGAGCGTACCGAGCTGTCTTTGCTGCCGAGCCTGGCGGTGCCGACCGACAACGGCAAGAGCGTTGCCCTGTCGCAGATCGCGACCTTGGAATACGGTTTCGAAGAAGGCGTGATCTGGCACCGCAACCGCTTGCCGAGCGTGACCGTACGGGCCGATATCTACGGCAAGGAACAACCGGCGACCCTGGTGCAGCAGATCTTCCCGACCCTGGAGCCGATTCGTGCGCAACTGCCGGACGGTTACCTGCTGGAGGTGGGCGGTACGGTAGAGGATTCGGCCCGCGGCCAGAAATCGGTGAACGCCGGGGTACCGTTGTTCATCGTGGTGGTGCTGACCTTGCTGATGCTGCAACTGCGCAGTTTTTCGCGCACGGCCATGGTGTTTCTGACCGCGCCACTGGGGTTGATCGGTGTCACGCTGTTCCTGTTGATGTTCCGCCAGCCGTTTGGTTTTGTCGCCATGCTCGGCACGATCGCGCTGTCGGGGATGATCATGCGCAACTCGGTGATCCTGGTGGACCAGATCGAACAGGACATCAAGGCGGGGCTGTCGCCCTGGCAGGCGATCATCGAAGCGACAGTGCGCCGCTTCCGCCCGATTGTGCTCACGGCACTGGCGGCGGTGCTGGCGATGATCCCGCTGTCGCGCAGCCTGTTCTTCGGCCCGATGGCCGTGGCGATCATGGGCGGGTTGATCGTGGCGACCGCGTTGACGTTGCTGTTTTTGCCCGCGCTGTATGCGGCTTGGTTCAGGGTCAAGAAAACCTGATCAACAGCTGCACACCGAACCTGTGGCGAGGGGATTTATCCCCGCTGGGCTGCGTAGCAGCCCTAAAGCAGAGGACTCAATCTTCCTGACACACCGAATTGCCTGATTTGAGGGCTGCTGTGCAGCCCAACGGGGATAAATCCCCTCACCACAGGTGTTTTGCACTGAGGTCTAGAGGGTGCCGAAAACCTTCTTCGCCAAGCTGGTCGCCGCCGCCGCCGGGTTCTGGCGAATGGTGGCTTCCTGCTTGCCGATCATCTCGAACAAACCGTCCAGCGCCTGCTCGGTCACGTAGTTCTCGATGTTGGCGCTCTTGGCATCCAGCACGCCGAAGGTCGCGGCCTGGCCGGCGAAGGCATTGTATTTCTGCGCCAGGCCGACCTTGTCGGTGGCTTGCTTGACGATGGGCAGGAACTTGGCGCGGATCTGCTCGCGGCTGCTCTTGTTCAGGTATTGCGTGGCCGAGTCGTTGCCGCCGCTCAAGATGCCCTTGGCATCGCTCACGCTCATGTTCTTCACGGCATTGACCAGGATCGGCTGGGCCTGGACCACGGCAGCCTCAGCGGCCTGGTTCATGCTGGTTTCCAGTTGATCGACCTGGTCACCCATGCCGAAGGCTTTCATCTTGCTGGCGACTTTGCCGAGTTTGCCCGGCAGTTCGATTTTCACATCCGGGTTGTTGCTGAAGCCGCCGGGTGTGCCCAGTTGCTTGACCGCCACTTGCGCGCCTTGGGTCAAGGCGTCCTTGAGACCGCCCGTGGCGTCTTTTTGCGACAGGTCACCCAGGGACAGGGCCATGGCATTGGCGCAGATCAGCAGGCCCGCGCACAGGCCGGTGAAACGGAGAGTAGGACGGAGCATGAGGGCTTCCTTGAAGAGAATTTGAAAAGGACTCAGCGTGCGGCGTTGACGCGAATCTTCAACGGCTGCGGATCCTTGCCATCGAGTTGCACGGTGTGTTGTTCGGTGGTGATGAACATCAACTGGCCGTCCACTTCGATGCGGGCGCTCACGGCATAACGGTGGCCGGGCTTGACCTGGGTTGGATCATAACTGAGGTGGAACGGCAGCGGGACCTGGCCTTTGATCGGGCCGCTCTGCTCATCGAGGACCACCGCAGGGGCGTCGGCGAGGGAAACGTCCTGCAGGCTCACGCTCAAGGTAGCGTTGGGTGGCAGGGCAATGCGTTGCAGATAGAACACTTCGCCATCGAGGGCCGCAACGGTCGTGGAGGGGGGCGTTGCCGATTGGCAAGCGGCCAGTAATGCCATGGATGCAAGCAGAGCAAGTTTTTTCATTGGATGCACCTGGCTCATTGACGCCAGCCACACGGGCGTCAATGAGCATTTAGCGGGTTTGCGTCCAAGCATCCATTCGTAACGTCGCGGTTCAGGAACCGAACGCGGGTGCTTGAACAGTTTCAGCCAGCGATGCTGGCGCCAGGCTCAGCGGGATGTCAACGTGTTGATTGCCGCCGTCCCAGGTGAAGGCCTGTTCGGTTTCAAGAAAAAGAGCGGTGTCGCCTCGGTACGCTTGTACCTTGACCGAGAGTTTCTCCCCTACGGAGGTCATCTTGGGCTCGACAAGAAAGCGATATTGCCAAGGCTGCTGGGCCACTGGCTCCTTAGGCGCCACATTGGAGCCCTGGCCGCCACTGGCGCTGATCTGTGCACCGGCTGCATTGCGCACACTGACTTCGGTGCGAGCGTCTTGTGGGAGTTGAAAGCCTTCGGGCAGTTGCAGGGTTAACGTGATGATGTTCATGCTGAATTCCTTTTCAGTACGTCGACATTGACGTGAACCCATCCTAGAGGCCTGCTCCAAAGTTCTCTGTAGGTCTTTTCTTCGTTTGACGTCACCTTAGCCGCTGCGCAGCGTCGGAGTAAACTCGTTGACTGCCCCATCAACTCACCGGAACCTTCCGTGCTTCTCGGTGAGTGATCGGCAACCTTCAACTGTCGGAGCTGATGGCGACGTCCGCTGCATCGTCACTGCGATGCAGCGCCACCTGACGGATCGACAGGCGAATTTCCGCTGGCAGCACCCGCTTGGCTGCGCCTTCGGCCAGTTCGCCCAGTAGCTCGTGGTAGCTGAGTTTGCCGGCTTCGTCGCGGCGCAGTACATCGAGGTCGAGCATCGTCTGGATGAAGTGGCGGAACAGGCTCTTGTCGAAGAACTCCGGCGCATTCAGGCCATGCAGGATCGACAGGCGCTGGGCCATGACGGTGCAGAGGTCTTCCAGTTCTTCGGCGCTGATGGTGTTCTGGCCGCTGTTGAGCAGCAGCGAAACGGTCATGTAGAAGCGCTGCAAGGTCTGGGCGATGCTTTTCGACAGCAGGGTCAGCAGCACGAAGTGCCGCGAACTTGGCGCCGGACGCAGGTACAGGTCATTTTCGAAACGCAGCAGGCCTTGTTCGACGAATGCTTCGAGCCACTGGTCGACCACGCCGTCCAGTTCTTCCAGCGACCAGCGAATGAACAACTCCGATTGCAAGTACGGGTACAACGCATGGGTGTAGCGCAGGATCTGCTCGCGACTCATGCGCGAGCTGCTCTGGAAGAAGCTCGCCAGCAACGCCGGCAGGGCGAAGATGTGCAGGACGTTGTTGCGGTAGTAGGTCATCAGTACCGCGTTCTGCTCATCCAGGTACAAAATCTTGCCCAGGGCATCGCTCTGTTCCGACAGCAGGTCCATGCCTTTCACATGTTCGATCAGCGCCCGGCCATCGCCTTCGGGCAGGGTGGTGTGGGGCGAGTACGGGACCTTGCGCAGCAACGCCAAGTACAGGTCGAGCACCCGGGCCATGGCGCGGTCGTCCAGGGCCAGGCGGCTGGTGGACAGCAGCGCCAGGGCGACGAGGTTGACCGGGTTGATCGCTGCGGCTTCGTTCAGGTGCCGGGCCACGCGCTCGCCGAGGCGGTGGGTGGTCGCGTTGAGCCAGGCCGGCTTGAACTGCGGCCCCAGCTCCTGTTGGCGCCAACCCGGCTGTTCACCGTCGAGGAATTCCGCCAGCTTGATCGGTTCGCCGAAGTTCACTGCCACCTGGCCGAAGCGTTGCTTGAGGGCGCCGATGACCTTGAAGATGTCGAAGATCGATTCTTTTTTCTTGCTGGCCCCGCGCAGCTCGCCCAGGTAGGTGCGGCCTTCCAGTACGCGCTCATAACCGATGTAGACCGGCACGAACACGATGGGCATGCGCGATGAACGCAGGAAACTGCGCAGGGTGATGGCAAGCATGCCGGTCTTGGGTTGCAGCATGCGTCCGGTGCGCGAGCGCCCACCCTCGACGAAGTACTCCACCGGGAAACCTTTGGTGAACAGCGTGTGCAGGTATTCGTTGAATACTGCGGTGTAGAGCGGGTTGCCCTTGAAGGTGCGGCGCATGAAGAAAGCCCCGCCTCGGCGCAACAGGCCGCCGATCACCGGCATGTTGAGGTTGATGCCGGCGGCGATGTGCGGCGGGGTCAGGCCGTTGCGAAACAACAGGTACGACAGCAGCAGGTAGTCGATGTGGCTGCGGTGGCACGGCACGTAGATGACTTCGTGGCCCTGGGCAACGTTTTGCACACCTTCGATATGGTTGACCTTGATGCCGTCGTAGATCTTGTTCCAGAACCAGCTGAGCACCACTTCCAGGAAGCGGATCGCGGTGTAGGTGTAGTCCGAGGCGATTTCGTTGCCATAGCGCAGGGCCTGGGCCTTGGCTTTTTCCGGGGTGATCTTTTCCCGCTCGGCCTCGTCGATAATCGCCTGCTTGACCAGCGGCTGGTTCAGCAGGCCCTTGACCAGGTTGCGCCGATGGGAAATGTCGGGGCCGATGACCGCGGCCTTCAGGTTGCGAAAGTGCACCCGCAGGATCCGTTGGGCCATGCGCACGGTGCGCTCGTGGCCCTTATCGTGTTCAATCAGCTCGCGCAGGTGGATCGGCGCGGAGAATTGCACGCGGGTCTTGCGCCCCAGGATCATGATGCTCAGCAAGCGGCGCAGGCGTCCGGTGACGGCCCAGCTGTCGGCGAACAACAGCTTCCAGGGGCTGGATTCGCTGTCGGGCGACTGGCCCCAGAACACGCTGACCGGGATGATCTGGGCGTCTTCGGCGGCATTGTGGGTCAGGGCGTTGACCAGTCGCGTCAGGGTGGGCGGCGCACCGCGCTTGTCCTGGCGGCCGAGCCAGTCCGGCGCTGGGGTCAGGTAGAAAAACGCCGCCGGTTCCAGCAGGTTGCCCACCGAGACCGGCAGCACCGGACGGGGCAGGCCGGCCTTGGTGCATTCGGTGTCGAGCACCGCCAGGTCAGTGAGCGAAGGGTCTTGCAGGACGTAGAACACCGGACGACTGCGGTCGAGGTTGAGGGTAAAGGACGACTGGTTGATGGTCTCGGAGCGAACCCAGAGGTACAACAGTCGGCGCAGGGTGCCAAACACAAGACGGCGGAACGGGGAGCGGGTCATACGGCTTCTGCATGAGTGAATAAAACCGAGCGGCTGCTCGGGCTCGCTAGTGTGCCGGATTCATCGAAAATCGGCAAAAAAGCGCCGAAGTAAAGTCAGTTGAGAGTTTTTCCGGGTGTCATATACTCGCCAGGTTGCTACCCGGCCTCCCCATGGACGGCCTGACGGTGGTGAAAGTTCGTACGGCTTTCCATCGAAAAGCCGACTTATAAGATAAAAATGGGAGTGAGCATCATGGCAGCACGGGAAACCGGCAGTGTGAAGTGGTTCAACGACGCCAAGGGTTACGGCTTCATCCAACGCGAAGGCGGGGCGGATGTGTTCGTGCATTACCGCGCCATCCGCGGTGAAGGCCACCGTTCCCTGACCGAAGGCCAGCAGGTCGAGTACGCGGTCGTGGAAGGGCAGAAAGGCCTGCAGGCTGAGGATGTGGTGGGGTTGTAAACCGCATTCACTGGCTACGCGAAACCCATTGTGGGAGCAAGCTCGCTCCCACATTGGCTCTTCGGTGGGCTGGAAGTCTGCGTCAGGCCGTCTTCCAGGTAATCTCTTCTTCCCCATCGGCACTGATGCGAATCCAGCGATCCGCCGATTCCTCTCCTTCTTCCTCGACCCATGACCCAGGCGCGCAGCGCACTTCGATGTTCAGTGCGGCGAAGGCGGCGCGGGCGCAGGCGATGTCGTCTTCCCACGGGGTCTGGTCACTTTCCAGGTACAGGCTGTTCCATTTGCCCACGGCCTTGGGCAGCCAGGTCACCGGGATGTTGCCGGCCTTGCACTTGTAGGTCTGGCCTTTCTGGACCCAGTCGCTGCACGGGCCCAGGGCCTGGCCGAGCCAAGCGGCGATGGCCTTGTGGTCGACGTCGGCGTCTTTGAGGTAAATCTCGATATCGGGTTGGCGCATGGATGTCCTCGCTGCGGTCTTGAAAAATCCATTCGCGGATTTAACGGGGCCCGAGCGGTTGCCCGGGCCCGGAATCAAAAGGTTATTGAAGAACGAAATAATCGTAGCGCATCGACACCGTGACCTGGAACGGCTCGGCCTGCTCGATCACGCTGGCACGGCGTTCGGCACTGGCGCGCCAGCCGTGGGGCGTCATGGCCAGCAGGTTGGCGCGGTCCTGGCCACTGGCGAGCGTCAGCTTGAATTCGAGGGTTTCGCTGTGATTCAGGACCATGCCCGCCGGCACCAGGGCCAGGTGCTTGTCGTCGGTGTACTCGCGCACTTCGTCGTACAACCGCTCGCGCAATTCCATCAGATGGCCGGCGGTGGGGCCAACTTTCATCAGGCCGCCGCCGGGGCTGAGCAAGCGCTTGGCCTCCTGCCAGTCCAGCGGACTGAACACGCTGGCCAGGAACTGGCAGCAACCGTCGGCCAGCGGCACCCGGGCCATGCTGGCGATCAACCAGGTCAGCTGCGGGTTGCGTTTGCAGGCGCGCTTGACCGCCTCGCGGGAAATGTCCAGGGCATAGCCATCGGCATGGGGCAACGCCTCGGCGATCTGCGCGGTGTAGTAACCCTCGCCGCAGCCGATGTCCAGCCAACGCCCGGGTGCACGCTCGGCGGCCAGTTCGGCCAGGCGCCGTGCGACCGGGGCGTAATGCCCGGCGTTGAGAAAATCGCGCCGGGCTTCGACCATCGCCTGGTTGTCGCCGGGGTCGCGGCTGTTCTTGTGTTGCACCGGCAGCAGGTTCAGGTAACCCTGCCGCGCGCGGTCGAAGCGGTGGCCGGCCGGGCACACCACGCCGTTGTCCACCGCGTTCAGCGGTTCACTGCAAATAGGGCAGGCGAGCATCAGGCGAGCAACTTGATCAGCGTCTTGTAGTAGATCTCGGTCAGTACGTCGAGATCGGCGGCCAGTACGCGTTCGTTGACCTGGTGGATGGTCGCGTTGACCGGCCCCAGTTCCACCACTTGCGTACCCATGGTGGCGATGAAGCGACCGTCGGACGTGCCGCCGCTGGTAGACGCCTGGGTCTCGCGGCCGGTGACATCCCGGATGCTCGACGACACCGCATCGAGCAGCGCGCCCGGTTCGGTGAGGAATGGCAGGCCGGACAGCGCCCAGTCGATGTGCCAGTCCAACTGATGCTTGTCGAGGATGTCGGCGACGCGTTGTTGCAGGCCTTCGACGGTGGATTCGGTGGAGAAACGGAAGTTGAACACCGCCACCAGGTCACCGGGGATCACGTTGGTCGCGCCGGTGCCGGCGTTGAGGTTGGAGATCTGGAAACTGGTGGGCGGGAAGAAGTCGTTGCCGTGGTCCCAATGCTCGGCGGCCAATTCTGCCAACGCTGGAGCGGCCAGGTGGATCGGGTTTTTCGCCAGGTGTGGATAAGCCACGTGGCCCTGCTTGCCACGCACGGTCAGCTTCGCGCCGAGGGAACCGCGCCGGCCGTTCTTGACCACGTCGCCCACCAGGGTGGTGCTCGACGGTTCGCCGACGATGCACCAGTCCAGCCGTTCCTGACGGGCCTTGAGGCGCTCGACCACGGCCTTGGTGCCGTGGTGCGCAGGGCCTTCTTCATCGCTGGTGATCAGGAAGGTCAGCGAGCCCTTGTGGTCCGGGTAGTCGGCGACGAAGCGCTCGGCCGCCACGATCATCGCCGCCAGGCTGCCTTTCATGTCCGCCGCGCCACGGCCGCAGAGCATGCCGTGCTCGTCGATGACCGCATCGAACGGGTCGAGCTGCCAGGCCTGCACCGGACCGGTCGGCACCACGTCGGTGTGCCCGGCGAAGCACAGCACCGGGCCGTCATGCTTGCCGTGGCTGGCCCAGAAGTTATCCACATCCTCGATGCGCATCGGCTCGAGCTTGAAACCGGCGTCGCCCAGGCGTTGCATCATCAGTTTCTGACAATCGGCATCCACCGGCGTCACGGACGGACGGCGGATCAGATCGCAAGCGAGTTGCAGGGTCGGCGAGAGGTCGGCGTGGGCCGTCATGGAAGCTCCGGAAATATAGAATGGACGCAAGGCTTGTACAGGCGCGGGCTGGCTCGCGCAAAATGGCAGTTATCTTATAGCAAAACGACCACCATGGGCCCCTGGTGCGGGACAGGTGGAACACAAAACCTGTGGGAGCGAGCTTGCTCGCGATGGCGTCAGATCAGCCAGCATCGATGTCGACTGATACACCGCCATCGCGAGCAAGTTCGCTCCCACAGAGGTTTTGCTTAATTTGCTCCAGCAAAGCCCTATAATGCGCGCCGGTTTTTGGGGTAATGGTCATGAGTACAGAAGATCCACGGTTTGCCGGCATCGCCCGTTTGTATGGCATCGAAGGCCTGGAGCGCCTGCGGGCGGCCCATGTGGCGATTGTCGGGGTTGGCGGTGTCGGCTCCTGGGCGGCGGAAGCCATCGCCCGTTGCGGCGTGGGCGAGATCTCGCTGTTCGACCTGGACGATGTTTGCGTCAGCAACGCCAACCGTCAGTTGCACGCACTGGACAGCACCGTCGGCAAGCCCAAGGTCGAGGTCATGGCCGAGCGGCTGCGCGGGATCAACCCCGATTGCACGGTGCATGCGGTGGCCGACTTCGTCACCCGCGACACCATGGCCGAATACATCACGCCGAACATCGACTGCGTGATCGACTGCATCGACAGCGTCAACGCCAAGGCTGCGCTGATCGCCTGGTGCAAGCGCCGCAAGATCCAGATCATCACCACCGGTGGCGCGGGCGGGCAGATCGACCCGACGCTGATCCAGGTCTGCGACTTGAACCGCACGTTCAACGATCCACTGGCCTCCAAGGTACGTTCCACCTTGCGCCGCGACTACGGCTTTTCCCGCACCGTGACCCGCCACTACAGCGTGCCTTGCGTGTTCTCCACCGAACAACTGCGCTACCCGAAACCGGACGGCAGCATTTGCCTGCAGAAAAGTTTTGTCGGCGACGGCGTCAAGCTCGACTGCGCCGGTGGGTTTGGCGCGGTGATGATGGTCACGGCGACGTTTGGCATGGTCGCGGCGACCAAGGCTGTGGATAAGATTGTGGCCGGAGTGCGGCGACCGGCTGACAGGGTCAAGCCTGGGCAGTGAGCGCTTTATGTGGCGAGGGGATTTATCCCCGCTGGGCTGAAGCAGCCCTCAAACCTAACAATGCGCTGTGTCAGACAGCTTGAGTTGACTGCTTTAGGGCTGCTTCGCAGCCCAACGGGGATAAATCCCCTCGCCACAATCATTGAGTCAACTCGCGCATCCGCTTCAACACCGCATTCAAGCCATTGCTACGGGACGGCGACAACTGCCGCGACAATCCCAGCTGGTTGAACCAATCTGGCAGATCCACCTGCTGCAACGCCTCAGCGGACAACCCGTTGACCCGCGCCAGCAGCAACGCCACCAGCCCACGGATCAACCGCGCATCGCTGCTGGCATAAAACTGCCAATGCCCGTCGTGCAACTGTCCCACCAGCCACACTTGGCTTTCACACCCGTGGACGAGGTTGGCCTCACACTTGTCCGCATCGCTCAACGGCGGCAAACGTTCGCCCCATTGCATCAGCAGCCGGGCCCGTTGTTCCCAACCTGACGCGTCCTGGAAAATCTGTAGCGCTGTGGCAGCCTCGGCGGGCAGGTTCATCGCAACATCTCCAAGGCCTGGTCGAGGGCTTCGAAGAAGCGTTCGATGTCGGCGGAGTCGTTGTACAGCGCCAGCGACACGCGGATCGCCCCGGAAAGTTTCAGGTGCTTGAACAGCGGCATGGCGCAGTGATGTCCGGCGCGCACGGCGATGCCTTGCTCGGTCAGCAGGTGGGCCAAGTCGGCGTTGTGGATGCCTTCGACCACGAAGCTGACCAAGGCCAGGCGCGGGTTGCCCACCAGGCGCACGCCGTTGCGGGCCCGCAGGCCATGGAGCAGGTAGTCGTGCAGCGCCGCCTCGTGGTCGATGACCGCCTGCGGATCGAGGTCGGACAGGTAATCCAGGGTTGCCCCCAGCCCGATCACGCTGGCAATCGGCGGCGTGCCGGCTTCGAAGCCCAGCGGCGCCGGACGGAAGGTGGCGCTGTGGTAATCGGCCTGTTGCACCATTTCGCCGCCGAATTGCCAATGACGCAGGTTGCCAAGGGCTTCGGTACGGCCAAACAGCACGCCCAGCCCGTCTGGGCCGTAGAGTTTGTGGCTGGAAAACACATAAAAGTCGCAGCCCAGCGCCTCCACATCATGGCGACCATGGACCACGCCTTGGGCGCCGTCGATCACCGTCAACGCGCCTTGGGCATTGGCCAGCGCCAGCAGCGCCGGCACCGGCTGCCAGGCGCCCAGCACATTGGATAACTGGCTCACCGCCAGCAAGCGCGTACGCGGGCCGATCAGTTCGGCGGCTGCGCCAGAATCGATCACCCCGTCGGCGTCCAGTGGCAACACCACCAGGGTCAACGAACGACGCTCGGCCAATTGCTGCCACGGCAGCAGGTTGGCGTGGTGTTCCAGGGCGCTGATGACGATCTCGTCGCCCGGGTTGAATAAATGTTCCAGCCCATAGGCCAGCAGATTCAGCGCCGAAGTCGCGCCGTGGGTGAAGACCACCTGCCCGCAGTTTCCGGCATTGAGCCATTGCGAAGCCTTGAGGCGGCTGTCCTCGAACGCCTGGGTGGCATGGGCGCCCGGCAAATGTTGCGCACGGTGCACGTTGGCCGCGCCGTTGGCGTAGTAATGCGTCAGGGCGTCCAGCAGTGCTTGAGGTTTTTGCGTGGTGGCGGCGCTGTCCAGGTAGGTCTGGCCTTGCCGTTGCAGGGCGGCGATGGCCGGGAAGTCGGTGCGCCAGGGGGAGGGAATCAACATGCTTTCGGGCCCTGCTGGAATGACGCCGGACCCTGTGGGAGCGGGCTTTTTTTGTGGGAGCCAAGCTTGCTCGCGATGGCAGCGACACGGTTCAACTGCAAGACCGCGTCATCGTTCATCGCGAGCAAGCTCAGCTCCCACAAAGGCTCGCTCCCACAGGTGGTGGTGTGACGCTTAGTTGTGAGCGTGCAGTGCTTCGTTCAGCTCGATGGCCGACTTGTGCGTCTTGCATTCCACCGCGCCGGTCTCGGAATTGCGGCGGAACAACAGGTCGGGCTGGCCAGCCAGGTCGCGGGCCTTGACCACTTTGACCAGTTGGTTGTTTTCGTCCAGCAGCTTCACTTTGGTGCCGGCGGTCACATACAGGCCCGACTCCACGGTGTTGCGGTCGCCCAGCGGGATACCGATGCCGGCGTTGGCGCCGATCAGGCAGCCTTCGCCGACCTTGATCACGATGTTGCCGCCGCCCGACAGGGTGCCCATGGTGGAGCAGCCGCCGCCCAGGTCCGAACCCTTGCCGACGAACACGCCCGCCGATACGCGGCCTTCGATCATGCCCGGGCCTTCGGTGCCGGCGTTGAAGTTGACGAAACCTTCGTGCATGACCGTGGTGCCTTCACCCACATAGGCGCCCAGGCGGATCCGCGCGGCATCGGCGATACGCACGCCGGCCGGGACCACGTAGTCGGTCATTTTCGGGAACTTGTCCACCGAGAACACTTCCAGCAGTTCGCCACGCAGGCGGGCTTCGAGCTGGTGCTCGGCCAGTTCGGCCAGGTCGATCGCGCCTTGGCTGGTCCAGGCCACGTTCGGCAGCAGCGGGAAGATGCCTGCCAGGTTCAGGCCGTGGGGCTTGACCAGGCGATGGGACAGCAGGTGCAGCTTGAGGTAGGCCTCAGGGGTGGAGCTCAGTTGGGTATCTTCGGCCAGCAGGGTGGCGACCAGCGGTTTGTGGCTTTCAGCCAGGCGGGTCAGCAGCGCGGCTTGTGCGGCATCGACGCCCTTGAGGGCTTCAGCCAGTTGCGAGGCCTGGGTGGTAGTGAAGGTGATGGCCTGGTTGCCTTCGCTGTAGCCGAGGATCGGCGCGATGGCCTTGATGATGTCAGCCGACGGGTTGAGCAGTGGCTGTGCGTAGAACACTTCCAGCCAGGCGCCTTGACGGTTTTGAGTGCCGACACCGAAGGCCAGGCTGAACAGGGTAGTGGACATGAAATTACCTCTACAAAATGGACTGGGCAGGTTTACTTGATTTCTGCCGCATAGATATCTGGCTTGAAGCCAATCAGGGTTCGGTCACCGAGATCGAGCACCGGGCGCTTGATCATCGAGGGTTGGGCGAGCATCAGTTCGATGGCTTTCGTCTGGTCGAGATCGGCTTTGCGTTCGTCGTCGAGTTTGCGAAAGGTCGTACCGGCACGGTTCAACACCACTTGCCAGCCATGTTCGTTGCACCATTGGGTCAGGTGCTCACGGTCGATGCCGGCGCTCTTGTAGTCGTGAAAGTCGTAGGGCACAGCGTGTTCATCGAGCCAGGTGCGCGCCTTTTTCATGGTGTCACAGGCTTTGATGCCGAAAAGGTGCAACGTTTTGCTTGAATCGGTCAAGGAAATTGCCCCCTTTGCAGGTGCTGGAAATAAAAGGTGAAGGATTATGCCATGACCGGACGGTTTCGCGACGGCCCAGGTTGTTGTACGCCAAAACCTGTGGGAGCGAGCTTGCTCGCGATGGCGGTCTTACATTCAAACTTGATGTCGACTGGCTACACCGCTATCGCGAGCAAGCTCGCTCCCACAAGAGGTGGGGCTGCGACATAGGTGTAACGGCCAAGTTAATCCTAGGCGGTTAATATGGCACTTCAACGGCAAGCTGTTGCCGGATGTGTGTTGCTGTGATTGGAAGTCCGTTTATGCAAAGCGCCTATACCGTCCTGATCCTGTTGATGCTGGTGGGCGTGTCGCGCCTGATCGGACGGCTGATCCCGTTGCCGTTGCCCCTGGTGCAGATCGGCGCCGGTGCCTTGCTGGCCTGGCCGTCCCTGGACGCAAACAGCGGGATATGCCCTTCGAAAAACCGGCCCTGCTATGTCCGTCACCACGCGTAAGACCTGTCAGCAGCAGACCTTGCCTGCTCACATGCCCCACGCGTGAGCTAGACGAGATCACCCAGCAGCACCGTATCCCCGTTAGGAACAATGGCCTTATCGCCGAGGCGAATGAGGTTGAACTCAACATTGTGGGTGGCTTCACGGTACGCCGCTTCGCTGTCATCAAATGACGCTGCGACGATGCTCTGAAGGTTCTTCTGGGCAGATAATTTCTGAAGCAACGCCAGCTGGCTCTTAGTTGCCATGGAGTGCTGTCCTGGCTCATCCATCAAGATGAATCCCGGATGGTTGCCCTTCATGGTGAAGTTCGCTGACGTTTCGTAGAGCGACAGGATGTAACTCCAGATCAGACGTACAAAGTCACTGGCGCTGGATTCACGCGCGATGTTGGAACTGCTCTTGGATGTGCTGGTAACCGAAGCGCTCTTCTGTTCGGCGAAATCCTTTGTGTAAATTTCCCTGAGCTCAATCTTGTCCAGTTCTGGCAGCAGGTTTTCCACATTGAATCTGATGTCAGCCACTGAAGCACTGTGATAATCAAATGAACTTACGTTCGATCTGAAAACTTTCCCAAAATACTCGTATTTCGCCAGGTCGGCATCAGAGTAATGTTCTTTCGGTAGAGCGGCTCTGGCTTTTTGATTGAGTTTGAACTGATCTGAAAGCTGAGCGAGGGTTTCCAATAGCTCTTCGTTACGCTGAACAAACTGCGAGACTTCTTCGATGCTTATCTCGATCTGAAGCTGTTGGCGCAGGTTTGCCTTCGATACCACGGCATTTGTGGTGAGGTCAGATTTTAGGGCGCGAAGTTTGGCTTTTGAACTGTTGATCCGCTTGGCCAGCTCTTCACCAACCACGGTGGTTTCCTTGACCGATTGCTCGATACCGGCAGTATCCCGCTCCAGCATCTTGATCTGCGACTTCAGATAATCGATGTTGGTCTCGATATCCATGTGCGGAGTGCTTTCATGGAGGTCGGTCAGGGAGTGGCCGATATTCTGATGGCACGCCGGGCATACGTCGCTGGCCACATTAAGTTCGAGTGAGGCGCCATACTTGATGAGCTTCTGAGCGGCCTGGTTCTTCGACAGCTCTTCTTCAGCTTGCCGCTGGTGGATGGCGTTGGCGTTTCGCGAAGCCCGGTGCAGAGTCAACTCACCAACACTGGTCTCGTATGCGACTGTCAGCTCTTGAAGCGCCGAACTTTCATATTCGATGAGTTTCAGTGTTTCCTCTGGCAGCGTGTCTTTCCACTTTGCCTCATCCTGAGCTAACTTCTGAAGAGCCTGGATCTGGTTGCTTTTGAACTGGTCCAGCGCTACCAGGCCATGAAGTGTGGACTTCTGGTAAGTCACGCTCTCTGGGAGGAACTCCAGCACCGGATTCTTCGGCAGACCCAGAACTTTCATCGAATTTTTCAGGGCATCGCTGTTAATTGCCCGATAAGTATCTTGCCAAGCGGTGTTCAGCTCTTGCGACTCGTGATCCAGCCGCGCACGGTTGGCATCCATCTCAAACACATTGGTGCCAACCAGAAAGTCGACGATCTTGATCCGGGCTTCCTTGACCCCGAAGTAGGGAAGGTTGGCGATGTAGTCTGTCCAGCCACGCTTTTGCTCAATGACCATCGCCGCGAAGATGTATTGCAGGTAGAGCTTCACCTGCTTGCCGTTGGTATGGGGCACCATGGGCAGCCTGAGCCCAAGGAAGTTTTCCAGGTAGGTGTAGAAGCCTTCCCTGATCTGGGCGCTCCCGCCGTCATGGAGGAACCGATAGATGACTGGCCCGGATTCCCCTTCACTGAGAACGGCGCACTCCTGAATCTCGACCAGCTTTGGGTTGACGCCGTCCTCCTTGATTTTGCGGGTAACAGTGATCGTCTTGCCAAGCGACTCCAGCTCCAGCATGACCTCGGAGCGTAGGATCGGGTACTTCACGTCCTCGAACTCGACATGATCCTTCAGGACATAAGTCAGTGCTGCGGCGTTCTGGGCGCCCAGCAGCTCTTCCATCCCCAGAGCGTAAAGAATGCTGTGGACGATGCTGCTTTTGCCCGACGAGTTCCGACCGCGGATTATGTTCAGGTTACGATCGAATTTCGCCATAAAGCCAAACGGGCCGCCGGTGGTTTCGATTGCGATTTTGATACGTTTGATAAACAAGGCTATTCCCATTCCTTGGATATGGTCTTGACCATAGTTTCAGTGATCTTCCTGCCGATTTTCGAAAGTGCGGCCTTCTCTTCGATCATGACGGTTTCATCGCTCATGATGTCTTTTACCAGCAGCGCCCCTTTGGGCAAGAGCTTGAAGCCATTCGACGTAGGCTCGATCAGCCCGTCTCTGAAAGCGAGCTGCAGGGCGATGGACAGCGCAGGGTCGAATCCCCAGACGGGAAGGCTGATTTGGCCAAGTTGTGCAGCAAGGATCAATGTTTCCATGCGTCGAGGCGTTTTCATCGCCCAGTGCATCAGATGCAGTTTGACCAGGCTGCATTTGCTGCCGTGCCCACAGATCGAGAGAATCAGTAATGCTTGGCTGATTTTGTACATCGGTCTGAGTTCGGTCAAAACCGGCATCGGTCTTACGGTGAAGTTGATCGTTGCCATCAGCTATAGAAGTCCAGTTGGCAGACCGCGAGCCAACGGGCGACTGTTCTGCGTACTATGTCGTCCGTGAGTGTTCCATCGATCAGCAGTTGCTCATCGGCCATCAGCCGATCAGATAGACGTTCCTTAACCATTTTAACCAGATCGTCAGGGTGACCGGAGGCGGTCAGGCTCCATTCATCCACGTTTTCCTCAAAGCCGTTGAGGGTTTTCGCGACCTGGAAATATGTCTGAGGCGCTTTTTCGTACAGCATCTGGAAGAAGCTGTCGTGATCCAGGAAAGAGTCCTTGGTTTTGCCGAGCAGGGCGGCGGTCGCGCGCTCACCTTTGTCGGACATGCGTAATTGAGTCTTGCGCTGCAGGTTTTCGTCGTAGGCGGTTGGGCTGCCGTTAACCTTGGGAATGGACTGCTTGTCCTGGCCCATGGAGATCGGTATTCCGGCTGTTATACGGTGCTGGTTTATTTCCTGGGTGTAGAACCCAATGTCCTGAACGAGCACTGTGAAGTTCTCGTCCAAATGAGGCAGCCCCCAGGCTCTGACCTCATCCTGTTTTTTCTGAGCATGGGTCAGCAAGGCGTTGTGGGCAATTTCGGGCGTGATGAAGTACCAGTCTTTGATTTTGGTACCGCCGAGAATCCCCAAGAGGCTGGTTTGGTTATCCTTCAGCTTCTTGAGGTCTTTTGTGATCTTGTCTTGCTGCTTCTTGTTGAGCTCTTTGCGCTCGTAGTGCGTGTCTGGGCAATAGCACTGGAAGGCAAGCCCGGTATGCTTGGTAAATCCCTCGATACCGAAATCGCCTGGCGTAGCAGGAACGTGCTGGTATCCGTCAGCGCCGAATTTTGCCTTCAGGACGAGCTGAAGCGTCGCCTCCCAAGTCGTTCCGTTGAAAGGCCCCATTGGTGTGATAATCAAAAGCTCGCCTGCCTTACCACGCGTATCGATTAGTCCATTTCCGAGGGAGCGAAGGTCTACCTCAGATATCGCATAGGGTGCTGGGCACCGCGTTAAGCGACGCTATCAAATGGCCAGAGGCAGGTCTACGATTTATAAGAAAATTGGTAACTAATTAAACTGGCTATAAACACAGTGCTGTGCTTATAGCCACTACTAATTGGTTATGACCGCAGCACTAGATGATCAGAACGAGTATGAGGATGCATTCAACCCGGGTAACTATGATGAGTGGCGCAACTATCAACAATCCCGACCGCAAAACTGGTTAAGAGTCGGCATCCACTCCAACAACAGCGACAGCGCCATGACCCGCTTCACGGCAGACTCCTGAAGAGCGCTCCCAAGGAGACCGAGCTCTAAATGACTCACCACCTGGACATCCCAATCAGCCTTGTAGGCGGGCAGGTTAGCGCCGAGCAGACGAGCTTCCGCAGCCAGGGGCGCCTGGCTGGTCGAAACCCCCAGCAGCTTGCTTTGGATGGTAATAAAGAGGCCTTCCTTATCCTCATGAAAAAGCAAAGCCGCCCGAAGGCGGCTTCAATCGACACGCAGTTGAGCTTGCTTCGCCCTTTCTGCGCCGCTGGGTCAACCTCGAGAGGGACCCAGACTCCTGCCAGCTCTCGCTGGTGACGGGGGCGATCATGGCTACTGGTATTAGCGAATTCAAGCCAGCTTGCACGCTCTAAACAGCGTTGTCTGGGATGTGTCGACGCACTAAGCCAACGAAATCAATGGTTTCGCTTATCGCAGTACATTTTATTTCTTTTCTTGTCTGAGCAGGCGATCGTGGTCTGACAGACGCGCCGAAGTTTCCGACAAGTTTTTAAGGTTGTCCGTCGGAAGCGAGGGCTCTAGCCTTTGGGTGTCGCTGCCAATTCAGCGGCCGGACGTGAGAATCCGAACTTTCCCTAGGAGCACATACTTCTGCGCTATTAAGTGCAGGGTTTCCAATACTTCAGCTCTAGGTAGCAGTTTCATGACCAAAGAATCTCAAACCTCACCCAAACCTGCCTCTACTTTCCCTTACGGCGACTACGCCCCCGAAAAGCTGCAAGAAGCCGCTGATCGTGCGCTGGATCATTACCTCAAGCCTGACGACAGCGAGTCAGGCCCCAAGCCCTCGGTACAGTTGTTCACCGTGTCGGACAGTGTCGATACCGAAGCCCTACTAGCCAACCTCAGCGAAACCCTGGCTTCGGCCAATGCGATGCTCAGCGACCTGGCGTTTGGCTTGGACGGCTCGCGGCGGCATGTAGCATTGGGAGTGGCGCAGATGATCGAGTTGGGGGCGTTGTTGGCGAACAAGTGCCTGGACCGAGCAGAGCTTCGGATTTGATGCCATAGATGCCGACCATCCGGCCAACACTGATCGTTCCCACGCTCCGCGTGGGAATGCCGCCAGGGACGCTCTGCGTTCCGTTTCTGGAGGTGACGCAGAGCGTCACGGGATGCATTCCCACGCAGAGCGTGGGAACGATCAATTCAATCAACGCCAGACCCCTGTGGCGAGGGAGCTTGCTCCCGCTGGGGCGCGAAGCGCCCCCAAAACCTGACAACCCGGTGTATCAAGCAAATTGAGTTGACTGCCGTGGGGGCCGCTGCTCAGCCCAGCGGGAGCAAGCTCCCTTGCCACAAAAAGCGCTTATGCGTGGGCCTCTTCCTGCTCCGGCACCAACCGTACTTCCACCCTCTGACCCAGCGCACGCGCCGCGCTGGCAAGCGTTGCCAGTGTCATTCCTGCATCGTTCTGATCCAGCGCACGATCAACAGCAGTGCGACTGGTGTGCATCCGTTGTGCCAAGGCCTTTTTGGTCACTTTCTGAAGCTTCATGGCTTCGGCAATCTGCCAGGCAATAACGCGTTTGAGCGCAGCGGCGGAAACTTCTTCGGCGATGCCTTGCTCGGCGAGGAAATCGTCAAAATCAGATCCAATATGCTTGTTCATTTGCGGTACCTCATAATCTTGCTTTGCGCTGCTTGGCGGTTGCCATGTCGGTGGTTGGCGTTTTTTGACTTTTCTTGATGAAGCCGTGGAGTAGAACCATATCGGAGCCCACCACGGTGAAGAGAACACGGGCAATGGTATCTCCAAGGTCAATCCTGACCTCCCATAGCCCAGTGTCCAGCTTGCGAACCACCGGCATACCTATCGGCCAACCAATCTGAACTGTCTTGATGTCAGTTCCGATCATCCGTCTGTGCTCGCGAGGCAGGTCAGTCAGCCATTCGCGAACGGGTTCATTCCCAGCGTCTGTGCGGAAAAAACGTACGTTCAGTATGGGGGGCAATATCAACCATGAATGAAGTGTACCGAAATAGGTGCATTGCGCAACCTAGGCATCACTGAGGATTTGTACAGGGGGAGGGGGTGGCCGGTACGGATGTTGCTGTTGGGGCCGCTGCGCAGCCCAGCGGGAGCAAGCTCCCACGCCCCAACAGCGGTCCGCTTCAGCGCGATACAGCCATCAACCCCGACGCTGGATAAACGCGCGAATCCGCTCCGCCGCTTCCACGCATTCGGCCAATGGCGCAACCAGGGCCATGCGCACACGCCCGGCGCCTGGGTTGACGCCATCCACTTCACGGGACAGGTAGGAGCCCGGCACCACGGTCACGTGTTCCTGCTCGAACAGGTCGCGGCAGAACACCGCGTCGTCGCCGGCCACGTTTGGCCACAGGTAGAAACTGCCATCAGGACGCTGCACGTCCAGCACCGGGCTGAGGATTTCCAGCACTGCGTCGAATTTTTCCCGGTACAGCGCACGGTTGGCCCGTACGTGCACTTCATCGTTCCACGCCGCGATGCTCGCCAGTTGGGTCTGAACCGGCATGGCGCAGCCGTGGTAGGTGCGGTACAGCAGGAAACCCTTGAGGATGTCCGCGTCGCCGGCGACGAAACCGGAGCGCAAGCCTGGCAGGTTGGAGCGCTTGGACAGGCTGTGGAACACCACGCAGCGCTTGAAATCCTTGCGCCCCAGTTCGACGCAGGCGCTGAGCAGCCCCGGCGGCGGGGTCTGTTCGTCGAAGTACAGTTCGCTGTAGCACTCGTCCGCCGCGATGACGAAGTCATGTTCGTCAGCCAGGGCGATGAGTTTTTTCAGCACCTCCACCGGGATCAGCGCCCCGGTCGGGTTGCCAGGAGAGCACAGGAACAGGATCTGGCAGCGCTTCCAGATGTCCGGCGAGACGGCATCGAAATCCGGATTGAAGCCGTTTTCGTCCAGGCACGGCAGGTAGTGCGGCTTGGCTCCGGCCAGGAACGCCGCGCCTTCGTAGATCTGGTAGAACGGGTTCGGGCTGACCACCAAGGCATCGTCGCCACGGTTGACCACAGTCTGGGTGAAGGCGAACAAGGCTTCACGGGTGCCATTGACCGGCAGCACATGGCGCGCCGGGTCCAGCCAGCCGTTCGGCACGTTGAAGCGACGCTCGCACCAGCCGGTGATGGCTTCGCGCAGTTCCGGGATGCCGAGGGTGGTCGGGTACACGGCCATTTTTTCCAGGTTGCTGGCCAGGGCTTCAGCCACGAAGCTGGGCGAGCGATGCTTGGGCTCGCCGATGGACAGGGCGATCGGGCGCTTGTCCGGGTTGGGCGTGACGCTGCCAAGCAAGGCGCGGAGCTTTTCGAACGGGTAGGGCTGCAACTGGTTCAAAGCGTTGTTCATCGAGGGCCTCGTCAATGTGGGCGCGGTCCTTGTGGGAGCGAGCTTGCTCGCGATGGCGGTGTGTCAGCAGCATCAATGCTGGATGTTCCGCCGCTATCGCGAGCAAGCTCGCTCCCACAGAGGGGGATTGTTCGTTCAGATGCTGATACGTGTCATGTGAGCATCGGGTTCCTGGTTGACGCTCAAATGCTGCACGATCGCTTCCTGCAAGCGGCTGCACAGCTGCGGATCGGACAGCGGTTGGTTATGTGCGTCGGTGATGAAGAAGACGTCTTCCACCCGTTCGCCGAGGGTGGCGATCTTGGCGTTTTGCAGCGACAGGTCGAACTCCAGGAAAATATGGCCGATTCGCGCCAGCAGGCCCGGGCGGTCCGGGGCGCTGAGTTCCAGGACGGTGACCTGGCGCTGGGCGTCGTTGTGGATCGTCACCTGTGGGGCAAACGCAAAATGCTTGAGCTGGCGCGGCACCCGGCGCTGGATGATGGTCGGGTAGTCCGCCGGGTTGCGCAGGGCTTCGGTCAGGCCGTCGCGAATCTGCTTGACCCGCGCCGGGTTGTCGCCAATCGAGTCGCCGTCGGTGTCGAGCACGATGTAGGTATCGAGGGTGAACTGGCTGCTTGAGGTAATGACCCGGGCGTCATGGATGTTGAGGTTGAGCTGGTCCATCGCTGCCACGGTCACGGCGAAGAAGTCGTGCTGGTCCGGGGCGTAGATGAAGATCTGCGTGCCACCCTCGAACTCGCGCTGGGTGGTTTCCTTGATCAGCACCAGCGGCCCGCCATCGGCCGGTTGCTGCAGGATCGCGTCGCTGTGCCAGGCCACGTCGCCGGCGGTATGGCGCAGGAAGTAGTCATCGCCCAATTGCGACCAGAGCTGCTCGACGTCGTCCGGGTCGGTGCCACCGCGCACCAGGATGTCCAGGGCTGCGCTTTGGGTGCGACGGATCTGCTCTTCGCGATCCACGGGGTTTTCCAGGCCGCGGCGCAAGGCGCGCTTGGTCTCGGTGTAGAGCTGGCGCAACAGGCTGGCGCGCCAGGAATTCCACAGGGTCGGGTTGGTGGCGTTGATGTCGGCCACAGTCAGCACGTAGAGATAGTCCAGGCGCGTTTCATCGCCGACGATCTGGGCGAAGTCATGGATCACCTGCGGGTCGGACAAATCCTTGCGCTGGGCGGTGGTGGACATCATCAGGTGGTTCTGCACCAGCCAGACGATCAGTCGGCTGTCCCACAGCGGCAGTTGATGGCGCTGGCAGAAAGCCTCGGCATCCACCGCGCCAATCTCGGAGTGATCGCCCTGACGACCCTTGCCGATGTCGTGATACAGCCCTGCCATGTAGATCAGTTCGGGCTTGGGCAACTTGGCCATGAGCTTGCTGGCCAGCGGGAATTTCTCCGACACCTGGGTGTACTGGAGCTTACGCAGGTGCTTGATCAGGTTCAGGGTGTGGGCATCGACCGTATAGATGTGGAACAGGTCGTGCTGCATTTGCCCGACGATGAAACCGAACTCCGGCAGATAACGCCCGAGAATCCCGTAGCGGTTCATGCGCCGCAGGTTGCGATGCACGCCGATCTTGCACTTGAACAACTCGATGAACAGGCTGGTGTTGCGGATGTCGTGACGGAAATCTTCATCGATCAGGTGACGGTTTTCCCGCAGCAAGCGAATGGTGTCGGCGCGTACACCCTTGATTTCCGGTTGCTGGGCCATGAGCACGAAGATTTCCAGCATGGCGAACGGCGTGCGGCGGAATATATTGGCGTTGCGCGCCTCGATGTAGCCGTCGTGCAGTTGGAAACGTGAATTGATCGGCTGCGGCGGTTCTTCGTCTTCGGGGGCGAGGATGACTTCCTCGAAGTGCTGGATGATCAGTTCGCTGAGTTGGGCGATGCTCATCACCACGCGGTAGTACTGCTGCATGAAGTTTTCGATGGATTGCTTGGCATCCTGCCCTTCGAAACCCAACAGGCTGGCGATGGAGCGCTGATGGTCGAACAGCAGGCGATCTTCGGCGCGCCCGGCCAGCATGTGCAGGGCGTAGCGGACCTTCCACAGGAATTCCTGGGACGAGGCCAGCAAGGCGTTTTCGCTTTCCACCAGGAAACCTTCACCGGCCAGGGCGCGCAGGTTCAGCGTGCCGTACTGGCGCCGGGCGACCCATAGGATCGTCTGGATGTCCCGCAGCCCGCCGGGCGAGCCCTTGACGTTGGGCTCCAGGTTGTATTCGGTGTCGTTGTACTTGTGGTGGCGGGCCTTCTGCTCGGCGCGCTTGGCCAGGAAAAAGTCCTTGCTGGGCCACATGTGCGCCGTGCTGGTGACATCGAGCATGCGCTGGCGCAGGTGCTCGGGGCCGGCGATGGTGCGGCTTTCCATCAGGTTGGTGATCACCGTCAGGTCGGCGCGGGCCTCGTCGGCGCATTCCTGTACCGAGCGCACGCTCTGGCCGACTTCCAGGCCAATGTCCCACAGCAGCGTCAGGAACCGTTCGATGGAGTCACGGAAAATTTCATGATCGGCGCTGTCGAGCAGGATCAGCAGATCGATGTCGGAGTAGGGGTGCAGTTCGCCGCGCCCGTAGCCGCCGACCGCCACCAGGGCGATGTCGGCATCCTCGCTCCAGTTGAACTGCTCCCAGGCCTTTTGCAGGATGTTATCGACGAACCAGGCACGGTCCTCGATCAGCCGCCGAATGTCCCGGCCGTTGCGAAAACGCTGGTCGAGTACTTCATGGGCCTGGCGGATCGCCTTCTTGAACGCCGAGATGGGGCTTGCCTTCAGGGCCAGTTCAGCCTGGAACTGGCCGCGGTCGAAGAGTTCGGGATCCACCTGCGGCATTGAATGACTTTCCTTTCTATCTATATCTATAGGCTGGGTTCGGATCAGGCGGAAACGCGAGGGATGGTGTCATCGCTGCGCAGGGTAAAGATCTCGTATCCGGTCTCGGTGACCAGCAAGGTGTGTTCCCACTGGGCCGACAGCTTGCGATCCTTGGTGATGGCAGTCCAGCCGTCGCCCAGCACCTTGGTATCGGGGCGCCCCTGGTTGATCATTGGCTCGATGGTGAAGGTCATGCCCGCCTGCAGTTCCATGCCCGTGCCGGCACGGCCGTAGTGCAGGATCTGCGGTTCTTCGTGGAACACCTTGCCGATGCCATGGCCGCAGAATTCGCGTACCACCGAGAAGCCGTTTTTCTGCGCGTGCTTCTGGATCACTTCGCCGATGTCCCCCAGGCGGCAGCCCGGCTTCACCAGTTCGATGGCCATGTACATGCATTCCTGGGTGACCTTGGACAGGCGCTCGGCCCACTCCGGCACGTTGCCGACATGGAACATGCGGCTGGTGTCGCCGTGAAAGCCGTCCTTGATGACGGTGACGTCGATGTTCAGGGTGTCGCCATCCTTCAACGGTTTTTCGTTGGGGATGCCGTGGCAGACCACGTGGTTGATCGAGGTGCAGATCGACTTCGGGAAGCCTTTGTAGTTGAGTGGGGCAGGGATGGCCTTCTGCTCGTTGACGATATAGTCGTGGCAGATGCGGTCCAGCTCTTCGGTGGTTACGCCCGGCTTGACGTAATCGGCAATCATTTCCAGGACGTCGGCGGCGAGTTTGCCGGCGACACGCATTTTGGCGATGTCCTCGGGAGTCTTGAGGGTAACGGTCATACAGGCTCTCTCTGCGCCCGACGGCGCTGTTCAAAACGAAATGGGCGGCGGATGGGGATCCGGGCGGCCCTGAAAACGCGATTCTAACAGACGATCAGTACAATGAGCTCTCCAGGCTGGAACTCTGTGGTGAGGGGATTTATCCCCGTTGGGCTGCGCAGCAGCCCCAAATCAGGCAGCATGGTGTATCAAGTGGATTGAATCGCCTGGTATGGGGCCGCTACGCGTCCCAGCGGGGATAAATCCCCTCGCCACAAGAGGTTTTCAGATTCCATGTTCCGTTTTCGCCCTTGCTGTGGTATAAAATGCGCCGCTTTCCGGGGATGACCCCGTAAGCTTAAATCCACACACGTGTCGACACGATGACCTGGGTGCCTTTGGCTTATATAGCCGCTGGTTGGTCATTGGGATACGTGGAGGCCAAACCCGACTTATCAAGGAACTATCATGTCCCAAGTCAACATGCGCGATATGCTGAAGGCCGGTGTGCACTTCGGTCACCAGACCCGTTACTGGAACCCGAAAATGGGCAAGTACATTTTCGGCGCGCGTAACAAGATCCACATCATCAACCTTGAAAAAACCCTGCCGATGTTCAACGAGGCACTGACCTTCGTAGAGCGCCTGGCCCAGGGCAAAAACAAGATTCTGTTCGTCGGCACCAAGCGTTCCGCTGGCAAGATCGTTGCTGAAGAAGCAGCACGTTGCGGTTCGCCGTACGTCGATCACCGCTGGTTGGGCGGCATGCTGACCAACTTCAAGACCATTCGCGCTTCCATCAAGCGTCTGCGTGACCTTGAAGTCCAGTCCGAAGACGGTACTTTCGCCAAGCTGACCAAGAAAGAAGCGCTGATGCGCACTCGCGATCTTGAGAAGCTGGACCGCTCCCTGGGCGGTATCAAGGACATGGGCGGTCTGCCTGACGCGCTGTTCGTGATCGATGTTGACCACGAGCGCATCGCGATCACCGAAGCCAACAAGCTGGGTATCCCGGTCATCGGCGTTGTCGATACCAACAGCAGCCCGGAAGGCGTTGACTACATCATCCCAGGCAACGATGACGCCATTCGCGCCATCCAGCTGTACATGGGTTCGATGGCTGACGCTGTTATCCGTGGTCGCAACAACGTGAATGGCGGCACCGAAGTCTTCGCTGAAGAAGCTCCGGCAGCAGCCGCTGAGTAATTGACGCCCTGGCGTTGACTCAGTAAGCAAAAAGGGGGCTTGGCCCCCTTTTTGCCACCTCGAAAACCATTTGTCGCCAGCGCAGTGATCTGTTTGTAACCTGCCGTGGCCTATAAGCAGTGGTTTTCCAGGAAGAATTGATCGCCCGTTCGATCGGGTGGAATGGTTGAAAACCTATCCAAGAGGATTTTGAAATGGCAGAGATTACTGCAGCGTTGGTCAAAGAACTGCGCGAGCGTACCGGCGAAGGCATGATGGACTGCAAGAAAGCCTTGACCAAGGCTGGCGGCGACATCGAAAAAGCCATTGATGACATGCGTGCTTCGGGCGCCATCAAGGCTGCCAAGAAAGCGGGCAACGTTGCCGCTGAAGGCGCCATCGCCATCAAGGACGACGGCAAGGCTGCCGTTCTGCTGGAAGTTAACTCCCAGACCGACTTCCTGGCCCTGCAGGATGACTTCAAGGCCTTCGTCGCTGCCAGCGTCGAAAAAGCCTTCGCTGACAAACTGACCGACGCAGCTCCGCTGATCGAAGCTCAGGAAGAAGCGCGCCTGGTCCTGGTCGGCAAGACCGGCGAGAACGTCAACATCCGCCGTCTGGTTCGTGTTGAAGGTGATGTAGTCGGTACCTACCTGCACGGCAACAAGATCGGTGTTGCGGTTGTCCTGAAGGGCGGCGATACCGAGCTGGCGAAAGACATCGCCATGCACGTTGCTGCAACCAACCCTGAGTTCCTGCTGCCTTCGGACGTTTCGGCTGAAGCGATCGAGCGCGAGAAGGGCGTTTTCCTGCAGTTGAACGAAGAAAAGCTGAAAGGCAAGCCTGCTGAAATCGCAGAAAAAATGGTCAGCGGCCGTATCTCCAAGTTCCTGGCCGAAGCCAGCCTGGTTGAGCAGGCTTTCGTCAAGAACCCGGAAGTCAAGGTCGGCGACCTGGCGAAGAAAGCCGGTGCTGAAATCGTTTCGTTCACCTACTTCAAAGTAGGCGAAGGTATCGAGAAGCCGGTCGACAACTTCGCTGAAGAAGTTGCTGCCCAGGTAGCTGCTGCCAGCAAGCAATAAGACGGTTTTTACAACTGTCGCCCTGAAGAGGCTGCCCGCTTAACGCGCGCAGCCTCTTTTTGGATGGGGATGCCGATTTTTATTGGTTTCCTGTCGGAACTGGCTTACAAAGCCGTGTTCCGATGGCGCTGTGTCAGCGTCAGACTAGAGTAGACGCAGGCTGCAAACAGCCTGCAAAGAATTTTCGAAAATACGCCGCAGGAGAGATTCGCAATGGCTCAGCAGGGCAGTGGTTATCAGGCTCGCTATAAACGCATTCTACTCAAGCTTAGCGGCGAGGCCCTGATGGGCTCGGAAGAGTTCGGGATCGATCCGAAAGTGCTGGATCGCATGGCCCTGGAAGTCGGCCAACTGGTCGGGATCGGCGTTCAGGTCGGTCTGGTCATCGGCGGCGGCAACCTGTTTCGCGGCGCAGCGCTGAGCGCGGCCGGCATGGATCGGGTCACGGGCGACCACATGGGCATGCTGGCTACTGTGATGAACGCCCTGGCTATGCGTGACGCGCTGGAGCGTGCCAATATCTCGGCCATCGTGATGTCGGCCATTTCCATGGTTGGCGTAACCGATCACTACGACCGCCGCAAAGCCATGCGCCACCTCAACTCCAAGGAAGTGGTGATTTTTGCCGCCGGTACCGGTAATCCGTTCTTCACCACGGATTCGGCCGCCTGCCTGCGAGCGATCGAGATCGATGCCGATGTCGTGCTCAAGGCAACCAAGGTCGATGGCGTCTATACCGCTGACCCGTTCAAGGACCCGCATGCCGAGAAGTTCGATCATCTGACCTACGATGAAGTGCTGGATCGCAAGCTGGGGGTAATGGATCTGACGGCTATCTGTCTCTGCCGCGACCACAAGATGCCGCTGCGCGTCTTTAACATGAACAAGCCCGGTGCCCTGCTGAATATCGTCCATGGCGGCGCCGAAGGAACACTGATCGAGGAAGTTCAACAATGATCAACGAAATCAAGAAAGACGCTGAACAGCGCATGCAGAAATCCCTGGAGTCCCTGGCGCACAACTTCGGTCGCATCCGCACCGGCCAGGCGCACCCGAGCATCCTTGAGGGCGTGATGGTGCCGTACTACGGCTCCGATACCCCGATCAAGCAAGTGGCCAACATCACCGTCAAGGACGCGCGTACCCTGCAGGTCGTGGCCTTTGAGCGCAACATGCTGGCTGCGGTCGACAAGGCCATCGGCAGTGCCGGTCTGAACCTGAACCCGACCAACCTGGGTGAGTTGCTGTTGATCTCCATGCCGGCCCTGACCGAGGAGACCCGCAAGGGCTTCACCAAACAGGCTCGTGACGTGGCTGAAGACGCCCGTGTTGCCGTGCGCAACATCCGTCGTGATGCCAACAGCCAGCTAAAGGACCTGGTCAAGGAAAAGGAAATCAGCGAAGACGAAGAGCGTCGTGCCACTGGCGAGATCGACGACCTGACCAAGAAGTACGTGGCTAAGATCGACGCGGATTTGGCGCAGAAAGAAAAAGACCTGATGGCCGTATAAGGGTCTCGTTTTCATGGAAAAGACCAAGCAGGCCGTGCCGTTCGCGGTGCCGCGCCACGTGGCGATCATCATGGACGGCAATAACCGTTGGGCCAAGAAACGCTTTATGCCTGGCGTCGCCGGGCACAAGGCGGGGGTCGATGCGGTTCGTGCGGTCATCGAGGTGTGCGCCGAGGCAGGGGTCGAGGTGCTGACCCTGTTCGCCTTCTCCAGTGAGAACTGGCAGCGTCCGGCCGATGAAGTCAGTGCCTTGATGGACCTGTTCCTCAAGGCCCTGCGTCGTGAGGCCAAGCGCCTCAACGATAACAAGATCAGCCTGCGGATCATCGGTGATCGCTCGCGCTTCCATCCTGAATTGCAGGCTGCGATGCGTGAAGCCGAGGCTGCGACTGCGGGTACCGATCGGTTTGTCCTGCAGATCGCCGCCAACTATGGTGGACAGTGGGACATTGCCCAGGCTGCCCAGCGGCTGGCGCGGGAAGTCCAGGCCGGGCACTTGCGCCCCGAAGACATCACGCCGGAACTGCTGCAGACCTGCCTGGCGACCGGCGACCTGCCGTTGCCGGACCTGTGCATCCGTACCGGTGGCGAGCATCGCATCAGCAACTTCCTGCTCTGGCAGTTGGCGTATGCCGAGCTGTACTTCTCCGACCTGTTCTGGCCGGACTTCAAACACGAAGCCATGCGCACCGCACTGGCCGATTTCGCTTCCCGTCAGCGTCGCTTCGGTAAAACGAGCGAGCAGATCGAAGCTGGAGCCCGGGTTTAATGCTCAAACAACGAATCATCACTGCCTTGATCCTGTTGCCCATCGCCCTGGGCGGTTTCTTCCTGCTCGAAGGCGCCAGTTTTGCGCTGTTCATCGGACTGGTCGTGACCCTGGGGGCGTGGGAATGGGCGCGGCTGGCGGGTTTTCCTGCGCAGTCGGCGCGCGTGGCCTACGCAGCGGCCGTGGCGGCCATGCTGTTCATCATGTACGTGATGCCCGGGCTCGCGCCTTGGGTGTTGGGTGCCGCGGTGCTGTGGTGGGCGACAGCGACCTTCCTGGTCCTGACCTACCCGCAGACTACCCATCATTGGGCCAATGCGGCGACCAAGCTGGTGATCGGTCTGTTGATCCTGCTGCCGGCCTGGCAAGGGCTGATCTGGATCAAGCAAGGCCCGCTGGGCAACTGGCAGATCATGGCCGTGATGGTGTTGGTCTGGGGGGCCGACGTCGGCGCCTATTTTTCCGGCAAGGCCTTCGGCAAGCGCAAGCTGGCGCCGAAGGTCAGTCCTGGCAAGAGTTGGGAAGGGGTCTATGGTGGCCTGGCCTTGAGCCTGGTGATCACCACTGTGGTCGGCTTCGTGCGGGACTGGACGGTCGCGCAGCTGTTGATGGGCCTTATGGGGGCCGCCTTGATCGTATTTGTGTCTGTGGTCGGCGACCTGACCGAAAGCATGTTCAAGCGTCAGTCGGGAATCAAGGACAGCAGTAACCTGCTGCCCGGTCACGGTGGCGTGCTGGATCGCATCGACAGCCTTACCGCCGCGATTCCGATCTTTGCCGTGCTGTTGTGGATGGCAGCGTCGTGAGTCGCCCCCAGCAGATCACTGTCCTTGGTGCGACCGGTTCGATCGGCCTGAGTACGCTTGACGTCATCGGCCGGCACCCGGAGCGTTACCAGGTGTTCGCCCTCAGTGGCTTCACACGCATGAGTGAATTGCTGGCCTTGTGCATACGCCACACGCCGCGGTTTGCCGTGGTGCCTGAGGCCCCTGTGGCGCGGGTGCTGCAGGACGATCTGCGCGCAGCCGGCCTGCAAACTCGCGTGCTGGTGGGGGAGGAGGGTCTCTGCCAAGTGGCTTGCGACCCGGAAGTCGACGCCGTGATGGCGGCAATCGTCGGTGCGGCGGGCTTGCGTCCGACGCTGGCGGCGGTGGAAGCAGGCAAGAAGATCCTGTTGGCCAATAAAGAAGCGTTGGTGATGTCCGGCGCGCTGTTCATGCAGGCTGTGCGCAAAAGCGGTTCGGTGTTGCTGCCTATCGACAGCGAGCACAATGCGATTTTTCAATGCATGCCGCAGGATTTTTCCCGTGGCCTCGGCGCGGTGGGTGTCCGGCGGATTTTGCTGACAGCCTCCGGTGGCCCGTTCCGGCAGACGCCACTGGAAGAATTGGTGCATGTTTCACCCGAGCAGGCCTGTGCCCACCCGAACTGGTCCATGGGGCGCAAGATTTCCGTGGATTCGGCCAGCATGATGAACAAGGGCCTGGAGCTGATCGAGGCCTGCTGGTTGTTCGATGCCAAGCCGTCCCAGGTCGAGGTGGTGATTCATCCCCAGAGCGTGATTCATTCCCTGGTGGACTATGTCGACGGTTCGGTGCTGGCCCAGTTGGGCAATCCGGATATGCGCACCCCGATCGCCAATGCCCTGGCCTGGCCGGAGCGCATCGATTCGGGTGTTGCACCGCTGGACCTGTTCGCCATCGCTCGCCTGGATTTCCAGGCGCCCGATGAGCAGCGTTTCCCCTGTCTGCGCCTGGCGCGACAGGCGGCCGAGGCGGGCGACAGCGCGCCGGCCATGCTTAATGCCGCCAATGAAGTGGCGGTTGCAGCGTTTCTCGATGGGCGTGTCCGTTACCTCGAGATCGCGAGTATCATCGAGGAAGTCTTGAATCTCGAGGCCGTGGTTTCGGTCGATGACCTCGATACGGTATTTACGGCGGATGCCAGGGCTCGTGAATTGGCGGGCCAATGGCTGCAGCGCCACGGGCGTTGAAGCTGCGATACGTTAGCCAGGGTTGCCCTGGACAGGATTGCGGAGAAAACAGATGAGCGCGCTCTATATGATTGTCGGCACCCTGGTTGCCTTGGGGGTGTTGGTCACATTTCACGAATTCGGTCATTTCTGGGTCGCGCGGCGCTGTGGCGTCAAGGTCCTGCGTTTTTCCGTGGGCTTTGGCATGCCCTTGCTGCGCTGGCACGACAAGAAAGGCACCGAGTTCGTAGTGGCGGCCATCCCGCTGGGCGGCTACGTCAAGATGCTCGATGAGCGAGAAGGCGAAGTCCCGGCAGACCAGCTCGATCAATCCTTCAATCGCAAGACCGTCCGTCAGCGTATCGCCATCGTCGCCGCGGGGCCGATCGCCAACTTCCTGCTAGCCATGGTGTTTTTCTGGGGCCTGGCCATGCTGGGCAGCGAGCAGGTGCGTCCGGTCATCGGTGCGGTGGAGTCGGGTAGCGTTGCCGCCCGTGCCGGATTGGGTGTCGGGCAGGAAATCGTCGCTATCGACGGCGAGCTGACCTCGGGCTGGGCGGCGGTCAATCTGCAACTGGTGCGTCGCCTGGGTGAGAGTGGTTCGTTGCAATTGATGGTGCGCGAGCAGGGCTCCACGGTGGATTCGCCTCGCGAACTGACCTTGGACAACTGGCTCAAGGGTGCCGACGAGCCGGATCCGATCCGGTCCCTGGGGATCCGGCCATGGCGTCCGGCGATGCCACCGATACTCGCCGAACTCGATCCGAAAGGCCCGGCCCAGATGGCAGGTCTGAAGACCGGCGATCGGTTGCTGGCCCTCGACGGCCAGCCGGTCAGCGACTGGCAGCAGGTGGTCGATTCGGTTCGTGTACGTCCTGATACCAAAATTGTGCTGCGCATCGAGCGCGACGGTGCTCCAATCGATGTCCCGGTGACCCTGGCCGCCCGTGGCGAGAGCAAGGCGCCGAGCGGTTACCTGGGGGCGGGCGTCAAGGCGGTCGACTGGCCACCGGAAATGATTCGCGAGGTCAGTTTCGGCCCGGTGGCGGCGATTGGCGAGGGTGCGCGTCGTACCTGGACCATGAGCGTCCTGACGCTGGACTCGCTCAAGAAAATGTTGTTCGGCGAGCTCTCGGTAAAAAACTTGAGTGGACCGATAACCATTGCTAAAGTGGCGGGCGCTTCTGCCCAGTCGGGCGTCGCTGATTTCCTGAATTTCCTTGCTTATCTGAGCATTAGCCTGGGGGTTCTGAATTTGCTGCCCATCCCGGTACTGGATGGGGGGCATCTGCTGTTTTATCTGATCGAGTGGGCGCGTGGTCGTCCCTTGTCGGATCGGGTGCAGGGTTGGGGGATACAGATCGGTATCAGCTTGGTGGTCGGGGTCATGTTGCTTGCCCTCGTCAACGATCTGGGTCGTCTGTAACGCTTCGCTGAATTGCGAATCTGCCGCATTTTGCGGCAGTTTGTTTATTGCCAGTTGGAATAAGAAAGGACTTCATGAAACGTCTGCTGCTAACTGCGGTTCTCACCGTATTGATGATCGCCGAAGTTCACGCCGAGTCCTTCACTATCTCTGATATTCGCGTCAATGGCCTCCAGCGGGTCTCCGCGGGTAGCGTCTTTGGTGCCTTGCCGTTGAACGTCGGCGAGCAGGCGGATGATCGGCGCCTGGTGGAATCCACGCGTGCGCTGTTCAAGACCGGCTTCTTTCAAGATATCCAACTGGGCCGTGACGGCAATGTCCTGGTCATCACCGTTGTCGAGCGCCCGTCGGTCGCCAGTATCGAGATCGAAGGCAACAAGGCGATCTCCACTGAAGACCTGATGAAAGGCCTCAAGCAATCCGGCCTGGCCGAAGGCGAGATCTTCCAGCGTGCCACCCTCGAAGGTGTACGCAACGAACTGCAACGCCAGTACGTTGCCCAGGGCCGCTACTCGGCCACCGTCGACACCGAAGTGGTGCCGCAACCGCGCAACCGCGTCGGCCTGAAGGTCAACATCAACGAAGGCACCGTGGCAGCCATCCAGCACATCAACGTGGTGGGCAACACGGTTTTCCCTGACGAAGACCTGATCGACCTGTTCGAACTCAAGACCACCAACTGGCTGTCGTTCTTCAAGAACGACGACAAGTACGCCCGTGAAAAACTCTCCGGTGACCTGGAGCGCCTGCGCTCCTACTACCTGGACCGCGGCTACATCAACATGGACATCGCCTCGACCCAGGTGTCCATCACCCCGGACAAGAAGCACGTCTACATCACCGTCAACGTCAACGAAGGCGAGAAATACACCGTTCGTGACGTCAAGCTCAGCGGCGACCTGAAAGTGCCTGAAGACCAGGTCAAGTCGTTGCTGCTGGTGCAGAAGGGCCAGGTGTTCTCGCGCAAGCTGATGACCACCACCTCCGAGCTGATTACCCGCCGCCTGGGTAACGAGGGCTACACCTTCGCCAACGTCAACGGCGTGCCACAGCCGCATGATGAAGACCACACCGTCGACATCACCTTCGCCGTGGACCCGGGCAAGCGTGCCTACGTCAACCGCATCAACTTCCGTGGCAACACCAAGTCCGAGGACGAAGTGCTGCGCCGTGAAATGCGCCAGATGGAAGGCGGCTGGGCCTCGACCTACCTGATCGACCAGTCCAAGACCCGCCTGGAGCGCCTGGGCTTCTTCAAGGAAGTCAACGTCGAGACCCCGGCCGTGCCCGGTGTCGATGACCAGGTCGATGTGAACTACAGCGTTGAAGAGCAGGCCTCCGGTTCGATCACCGCCAGTGTCGGTTTCGCCCAGAGCGCCGGTCTGATCCTCGGTGGCTCGATCACCCAGAACAACTTCCTGGGTACCGGTAACAAGGTCAGCATCGGCTTGACCCGCAGTGAGTACCAGACCCGCTACAACTTCGGTTATGTGGACCCCTACTGGACCGCTGACGGTGTGAGCCTGGGCTACAACGCCTTCTATCGCACCACCGACTACGACGAACTCGACTCCGATATCTCCAGCTATGCGGTGGACAGCTACGGTGTCGGTGCCAACGTGGGTTACCCGATCAGCGAGACTTCGCGCCTGACCTTCGGCCTCACCGCCCAGCAGGACAAGATCAACACCGGTCGCTACACCGTTGACGAGATCTTCGACTTCGTCAAGAAGGAGGGCAACAGCTACCTGAACTTCAAGGCGTCTGCCGGTTGGTCCGAGTCGACCCTGAACAAGGGTGTGCTGGCGACCCGTGGTCATTCCCAGAGCCTGGTGCTGGAATCCACCATCCCTGGCAGCGACCTGTCGTTCTTCAAGCTTGATTATCGCGGCCAGTTGTTCCAGCCGTTAACCGATAACTACACCATGCGCCTGCACACTGAGTTGGGCTATGGCGACGGCTACGGTTCGACCGATGGCCTGCCGTTCTACGAGAACTACTACGCCGGTGGTTTCAACTCGGTGCGCGGTTTCAAGGACAGTACGCTTGGTCCGCGCAGTACGCCGAGTCAGGGCAATAACCCGGGCACCATTAGAGACCCGGACCAGGATCCACTGCCGTTCGGTGGCAATGTCCTTATCCAGGGTGGCCTTGAGGTGCTGTTCCCAATGCCGTTCGTCAAGGATCAACGCTCCCTGCGTACCTCGGTATTCTGGGACGTAGGTAACGTTTTCGATTCAAGTTGCAGTGACACCACCAACGCCAACGGCACCAAGTCCGACACAAAGTGCAACGACATCAGCCTGAGCAACATGGCCAGTTCCGTCGGCGTGGGTGTGACCTGGGTCACCGCGCTGGGTCCTTTGAGCTTCGCATTGGCGATGCCGATCAAGAAACCGGATGACGCTGAAACCCAAGTGTTCCAATTCTCCCTCGGCCAGACGTTCTAAGCGTCTGACCCATGACAACGACAATGGATTTTGTAGGAGTACATCGTGCGTAAGTTGACTCAATTGGTTCTCCTGGCGACCGTACTGGTCGCAGGTCCGGCTTTTGCCGACATGAAGATCGCCGTGCTGAATTATCAGATGGCCCTGCTGGAATCCGACGCGGCGAAGAAATACGCCGTGGATGCGGAGAAGAAATTCGGCCCGCAACTGACCAAGCTCAAGGGCCTGGAAAGCAGCGCCAAGGGCATTCAGGATCGTCTGGTGGCCGGTGGCGACAAGATGGCCCAGGGCGAGCGTGAGCGTCTGGAGCTTGAATTCAAGCAAAAGGCCCGTGACTTCCAGTTCCAGTCCAAGGAGCTGAACGAAGCGAAAGCTGTTGCCGACCGCGAAATGCTCAAGCAACTCAAGCCGAAACTCGACAGCGCCGTGGAAGAAGTCATCAAGAAAGGTGGTTTTGACCTGGTGTTCGAGCGTGGCGCAGTGATCGATGTCAAGCCTCAATACGACATCACGCGCCAGGTGATCGAGCGCATGAATCAGCTGAAGTAATCCATGACAGCGACTATCAAGCTCGGCCAATTGGCCGAGTTCCTCGGCGCCACCCTGCGTGGCGACCCGGAGAAGGCAATTACTGGGCTAGCCACTTTGCAAGAGGCTGGCCCAGCTCAGTTGAGCTTTCTGGCAAATCCTCAATACCGCAAGTACCTGGCCGACAGCCGGGCGGCTGCGCTGTTGCTCAAGGCCGCTGATGCCGATGGGTTTGCCGGCGATGCCCTGATCGTGCCCGATCCGTACCTGGCGTATGCCCGCATTTCCCATCTGTTCGATCCCAAGCCGAAATCGGCTGCAGGTATTCATCCCAGCGCGGTGATCGCGGCGGATGCCGTGGTCGATGCCACGGCCAGCGTCGGTCCGTTCGTGGTCATCGAAAGCGCAGCCCGTATCGGTGCCGGCGTCACGCTGGGTGCCCATTGTGTCATTGGCGCGCGCAGCGAGATCGGCGAAGGCGGCTGGCTGGCACCACGGGTCACCCTGTACCACGATGTGCGCATCGGCAAGCGCGTGGTGATTCAATCCGGCGCGGTGTTGGGCGGCGAAGGCTTCGGTTTCGCCAACGAGAAAGGCATCTGGCAGAAGATCGCCCAGATCGGTGGCGTCACCATTGGCGATGACGTGGAGATCGGCGTCAACACCGCGATCGACCGCGGCGCCCTGGCCGACACGGTCATCGGCAATGGTGTCAAGCTCGACAACCAGATCCAGATCGCCCACAACGTCCAGGTCGGTGACCACACCGCCATGGCCGCCTGCGTGGGCATCTCCGGCAGCACCAAGATCGGCAAGCATTGCATGCTCGCCGGTGGCGTGGGGCTGGTGGGCCATATCGATATCTGTGACAACGTGTTCCTGACCGGGATGACCATGGTGACCCACTCGATTACCGAGCCAGGTGCCTATTCTTCCGGTACGGCCATGCAGCCGGCAGCCGAATGGCGCAAGAGCGCGGCGCGTATCCGCCAGCTCGACGACATCGCGCGGCGCCTCAAGCAGGTGGAAAAGCGTGTAGGGGACGTGACCCCTGGCGGTAATGCTTCATCAGATGGCTGATACCATTTCCATATCAAGTGTGCACAGCCGTTAGGGCATCTTGATTTGCTAGCGGAGTGCGCGTCACTCGTGCGCTTCCAATCTTTACATAGGCTTCCCCCCGAAATGATGGACATCAACGAGATTCGCGAATACCTGCCTCACCGTTACCCGTTCCTGCTGGTGGATCGGGTGGTGGACCTGGATGTTGAAGGCAAGCGCATTCGCGCCTACAAGAATGTCAGCATCAACGAGCCGTTCTTCAATGGTCACTTCCCCGCGCATCCAATCATGCCGGGCGTATTGATCATCGAGGCGATGGCTCAGGCTGCCGGGATCCTTGGTTTCAAAATGCTCGACGTAAAGCCTGCCGACGGCACGCTCTATTACTTCGTCGGCTCCGACAAGCTGCGCTTCCGCCAGCCGGTCACCCCGGGCGATCAGTTGATCCTCGAAGCCAAGTTCATCAGTTGCAAGCGCCAGATCTGGAAATTCGAATGCCAGGCTTCGGTCGACGGCAAGCCAGTCTGCTCCGCTGAAATCATCTGTGCGGAACGCAAACTATGAGTTTGATTGACCCTCGCGCAATCATCGATCCGACGGCCGTCTTGGCCGCCGATGTCGAGGTCGGCCCGTGGTCGATTGTCGGCGCAGGTGTGGAAATCGGCGAGGGTACGGTGATCGGTCCCCACGTAATTCTCAAGGGGCCGACCCGGATTGGTCGGCACAATCGCATCTACCAGTTTTCTTCGGTAGGCGAGGACACGCCCGATCTCAAGTACAAAGGTGAAGAAACCCGTCTGGTCATCGGCGATCACAACGTGATCCGCGAAGGTGTGACGATTCACCGTGGCACCGTTCAGGATCGTTCCGAAACGACCCTGGGCGACCATAACCTGATCATGGCCTATGCGCACATCGGCCATGACAGCGTGATTGGCAACCATTGCATCCTGGTCAACAACACCGCCCTGGCCGGCCATGTGCACGTGGACGATTGGGCGATCCTGTCCGGGTTCACCCTGGTGCACCAGTATTGCCATATCGGCGCCCACAGTTTCTCTGGCATGGGCACTGCCATCGGCAAGGACGTCCCGGCCTATGTCACGGTGTTCGGCAACCCGGCCGAAGCCCGCAGCATGAACTTCGAAGGCATGCGTCGTCGTGGTTTCAGCGAAGAGGCGATCACGGCACTGCGTCGCGCCTACAAGGTTGTGTATCGCCAGGGCCTGACGGTCGAACAGGCACTTGCCGAACTGGCCGAGGCTTCGGCGCAACACCCGGAAGTGGCGATCTTCCGCGACTCCATCCAGTCTTCGACCCGCGGCATCACTCGCTGACCATGGCTAATTTGCGTATTGCACTGGTGGCGGGAGAGGCTTCCGGTGACATTCTGGGTGCCGGTCTGATGCGTGCGCTCAAGGCGCAGCATCCCGCTGTCGAATTCATGGGTGTTGGCGGGCCGTTGATGGAGGCCGAGGGCCTGACGTCCTATTTCCCGATGGAACGCCTGTCGGTGATGGGCCTGGTGGAAGTACTCGGTCGCCTGCGTGAGCTGCTGGCCCGGCGTAAGAAGCTGATCCAGACCTTGATCGACGAAAAGCCGGATGTGTTCATCGGCATCGATGCGCCGGATTTCACTCTCAATATCGAACTCAAGCTACGTCAGGCCGGTATCAAGACCGTGCATTACGTCAGTCCATCGGTCTGGGCCTGGCGGCAGAAGCGGGTGCTGAAGATTCGCGAAGGTTGCGACCTGATGCTGACGCTGCTGCCGTTCGAAGCCCGGTTCTATGAAGAGAAGGGCGTGCCGGTTCGATTTGTCGGGCACACCCTGGCCGATACCATTCCCCTGCAAGCCGACCGCGATGCGGCCCGCCAGGCCTTGGGCCTGCCCGAGGGGCCCCTGGTGGCCTTGATGCCCGGCAGCCGGGGCGGCGAAGTGAGTCGCCTGGGAGGCCTGTTTTTCGACGCCGCCGAACGCCTTCGGGCGCTGCGTCCCGGTGTACGTTTTGTCCTGCCGTGTGCCAATGCGCAGCGTCGCGTCCAGCTGGAGGCGTTGCTGGTCGGTCGCGATTTGCCGGTGACGCTGCTCGACGGTCGTTCCCACGAAGCGTTGGCGGCCTGCGATGCCGTGTTGATTGCCTCCGGCACTGCTACCCTTGAAGCACTGCTGTATAAACGTCCGATGGTGGTCGCCTATCGCCTTGCGCCGCTGACGTTCTGGATTCTCAAGCGCATGGTCAAGAGCCCTTACGTGTCCTTGCCGAACCTGTTAGCCCAGCGCTTGTTGGTGCCGGAGCTGTTGCAGGACGAGGCGACCGCCGAGGCGCTGGCCACCACGCTGTCGCCCTTGATCGACGGTGGCGAGGAACAGACCCGAGGCTTTGACGAAATCCACCGTACCTTGCGTCGTGATGCTTCCAACCAGGCGGCTGACGCGGTACTGACCCTGATTGGCGCAAAACCATGAGCAACTCAAAGCTACAGATGGGCCTGGACTTCAATCTGGTCGCCGAAGTGGAAGAACTGGTGGCTGGTGTCGATGAAGTGGGGCGTGGCCCGTTGTGCGGCGCGGTGGTGACGGCGGCGGTGATTCTCGACCCGAAGCGGCCGATCCTGGGCCTCAACGATTCGAAGAAACTCACTGAAGCCCGTCGCGAAAAGCTCTACGACGAGATCTGCGAGAAAGCCCTGAGCTGGTGCATCGCCCGGGCCGAAGTGGAAGAAATCGATGAACTCAATATCCTGCACGCCACCATGCTTGCCATGCAACGTGCCGTGCAGGGCCTGCACATCACGCCGAAACTGGCGATGATCGATGGTAATCGCTGCCCGAAACTGTCGATGCGCGCCGAAGCGGTGATCCAGGGCGACGCCAAGGTGCCGGCCATCGCGGCGGCCTCGATCCTGGCAAAGGTCAGTCGCGACCGGGAAATGGCCGCTTTCGAATTGATTTACCCGGGCTATGGCATCGGCGGTCACAAGGGTTACCCGACCCCCGTTCATCTGGAAGCCCTGGCGCGCCTTGGGCCGACGCCCATCCATCGGCGTTCGTTCGCTCCGGTGCGGCTGGCTTATGAAGCCCGTGAAGGATTGATCATAACCAGTCAGTGCCCTGTTTCTTAAGGCGAACGCTGCTTTTGTGGCGAGGGGATTTATCCCCGCTGGACTGCGAAGCAGTCCTAAAGTCCATCAGACATACCGGGTTGTCAGGTTTAAGGGCCGCTTCGCGTCCCAGCGGGGATAAATCCCCTCGCCACAAAAGCCGTGTTCGCATTTTCAAGGTCCGACACTCATGGCTGATGTTTTACCCAAGGCCCGGTACAATCCGGGCCTTGTTGTTTTCATGACTTAACGCAGGATCACTATGCCGGCTTCATTCGTTCATCTACGCCTGCACACTGAATACTCCCTGGTCGACGGCCTGGTGCGGATCAAGCCATTGGTCAAGACCCTGGTGGGCATGAACATGCCTGCCGTGGCGGTCACCGACCAGAACAACATGTGTTCGCTGGTCAAGTTCTACAAGGCCGCCATGGGCGCCGGGATCAAGCCGATCTGCGGTGCCGACCTGTGGCTGTCGAACAAGGACCCGGACGCACCGTTGAGTCGCATCAGCCTGCTGGTGATGAATGCCGTGGGCTATCGCAACCTCACCGAGCTGATCTCCCGCGGCTTTATCGACGGCCAGCGCAATGGCTCGATCATTATCGAGCGCGAGTGGGTGGCCGAAGCCAGCGAAGGGCTGATCATGCTGTCGGCGGCCAAGGAGGGTGAAATCGGCCTGGCCCTGCTCAGTGGCAACGCCGAAGAGGCCGAGGTCCTGGCACGCGACTGGATGGCGGTGTTCCCCGATCGTTTCTACATCGAAGTGCAACGCACCAATCGCCCCAACGACGAAGAGCACCTGCACGCCGCCGTGGCCCTGGCCGACAAGATTGGCGCGCCACTGGTGGCGACCAACGACGTGCGTTTCATCAAGCAGGAAGATTTCGAGGCCCACGAAACCCGTGTCTGCATCGGTGAGGGCCGCGCCCTTGATGATCCGCGCCGTCCAAAGAACTACAGCGACCAGCAATACCTCAAGAGCGCCGAGGAAATGGCCGAGTTGTTCAGCGACCTGCCGGAGGCGCTGGAAAACACCGTCGAGATCGCCAAGCGCTGCAACATCGAAGTGAAGCTGGGCAAGCACTTCCTGCCCAACTTCCCGATTCCCGATGGCATGACCATCGACGAGTATTTCCGCAAAGTCTCCTTCGATGGCCTCGACGACCGCCTCCGCGTCCTGTTGCCCAAGGACACCACCGAAGATTACGAAGCCAAGCGCCAGGTCTATGTCGATCGGTTGAATTTCGAGCTGGATATCATCATCCAGATGGGTTTTCCCGGTTACTTCCTCATCGTGATGGACTTCATCCAGTGGGCCAAGAACAATGGCGTGCCGGTGGGCCCTGGCCGTGGATCGGGTGCCGGGTCGTTGGTGGCCTATGTGCAGAAGATCACCGACCTCGACCCGCTTGAATATGACCTGCTGTTCGAACGTTTCCTCAACCCTGAGCGGGTATCCATGCCCGACTTCGACGTCGACTTCTGCATGGACGGTCGCGACCGGGTCATCGACTACGTGGCCGAGAAATACGGCCGCAACGCGGTGAGCCAGATCATCACCTTCGGTTCCATGGCCGCCAAGGCGGTGGTGCGTGACGTGGCGCGGGTGCAGGGCAAGTCCTACGGCCTGGCGGATCGTCTGTCGAAGATGATTCCGTTCGAAGTCGGCATGACCCTGGAGAAGGCCTACGAGCAGGAAGAAATCCTGCGGGACTTCATCAAGGTCGATGAAGAAGCCGCGGAAATCTGGGAGATGGCCCGCAAGCTCGAAGGCGTGGTGCGTAACGTTGGCAAGCACGCCGGTGGCGTGGTGATCGCGCCGACCAAACTGACCGACTTCTCGCCGATCTATTGCGATGAAGAAGGCGACGGCCTGGTGACCCAGTTCGACAAGGACGACGTCGAGGCGGCAGGCCTGGTGAAGTTCGACTTCCTCGGCCTGCGCACCCTGACCATCATCGATTGGGCGCTGAAAACCATCAACCGCGACCGGGCCAAGGTCGGCGAAGAACCACTGGACATTGCCTTCATCCCGCTGGATGACAAGCCGACCTACAGCCTGCTGCAAAAAGCCGAAACAACGGCGGTGTTCCAGCTTGAATCCCGGGGCATGAAGGAGCTGATCAAGAAGCTCAAGCCCGACTGCCTGGAAGACCTGATCGCACTGGTGGCCCTGTTCCGTCCGGGGCCCCTGCAATCGGGCATGGTGGATGACTTCATCAACCGTAAGCACGGCCGCGCCGAGCTGGCGTACCCGCACCCGGATTATCAGTACGACGGCCTCAAGCCGGTGCTGGCCCCGACCTACGGCATCATCCTGTACCAGGAACAGGTGATGCAGATTGCCCAGGTGATGGCCGGCTACACCCTCGGCGGCGCGGACATGCTGCGTCGAGCCATGGGTAAGAAAAAGCCCGAGGAAATGGCCAAGCAGCGCGGCGGTTTCATCGAAGGTTGCGCGAACAACGGCATTGATGCGGACCTGGCAGGCAACATCTTCGACCTGGTGGAAAAATTCGCCGGCTACGGCTTCAACAAATCCCACTCCGCCGCCTATGGCCTGGTGTCGTATCAGACGGCATGGTTGAAGGCGCATTACCCGGCGCCATTCATGGCCGCGGTACTGTCGGCGGATATGCACAACACCGACAAGGTCGTGACCTTGATCGAAGAAGTGCGGACCATGAAGCTGCGCCTCGACGCACCGGACGTGAACGCTTCGGAGTTCAAGTTCACGGTGAACGACGAAGGCCGCATCATTTACGGCCTGGGCGCGATCAAGGGGGTGGGCGAGGGGCCGGTGGAAGCCATCACCGAAGCGCGCCAGGACGGGCCGTTCAAGGATCTGTTCGATTTCTGCGCCCGGGTTGACCTCAAGCGCATCAACAAGCGCACCCTCGACGGCTTGATTCGCAGTGGCGCCCTGGACCGCCTGGGGCCTTATTTCCAGGACGAACCCAAGGCCTACCAGGCCAACATCGACCGCAACCGCGCGGTGTTGCTGGCGGCAATGGAGGAGGCGATCAAGGCCGCCGAACAGACTGCCCGCACCCATGACAGCGGCCATGCCGACCTGTTTGGCGGGCTGTTCGTCGAAGAAGACGCCGATGTCTACGGCAATCATCGCAAGGCCAAGGAGCTGACCCTCAAGGAGCGCCTCAAGGGTGAGAAAGACACCCTGGGCCTGTACCTCACCGGGCACCCGATCGACGAATACGAAGGCGAGATCCGCCGTTTCGCCCGTCAGCGCATCATCGACCTCAAGCCGGCGCGCGATACGCAAACCGTCGCCGGCATGATCATCGCCCTGCGGGTGATGAAGAACAAAAAGGGCGACAAGATGGGCTTCATCACCCTCGACGACCGCTCCGGGCGCATCGAGGCGTCACTTTTCGCCGATGCGTTCCACTCGGCGCAGTCGCTGTTGCAGACCGATGCGATGGTGGTGGTGGAAGGCGAGGTCAGCAACGATGACTTTTCCGGTGGCCTGCGGCTGCGGGTCAAGCGGGTGATGAGCATGGAAGATGCCCGTACCAACCTGGCTGAAAGCCTGCGCCTGAAGTTGCAGACCCAGGATCTCAAGGGCGATCAGCTACGCTGGTTGGGCGAATTGTTCAAGCGCCATCGCGGTGCTTGTCCGATCACCATGGAGTACGTACGCCCCGATGCCAAGGCTGTGTTGCAGTTTGGCGAAGGCTGGCGGATCGATCCGGCGGATGCGTTGATTCAAGCCTTGCGTGACCAGTTCGGCAAAGACAACGTCTTCCTCCAATACCGTTGACGGCCAGGGGCCATTCTTGAAACCGGAATACCCCTGATCTCGACCCGAATTTTTAATCTCGACCTGAACGCGCCTCTCCCTTAAGGTAGGCGCGAATAGACAACCGGCCGGCCCAAGCTCTCTTGGGCGTCGACCCAAGACGGACGCCTATGAACCCGAATTTTCTAGATTTCGAACAGCCGATCGCCGACCTGCAAGCCAAGATCGAAGAGTTGCGCTTGGTCGGTAATGACAATTCGCTGAATATCGGCGATGAAATCTCTCGTCTGCAGGACAAAAGTCGCACGCTGACCGAAGACATCTTCGGCAAGCTGACCAGCTGGCAGATCGCTCGCCTGGCGCGTCATCCGCGTCGTCCCTATACCCTGGACTACATCGAGCACATCTTTACCGAGTTCGATGAGCTGCATGGCGATCGTCACTTCTCCGACGACGCCGCGATCGTCGGCGGTGTCGCCCGTCTGGAAAACCAGCCAGTGATGGTGATCGGTCACCAGAAAGGCCGCGAAGTGCGCGAGAAAGTACGCCGCAACTTCGGCATGCCGCGTCCGGAAGGCTACCGCAAGGCCTGCCGCCTGATGGAAATGGCCGAGCGTTTCAAGATGCCGATCCTGACCTTCATCGACACGCCGGGTGCCTACCCGGGCATCGACGCCGAAGAGCGCAACCAGAGCGAAGCAATTGCCTGGAACCTGCGCGTCATGGCACGCCTGAAAACCCCGATCATCGCCACCGTGATTGGCGAAGGCGGTTCCGGCGGTGCGTTGGCCATCGGCGTCTGCGACCAGTTGAACATGCTGCAATATTCCACTTATGCGGTGATCTCGCCGGAAGGTTGCGCCTCGATCTTGTGGAAAACCGCCGAGAAGGCGCCGGATGCCGCCGAGGCCATGGGCATTACCGCCGAGCGTCTCAAAGGCCTGGGTATCGTCGATAAAGTGATCAGCGAGCCAGTCGGCGGCGCTCACCGCGATCCGGCTGCAGCGGCGGCACTGATCCGCGCCGAGCTGAGCTCGCAACTGTCGATGCTCAAGAAGTTCGACAACGAAGCGCTGCTGGCTCGTCGCTACGAGCGGTTGATGAGCTACGGCCTCTGATTCAAGCGCTGTACCCCTGTGTGGGAGCGAGCTTGCTCGCGATGACGGGTTAACATTCAACAGATAAGTTGACTGATACACCGCTATCGCGAGCAAGCTCGCTCCCACATTTGATTTGTGTGAAGGCAGTTGCGATGAATCAGCCTACGATTGATCTGCCAACCCGGCTCCTCAAGCACATGCTCCCCTGGCGCAACGCCGCCACCTGGCGCATCGCCTTCTCCGGCGGCCTCGACTCCACCGTCCTGCTGCACCTGCTCGTAACCCTTTCTCAACGCCAACCCTTGCCCCCGCTGAGCGCTATCCATGTGCATCACGGCCTCCAGGCGGTGGCCGAGGCGTGGCCGGAGCATTGCCGTTCGGTCTGTGTGGCCCTGGGCGTGCCGCTGGACGTGGTGGCTGTGCAAGTGCGCCCAGGCCCCAGTGTCGAGCGCGCCGCGCGGGAAGCGCGTTACGCGGCATTTGTCGCGGCGATCCACAGCGATGAAGTGCTGCTCACTGCCCAGCATCGCGATGACCAGGCCGAAACCCTGCTGTTTCGCCTGCTCAGGGGAGCGGGGGTGAAGGGCCTGGCGGCGATGCCGGCGCAGCGTCCTTTGGGCCAAGGGCATTTGCTGCGGCCCTTGCTCGATGTGCCCCGGGCGGAGCTGGAAGCCTATGCGAGGCAGCAAGGCTTGAGCTGGATCGAAGACCCCTCCAACGACGACCATCGGTACGCGCGCAATTACCTGCGTCAGCGAGTTTTTCCAGTGTTGGCCAAGCAATGGCCCCAAGCTTCGACGACCCTGGCTCGTAGCGCTGCGCACATGGGCGAAGCCCAGGGGTTGCTGGACGATCTGGCGCAAATCGACCTGGCCCGGGCCGCGACCCCGGGCGCGTTCGACTGGCTCGGGCTGCAATCCCTGGCGCTGGCGCCTTTGCGGGCGTTGTCGCCGGCCCGTCAGCGCAACGCCTTGAGCCACTGGCTGGCACCGATGACCCTGCTGCCTGACACCGATCACTGGTCGGGCTGGGACTCGTTGCGCGATGCCGCCGACGATGCCCGGCCGATCTGGCGCCTGGCCGGGGGCGAGCTGCATCGCGCCGCCGGGCGGGTCTGGTGGTTATCCGACCACTGGCTATGTTCGCTGCCAGGCACCGTCGACTGGGCCGATCCGGCGGTTGCGCTGCGCTTGCCGGGCAATGGTCGGGTAGTGCTCGACGGCACGCCGCCTGCGGGACCGCTTAGCGTGCGCTATCGTCAAGGCGGCGAGGTGATGGTGTTAGCGGGTCGTGGTCATCGTGACCTCAAGCGTTTGCTCAATGAAAAGGCCGTGCCGGTGTTCGTTCGCGGTCGATTGCCGCTGCTCTATCAGGGCGAGCACTTGCTGGCGGTGGCCAACCTGGCCGGGCTCGATGCACAGGCTGATGGCAGTTGGCAATTGATCTGGACGCCAGGAAACCAAGATCTGGGTTTGAGCTGAAAGGGGCTTTCCGGTAGACTACGCTCCCTTCTTGATACAACTTCTGTGGATTCGCCTGAATTGCAGGAGTTGCCGATTACCAAGCAGTCTTTGCTGGGCGATTCCAAAAAATGTGTAGCGAGCAACGTACCGGTGATTTCACTTCCGGTCTGTCCCAACGCGGCGGTTTTTTTGAAAGGTGCACTGTGATTAATGCAGGTGATCGGGGGCTTCGGCCTTCCTTCGCTTTCCCCGGCGGCTCGGACCGCTTTAACGCAGACTTCTAGGGTTTTTCATGACGCGCTACATATTCGTCACGGGCGGTGTTGTTTCTTCATTGGGGAAAGGCATTGCCTCGGCTTCATTGGCGGCCATCCTGGAGGCGCGGGGACTTAAGGTCACCATGCTCAAGCTGGACCCGTACATCAACGTCGACCCGGGCACCATGAGCCCGTTCCAGCACGGTGAAGTGTTCGTCACCCACGACGGGGCCGAGACCGACCTGGACCTGGGCCACTACGAGCGGTTCATCCGCACGACCATGACCCAGAACAACAATTTCACCACCGGCCGTGTCTACGAACACGTGCTGCGCAAGGAGCGTCGTGGTGACTACCTGGGCGCGACCATCCAGGTCATCCCGCACATCACCGACGAAATCAAGCGCCGCATCATCAAGGGTGCTGGCGATGCCGACGTGGCGATGGTCGAAATCGGCGGCACCGTGGGCGACATCGAGTCCCAGCCGTTCCTCGAGGCCATCCGCCAGTTGCGTTTTGAAATCGGCGCCAAGCGCGCGATGCTGATGCACCTGACACTGGTGCCGTACATCGCCACGGCCGGCGAAACCAAGACCAAGCCCACCCAGCACTCGGTCAAGGAGCTGCGTTCCATCGGCCTGCAGCCAGATGTCCTGATCTGCCGCTCCGATCACCCGATCGACATCTCTTCGCGTCGCAAGATCGCCCAGTTCACCAACGTTGAAGAGCGTGCGGTCATCGGTCTGGAAGACGCCGACACCATCTACAAGATTCCGGGCATCCTGCACTCCCAGGGCCTGGACGACTTCGTCGTCGAGCGCTTCGGCCTGCAATGCGCCAGTGCCGATCTGTCCGAGTGGGAAGCCGTGGTCGATGCCAAGCTCAACCCGGAGCACGAAGTCACCATCGCCATGGTTGGCAAGTACATGGAGCTGCTGGACGCCTACAAGTCGCTGATCGAGGCGATGAGTCACGCCGGCATTAGCAACCGTACCAAGGTCAACCTGCGCTACATCGATTCCGAAGACATCGAGAACCAGGGCACCGGCCTGCTCGAAGGCGCCGATGCGATCCTCGTGCCGGGCGGCTTCGGCCTGCGGGGCGTGGAAGGCAAGATCACTGCCGTGCAATACGCTCGCGAAAACAAGGTGCCCTACCTGGGTATCTGCCTGGGCATGCAAGTGGCGGTCATCGAGTTCGCCCGTAACGTGTTGGGCTGGAAAGATGCCAACTCCACCGAATTCGATCGCGCCAGCGGCCATCCGGTCGTGGGCCTGATCACCGAGTGGGAAGACGCCACCGGTGCCGTGGAAGTGCGTACCGAAAGTTCGGACCTGGGCGGCACCATGCGTCTCGGTGCCCAGGAATGCCTGCTGGAAGCCGGCTCCAAGGTGCACGATTGCTACGCCAAGGATGTGATCGTCGAGCGTCACCGTCATCGCTACGAAGTGAACAACAACCTGCTGCCGCAGTTGATCGAAGCCGGCCTGAAAATCTCCGGTCGTTCCGGTGACGGCGCGCTGGTCGAAGTGGTCGAGGCCCCGGATCACCCATGGTTCGTCGCCTGCCAGTTCCACCCCGAGTTCACCTCGACACCACGGGACGGTCATCCGTTGTTCAGCGGTTTCGTGAAAGCCGCTTTGGCTCAACACCAGAAAAAGGCATAAGACGATGGCTCAGAAGATCATCCGCGTCGGCGACATCGAGGTTGCCAACGACAAACCCATGGTGCTGTTTGGCGGCATGAACGTGCTGGAAAGCCGCGACATGGCGATGCAGGTCTGCGAAGAGTACGTGAAGGTTACCCAGAAACTGGGGATTCCTTATGTCTTCAAGGCCAGTTTCGACAAGGCCAACCGTTCGTCGGTGACGTCCTACCGTGGCCCAGGCCTGGAAGAAGGCATGCGGATCTTCCAGGACATCAAGCAAGCCTTTGGCGTGCCGATCATCACCGACGTCCACGAGCCGGTCCAGGCCGCCGTCGCTGCCGAGGTCTGCGACGTCATCCAGTTGCCGGCCTTCCTGTCGCGCCAGACCGACCTGGTGGTCGCGATGGCCAAGACCGGCGCGGTGATCAATATCAAGAAAGCCCAGTTCCTCGCGCCCCAGGAAATGAAACACATCCTGAGCAAGTGCGAAGAGGCCGGCAATGACCAGTTGATCCTCTGCGAGCGTGGTTCGAGCTTCGGCTACAACAACCTGGTGGTGGACATGCTCGGCTTCGGCATCATGAAGCAGTTTGAGTACCCGGTGCTCTTCGACGTGACGCATGCCTTGCAGATGCCTGGCGGCCGTTCCGACTCCGCTGGCGGTCGTCGCGCCCAGGTCACTGACCTGGCCAAGGCGGGCATGAGCCAGTCCCTGGCCGGCCTGTTCCTTGAAGCCCACCCCGATCCAGACAACGCCAAGTGCGATGGTCCTTGTGCCTTGCGTTTGAACAAGCTGGAACCCTTCCTGTCTCAGCTCAAGGCGTTGGACGAGCTGGTCAAGAGTTTTCCGACGATAGAAACCGCGTAACGCGGTTTTCTCCGGTAAAGTACCGCTCGATTATCGCTCTGGCCTGCGGGCCGCACCGTTCTTGAGGGCACGCCTTGTACCCTGTGGCAAGGGCGCTTGCTCCCGCGGGAGTGCGAAGCGCTCCCGTTGAGTTCAAGTCGTGTCGCAGCCGAGTGGGAGCAAGCTTCCTGCAACGTTCTAGTCAACTTTGGAGTGTTTACAACAATGGCAAAAATCGTCGACATCAAAGGTCGTGAAGTTCTCGACTCCCGTGGCAACCCCACTGTTGAAGCGGACGTGCTTCTCGACAACGGTATCATCGGCAGCGCCTGCGCGCCGTCCGGTGCTTCCACTGGCTCGCGCGAAGCGCTGGAGCTGCGTGATGGCGACAAGAGCCGTTACCTGGGCAAGGGCGTGCTCAAAGCCGTCGCCAACATCAACGGTCCGATCCGTGACCTGTTGCTGGGCAAGGATCCTGCCGACCAGAAAGCCCTCGATCACGCGATGATCAAGCTCGACGGTACCGAAAACAAAGCCACCCTGGGCGCCAACGCGATCCTCGCCGTGTCCCTGGCCGCTGCCAAGGCCGCGGCCCAGGACCAGGACCTGCCGCTGTACGCCCACATCGCCAACCTCAACGGTACCCCGGGTGTCTACTCGATGCCGGTGCCGATGATGAACATCATCAACGGCGGCGAGCATGCCGATAACAACGTCGACATCCAGGAATTCATGGTGCAGCCGGTTGGCGCCAAGACCTTCTCCGAAGGCCTGCGCATGGGCACCGAGATTTTCCATCACCTCAAGGCTGTGCTCAAAGCCCGTGGCCTGAGCACTGCGGTTGGCGACGAAGGCGGTTTCGCACCGAACCTGGCGTCCAACGAAGACGCGCTGAAAGTGATCTCCGAAGCCGTGGCCAACGCTGGCTACAAGCTGGGCACCGACGTGACCCTGGCTCTGGACTGCGCCGCCAGTGAGTTCTTCGAAGACGGCAAGTACAACCTGTCCGGCGAAGGCCAGGTGTTCACTGCCGAAGGTTTCGCCGACTACCTCAAGGGCCTGACCGAACGTTATCCGATCATCTCCATCGAAGACGGCCTGGACGAGTCCGACTGGGCTGGCTGGAAAATCCTCACCGACAAGATCGGCGAGAAAACCCAGCTGGTGGGTGACGACCTGTTCGTGACCAACACCAAGATCCTGAAAGAAGGCATCGACAAGAAGATCGCCAATTCGATCCTGATCAAGTTCAACCAGATCGGCACCCTGACCGAAACCCTGGAAGCCATCCAGATGGCCAAGGCTGCCGGCTACACCGCCGTGATCTCCCACCGTTCCGGTGAAACCGAAGACTCGACCATTGCCGACCTGGCCGTGGGCACTGCGGCGGGCCAGATCAAGACCGGTTCGCTGTGCCGTTCCGATCGCGTTTCCAAGTACAACCAACTGCTGCGTATCGAAGAGCAATTGAATGGCAAGGCCAAGTACAACGGTCGCGCCGAGTTTCGCGGTTAAGCGGTAAATGGTAAAAAGACAGCGGTTTAGGTCGCAAAAGTCGCCATGGCGGCGGTTTTGCCTCTAATCTGATGCCTTATCAAGCACAAGCCTGGTTCTTCCAGGCTTCGTGCTATCAGACGCTTCAAAGTTTGGCATGGCGGTCTTTTTTCACTGGATACTGATATTCGATGCGCAGTCCCAATTGGTTGTTTCTTGTCTTGCTCCTGTTGCTGGCCGGCCTGCAGTACCGCCTGTGGGTGGGCAATGGCAGCTTGGCGCAAGTGGCCGACCTGACTCAGCAAATTGCCGACCAACACGCCGAAAACGAGGCGCTGCTGGAGCGTAATCGGGTGATGGACGCCGAAGTGACAGAGCTGAAAAAAGGCATGGAGACCGTTGAAGAGCGGGCTCGACATGAACTGGGCATGGTCAAGGAGGGCGAAACCCTCTACCAGTTGGCCCAATGAGTATTCGTTTGCCGGCCTTCTGGGCCGTAATTCCTGCCGCGGGCGTTGGCGCTCGTATGGCTGCGGACCGTCCCAAGCAATACTTGCAATTGGGCGGACGCACAATTCTTGAACACAGCCTCGGCTGTTTTCTCGACCATCCCACCGTCAAGGGCGTGGTGGTCAGCCTCGCACACGATGATCCCTACTGGCCGACCCTGGCCTGTGCCAACGACACACGCATCCAGCGTGTCGACGGTGGCGAGCAACGTTCGGATTCAGTGCTCAATGCCTTGCTGCACCTGCACGAGCAGGGCGCCGACGATCACGACTGGGTACTGGTGCACGACGCTGCCCGGCCCAACCTGGCCCGGGCCGACCTGGACACACTGCTCAGCGAGTTGGCGAACGACCCGGTCGGTGGCCTGCTGGCCGTTCCGGCGCGCGACACCCTCAAGCGCGTCGACAAACACGGCCGCGTGCTGGAGACCGTTGATCGCAGCGTGATCTGGCAAGCCTACACGCCACAGATGTTCCGCCTCGGCGCCTTGCATCGGGCCCTGGCTGACAGCCTGGTGGCGGATGCGGTGATTACCGATGACGCGTCCGCCATGGAGTGGGCGGGGCAGGCGCCACGGCTGATCGAAGGGCGGGCCGATAACATCAAGGTCACCCGGCCGGAAGATTTGGAGTGGTTGCGCCAGCGCTGGGCGAATCGGCATTAAACGGGATCTGTTCCCTCGTTAGATCGTCAGCCCAGGCAACAAAGACCCCCGGTCACCCCCGATACTCCGGCCGCCCAGCCAACCCTTCCTTCAAATACTCCACCAACTTGCGCACCTTCGGCGACAGATGCCGCTGCTGTGGATACAACGCCCACACCGCCGTATTCGGCGGCTGATGGGCTTCCAACAGCGAGATCAACGCACCACTGTGCAAATGCTCCAGCACGTAATAATCCGGCAGTTGGCACAACCCCACGCCCTGCAGCGCCGCATCGAGCACCGCTTGCCCGCTGTTGCAGCGCCAGTTTCCCTGTACCCGTTGGGAAAATTCCCGCCCGTTCTGTTCCAGTTGCCAGATGTCGGAGCTGCCGATCAGACAATTGTGGCGGCTCAGTTCCGACAGACTGTGGGGTCGCCCGTAGCGTTCCAGGTATGAGGGTGAAGCGCACAGGTACATGCGCCGCGGTGCCAGGCGCGTAGCGACCAGGCGGGAGTCCTGCAAGCGACCCAGGCGAATCGCCAGGTCCAGGCTCTCATGTACCAGGTCCAATGGGCGATTGCTCAGCTCGATGTCGACCCGCAGTTGCGGGTAGAGCCCCATGAAGCGCGTCACCAGCGGCACGATAAACCGCTCGCCATAGGCCACGGCGCAGGTCATGCGCAGCATGCCCTTGGGTTCGCTGGCCAAGTCGCCGACGGCCCGCAGTGCTTCCTCGCGTCCGTCCTGCAGGCGCTGGCAATGCTGCAAAAAGGTTTGCCCGGCCTCGGTCAGTGTCACTCGGCGGGTACTGCGGTACAGCAAACGTGTCTGTAGACGTTCTTCGAGCCGTACGATTTGTCGACTGATATGGGAGGACGACACCCCGAGGCGTTCGGCGGCGGCGGTGAATTGACTGCATTCGGCTACGGCGACGAACTCGTCGATCCCCTCCCAGCGGTTTTCGGACATGAAGGATTATCCCTGTACGGCAATAATGTTTTGCTTTTGATTGGATTATTCATCGTCTGGCGGAGGATTACACTCCCGGTCTTGTTTTTATTTGCTGGAGAGACCGGATGATCAAGTCGCGCGCTGCCGTTGCCTTCGAGGCCAAGAAACCCCTGGAAATCGTTGAAGTCGACGTCGCCATGCCCAAGGCGGGCGAAGTGCTGTTGCGCGTGGTGGCTTCCGGTGTCTGCCACACCGATGCCTACACCTTGTCGGGCGCCGACCCGGAAGGGATCTTCCCGTCGATCCTCGGCCACGAAGGCGGCGCTATTGTCGAAGCCGTCGGCGAAGGCGTGACCTCGGTCGCGGTGGGGGACCATGTGATCCCGCTGTACACCCCGGAGTGCGGCCAGTGCAAATTCTGTAAGTCGGGCAAGACCAACCTCTGCCAAGCGATTCGCGCCACCCAGGGCAAAGGCCTGATGCCGGACGGCACTTCGCGCTTTTCCTACAAGGGCGAGACGATTTTCCACTACATGGGCACCTCGACATTCTCGGAGTACACCGTACTGCCGGAAATCTCCGTCGCGAAGATTCCAAAAGAAGCCCCGCTGGAAAAAGTCTGCCTGCTGGGGTGCGGCGTCACCACCGGTATCGGCGCGGTCCTCAACACCGCCAAGGTCAAGCCAGGCGACACCGTTGCGATCTTCGGCCTGGGCGGCATCGGCCTGTCGGCGGTGATTGGTGCCGTGAAGGCCAAGGCCTCGCGCATCATTGCCATTGACATCAACCCGGCCAAGTTCGAAATCGCCAAGCAACTGGGTGCCACCGATTGCGTCAACCCGAAAGACTTCGATCGTCCGATCCAGGAGGTCATCGTGGATATGACCGACGGCGGCGTGGACTTTTCCTTCGAGTGCATCGGCAATGTCCAGTTGATGCGTGCCGCGCTGGAGTGCTGCCACAAAGGCTGGGGCGAGTCGGTGATCATCGGCGTGGCCGGCGCCGGCCAGGAAATCGCCACCCGTCCCTTCCAGTTGGTGACCGGGCGCGTCTGGCGCGGTTCGGCCTTTGGTGGCGTGCGCGGTCGCAGCGAATTGCCAAGCTATGTGGAAATGGCCGAGAAGGGCGAGATCCCGCTGGATACTTTCATTACCCACACCATGGGCCTGGAAGATATCAACAAGGCATTCGACCTGATGCATGAAGGCAAGAGCATCCGCACCGTCATTAATTTTTAAGGAGCAGCTGCAAGCGGCAAGCTACAAGCTGCAAGTGGGCATCGCGTTCTCTTGCAGCTTGAGGCTTGAGGCTTGAGGCTGAAATGCAATGAACCTCGAAAATCTCTCCTGCCAGAAAAGCTTCGACGGCTGGCACAAACGTTACCGGCACCGTTCCGACGTGCTCGGTTGTGACATGGTGTTTGCCGTGTACCTGCCGCCGCAAGCGGAGCAGGGCGGCAAGTTGCCTGTTCTGTACTGGTTGTCCGGGTTGACCTGCACCGACGAGAACTTCATGCAAAAGGCCGGTGCCCAGCGCATGGCCGCCGAGTTGGGCCTGATCATCGTTGCGCCGGACACCAGCCCCCGTGGCGCCGACGTGCCGGGCGATCCGGACGGCGCCTGGGACTTCGGCCTGGGGGCGGGTTTTTATCTGAACGCCACGCAGGATCCGTGGGCGCGGCACTATCGGATGCATGACTACGTGGTGCAGGAATTGCCGGCGCTGGTCGAAGCGCATTTCCCGGCTTCTGACAAACGTGGCATCAGTGGCCACTCCATGGGCGGCCACGGTGCGCTGGTCTGCGCCTTGCGCAACCCGGGGCGTTACCGTTCGGTGTCGGCCTTTTCGCCGATCAACAATCCGATGGATTGCCCATGGGGCCAGAAGGCTTTCTCTCGTTACCTGGGGGAAGACCGCTCGAAATGGCGTGAATGGGATGCCTGTGCGTTGATTGCCGAGGCGCAGGAGAAGCTGCCATTGCTGGTGGACCAGGGTGATCGTGATGATTTCCTGGCCAACCAGCTCAAGCCCGAAGCCCTGCAACAGGCGGCCAAGGCTGCCGACCATCCGTTGGAATTGCGCTTGCAACCGGGCTACGACCACAGTTACTTCTTCATCGCCAGCTTCATCGACGACCACTTGCAGCATCATGCGCGCGCTCTAAACGTCTAATGCAGGTAGAATCACGCCCTGACAAAAATCGGGGCGTTTTTTTATGCGTATTGGCCACGGCTACGATGTTCACCGTTTCGCTGAAGGCGACTTCATTACTCTGGGCGGCGTGCGGATCGCACACGGCTTCGGGCTGCTTGCGCATTCTGACGGTGATGTCCTGCTGCATGCCTTGAGCGATGCACTGCTCGGCGCGGCGGCCCTGGGTGACATCGGCCAGCACTTCCCCGACACCGACCCGCAATTCAAGGGCGCCGACAGCCGCGTGCTGCTGCGTCATGTGGTTTCGCTGATCCACGCCAAGGGCTGGAAAGTCGGCAATGTCGATAACACCATCGTTGCCCAGGCCCCCAAGATGGCGCCGCACATCGAAGCGATGCGCCAATTGATTGCCGAGGATCTTCAAGTTGAGTTGGACCAAGTGAACGTGAAAGCCACCACCACCGAGAAGCTGGGCTTCGTCGGTCGCGAAGAAGGCATTGCCGTCCACTCCGTTGCCTTGTTGCTGCGCCCATGACCGAACTGGAACTGTTGGGGCCGCGGGCCTACGGCGAACCGCTGGGCAGTGCGGTACTCAAGGCCACCGCTGAAGATTTCCAGGTCGATGAAGTGCTCGACATCCCGTTGACCGGTGATGGCGAGCACTTGTGGATCTGGGTTGAAAAACGGGGTTTGAACACCGAAGAAGCCGCCCGGCGAATCGCCAAGGCTGCCGGCGTGCCGTTGCGCACTGTCAGCTACGCCGGGCTCAAGGACCGTCAGGCCCTGACCCGCCAGTGGTTCAGCGTCCAATTGCCGGGCAAGGCCGATCCGGACCTGTCGGCGGCAGAGAACGACACGCTGAAAATCCTCAAGACCGCACGCCACAGGCGCAAGCTGCAACGCGGCGCGCACTCGGCCAATGGCTTTACCTTGCGCCTGACTCAATTCAACGGCGACACGACGGCGATCGATACGCGGCTGCAACAGATCGTCCGCCAGGGCATCCCCAACTATTTTGGCGCCCAGCGCTTCGGCCATGACGGCGGCAATGTCGTCGATGCCCGGGCCTGGGCGGCGCGCAAGGCGTTGCCGGAACAGCGCAATGTACGCTCGCGGTTGTTGTCCACCGCCCGCAGCTTTCTGTTCAACCGGGTGTTGGCGGCGCGGGTTGCCGACGGTACCTGGCAGCAAGCGCAGGTGGGTGACTTGCTCGCCTTCACCGACAGCCGCAGTTTTTTCCCTGCCGGCGAGGCTGAGTGCAGCGACCCGCGCCTGGCCATTCTCGACCTGCACCCGACCGGGCCGCAGTGGGGCGAAGGACCGTCGCCTGCCGCCGGCGCGACGTTCGAGTTGGAACAAGCCATCGCCGCGGGCGAAGCCGACCTGCGGGACTGGTTGATAAACGCGGGAATGAGTCACGAACGTCGCATCCTGCGACTGCCCATTGGCGGCCTGTCGTGGCATTATCCCCAGCCTGACATTCTGCAACTGGAATTCGTCCTGCCGGCCGGATGTTTCGCCACTGTCTTGGTGCGCGAACTCGTCGATTTGGTGCCGGTGGGGCAGACGGACAGCCCATGCGTATTCTGATTTCTAACGACGACGGGGTGACAGCACCCGGTCTTGCCGCGCTTTATGCTGCGCTGGCGGATTTTGCCGAGTGCGTGGTCATCGCCCCGGACCAGGACAAAAGCGGCGCCAGCAGCTCGCTGACGCTCGACCGTCCGTTGCACCCCTGCTATCTGGATAACGGTTTCATCAGCCTCAACGGGACGCCGACCGATTGCGTGCACCTGGGCCTCAACGGCTTGCTGGAGCGCGAGCCGGACATGGTGGCGTCAGGTATCAACCTGGGTGCCAACCTGGGGGACGACGTGCTTTATTCCGGCACGGTTGCCGCCGCCCTGGAAGGTCGTTTCCTGGACAAGCCATCGTTTGCCTTTTCGTTTGTTTCGCGGCAGGTCGATAACTTGCCGACCGCTGCCTATTTCGCCCGTAAACTGGTCGAAGCCCACGGCGAGTTGGAGCTGCCGCCACGCACGGTACTGAACGTGAATATCCCCAACCTGCCGCTCGATCACATCCGTGGCATCCAGCTCACTCGCCTGGGCCACCGTGCCCGGGCCGCCAAACCAATGCATGTCGTCGACCCGCGCGGCAAGGCCGGTTACTGGATCGCCGCCGCCGGTGATGCCGAAGACGGCGGGCCGGGCACTGATTTCCATGCGGTGATGCAAGGTTATGTCTCGATCACGCCGTTGCAGTTGGACCGTACCTTCAACGACGCCTTTCGAAATCTCGATGGCTGGCTGGAGGGGCTGCGCTGATGGCTCGTGAGCAAGACGATATGCTGCGCCGCGGAATCGGCATGACCTCCCAGCGCACCCGTGAACGACTGATCCAGCGTCTCTACGAAGAAGGTCTCTCCAACGCCCAGGTGTTGGAGGTGATTCGCCGTACGCCGCGCCATCTGTTCGTCGATGAAGCCCTGGCCCATCGCGCCTATGAAGACACGGCGTTGCCGATCGGCCATAACCAGACCATTTCCCAGCCATACATGGTGGCCCGCATGAGCGAGTTGCTGCTGGAGGCGGGGCCGCTGGACAAGGTGCTGGAGATCGGTACCGGCTCGGGTTACCAGACGGCGGTGTTGTCGCAACTGGTCGAGCGGGTGTTTTCCGTAGAGCGGATCAAGGTACTGCAGGATCGCGCCAAGGAACGCCTGGCGGAGTTGAACCTGCGCAACGTGGTGTTTCGCTGGGGAGATGGCTGGGAGGGGTGGCCGGCCCTGGCACCGTACAACGGCATCATCGTGACCGCGGTGGCCACCGATGTACCCCAGGCCCTGCTGGATCAGCTTGCTCCCGGCGGGCGACTGGTCATTCCGGTGGGCGCCGGTGAAGTCCAGCAACTGATGCTGATCGTGCGTGAGGAACATGGTTTTTCACGGCACGTCCTGGGGGCGGTGCGGTTCGTGCCGTTACTCAATGGGCCGTTGGCCTGAGCATTTATAAACACACGCTGAATTCCATGGCCTGGCCTGTGTCTTACAGCGGCACCGATTTGCTGAACAGAGTCCAACGGCGTCGAGCAAACGTGTGCGGCGGCACGTTGCGCTTCATTAATAGAGGCGTAGTCGTTGCCAGCTATATTTGTATGAGTTCTGCCTGGACAGGCAGTTTCCAATTTTTCTGCCACCACAAAGGGAGCGGCGGGTGAGTCTCACAGTCATTGCGCAGCGTATGGGTATCACGAGCTTTCAGCGCCTGGTGACTGGCCTCGTCTTGAGCACTTTGCTGGTCGGATGTTCCAGTACGCCGTCGAGTAATGTGCGGGTTGTCGATCGCAACAGTGCAACACCGCAACGTCCTACAGTAACGACCGGCCAATATGTAGTCCGTCGCGGCGATACGCTGTTTTCCATCGCTTTCCGCTACGGCTGGGACTACAAAGCCCTCGCGGCGCGCAACAACATTCCTGCGCCTTATACGATTCACCCCGGTCAGACGATTCGCTTCGATGGCCGTAGCGGTTCAACGCCTACCGCGGTGGTTACGCAGTCGGGTTCGACGCCTTCTTCGTCGAGCAAGACCACGGTCATTCGCCGGCCGACGGGGGCTGGGACGGCGGTAGTACCGTCCGTCGCGAGCAAACCAGCCCCTGCTCCAATGCCTCCCGCAGGCCCCGCCCCGACCGGCTGGGGATGGCCTTCTGATGGCGTTCTCATTGGAAAATTCTCTTCAAACGGTAGTTTGAATAAAGGAATTGATATCGCCGGGAATTTGGGACAGCCTGTTTTAGCCGCGTCTGATGGCACGGTTGTGTACGCCGGGAGTGGTTTGAGGGGCTACGGCGAACTCGTGATCATCAAACACAGCGATACCTACGTCAGTGCCTACGGTCACAACCGCAGGCTGTTGGTTCGGGAGGGGCAGCAGGTCAAAGTCGGACAGACAATTGCCGAAATGGGATCAACGGGAACAGACCGGGTGAAACTGCATTTTGAGATTCGCCGGCAAGGTAAACCAGTCGATCCGCTGCAATTCCTGCCTCGGCGTTGATTTGATTGTCAGCCTGTTCCGTCACGTAGAGGGAACAGGCTCCAGCGTTGCCAAGGATAAAGGCGTCGCTTGGGCTTGAGGTCGAACTCACCAAAGGACTATAACAATGGCTCTCAGTAAAGAAGTGCCGGAGTTTGACATCGACGATGAGGTTCTCCTTATGGAGACCGGCATCGCTATGGATTCGATGTCGAATGATGAAGGGGCGACTCCACCTTCCGTTCGTGCCAAATCCAAACACTCCGCTTCGCTTAAACAACATAAGTACATCGATTACACCCGGGCGCTGGACGCCACTCAGCTGTACCTCAACGAAATCGGTTTTTCGCCACTGCTCTCCCCAGAGGAAGAAGTTCATTTTGCGCGGCTGTCGCAAAGTGGCGACCCGGCCGGTCGAAAACGCATGATTGAAAGCAACCTGCGCCTGGTGGTGAAAATCGCCCGACGCTACGTCAATCGTGGGCTTTCGCTGCTGGACCTGATCGAAGAGGGCAACCTGGGCCTGATTCGCGCCGTCGAGAAATTCGACCCCGAGCGCGGCTTCCGCTTCTCGACCTACGCCACCTGGTGGATCCGCCAGACCATCGAACGGGCGATCATGAACCAGACCCGGACGATCCGGTTGCCGATTCATGTGGTCAAGGAACTGAACGTCTATCTGCGGGCCGCCCGCGAGTTGACCCAGAAGCTCGACCATGAGCCTTCACCCGAAGAAATCGCCAACCTGCTGGAAAAACCGGTAGGTGAGGTCAAGCGCATGCTTGGGCTCAACGAGCGTGTCTCTTCGGTAGATGTCTCACTGGGGCCGGACTCGGATAAGACCCTGCTGGATACCCTGACCGACGATCGTCCGACCGATCCGTGCGAGTTGCTCCAGGACGATGACTTGTCCCAGAGCATTGACCAGTGGCTTTCGGAACTTACGGACAAACAACGGGAAGTGGTGATTCGCCGCTTCGGCTTGCGCGGTCATGAAAGCAGCACGCTTGAAGATGTAGGCCTGGAGATTGGTTTGACCCGTGAACGGGTCAGGCAGATCCAGGTGGAGGGCCTCAAGCGCCTCCGGGAGATCCTGGAGAAGAATGGCCTGTCGAGTGAGTCGCTGTTTCAATAACCCGAGTGCAGCATCAGCAAGAAAAGCCCCGACTGGTTCGGGGCTTTTCCGTTTCGGAAGGATTGTTTTTTCCAGGGTCGCTCTATTTGTAGGTTCGACTTGTAAGCCTTTGCCTAGTGTCGCGTAAGTGATCGGTTTCTCATTGGCGGGACAGACTGCTATAAGTATTGTGATTTTTTTGTATTTATATGATTTATAAGGGTTTTTATTTTGTGAAGGTGACGTGACAGAGCAAGCCACCTGTATCAGCCGCGTTGCACTCGCCAGGGAAAATACTAATATCAGTCCTGTGTCGACGGACAGACACACCCGTCAAGGACGATGGGAAGGAAGGACATCGCAGGACGCGATTCATCAGGATGATGAAAAGGATTAAAGGGATTAGGGAAAAAATGTGGGCGGGTCAAACCGCCCCTTTTTTTGCCTGCGATTTCTTGATCCGAAAAAGCAAAAAAGGCCCGCAAGGGGCCTTTTTAGCGAACGCTGGGCAATCAGCGTTCCAGGTCTGCGATCTTGCCAGTCTTGCCGTCCCACTCTTCGGCGTCAGGCAGCGCGTCTTTCTTCTCGGTGATGTTCGGCCAGATGTCTGCCAGTTCGGCGTTCAGCTCGATGAAGTTCTCCATGCCGGCCGGCACTTCGTCTTCCGAGAAAATGGCATTCGCCGGGCATTCCGGTTCACACAGGGCGCAGTCGATGCACTCGTCCGGGTGAATGACCAGGAAATTCGGCCCTTCGTAAAAGCAGTCCACCGGACACACTTCTACGCAGTCGGTGTACTTGCACTTGATGCAGTTGTCGGTGACGACGAAGGTCATTTCTAATTCTCTCCTCAGGCGGCGGCAGCGAAGCCCCTTCACGGTAGGGTCGCCAGGTTTGGGAGCGATAGTCTGCGAACCAGGCTAATAGTCCGCAGCATCCCAAACCGCGCGCGATTCTAACAGCTTGAAAGCCTGTATGTTAGATCCGTGTCTTCAATGTATAGAGTAAATCCAGTGCCCGACGAGGTGTCAGGTCGTCCAGATCGAGCTTGGCCAGTTCATCGAGTACCGGATGCGGCAGGCTGGCGAACAGGTCGCTTTGCTGCGGTGCGGCCGGTTTGCTTTTGGTCGGGCGCGGCGCTTCATGAGGCAGGCTGGTGGTTTCCAGGCGGCTCAAGTGCTCGCGGGCACGGGTAATGACTTCACTTGGCACGCCGGCCAGTTGCGCCACCGCCAAGCCGTAGCTCTGGCTGGCCGGGCCGGGCAGCACGTGGTGCAGGAACACTATGCGCTCGTTGTGCTCGGTGGCATTGAGGTGAACGTTGGCCACCAGCGGCTGGCTTTCCGGCAACACGGTGAGTTCGAAGTAATGGGTGGCGAACAGCGTGTAGGCCCGCAGGTGCGCGAGGCGCTCGGCCGCGGCCCAGGCCAGGGACAAGCCGTCGAAGGTGCTGGTGCCGCGTCCGACTTCGTCCATCAGCACCAGGCTGCGTTCGGTGGCGTTGTGCAGGATGTTCGCGGTTTCGCTCATTTCCACCATGAAGGTCGAACGCCCACCGGCCAGGTCGTCGCTGGAGCCGATCCGGGTGAAAATCCGGTCCACCAGGGACAATTCGCAACTGGCCGCCGGGACGAAACTGCCGATGTGGGCCAGCAGCACGATCAGCGCGGTCTGGCGCATGTAGGTGGATTTACCGCCCATGTTCGGACCGGTGATCACCAGCATGCGGGTGTTGTCGTCCAGGCTCAGGTCGTTGGCCACGAATGGCGTGGTCAGTACTTGCTCGACCACTGGGTGGCGACCCTGGGTGATGCGCATGCACGGTTCGCTGACGAAGCGTGGGCAATTCAGGTCCAGGTTCAGCGCACGTTCGGCCAGGTTGCTCAGCACGTCCAGTTCCGCCAGGGCGCCGGCGGTGTCCTGCAACGGCGGCAGTTGGCTGATCAAGTCTTCGAGCAGCGCTTCGTAGAGCATCTTTTCCCGGGCCAGGGCGCGGCTCTTGGCTGACAGCGCCTTGTCTTCGAACGCCTTGAGTTCCGGGGTAATGAACCGCTCGGCGCCCTTGAGGGTCTGGCGACGAACATAATCGGCCGGGGCCTGTTCGGCCTGCTTGCTCGGCAACTCGATGAAATAACCGTGGATGCGGTTGTAGCCGACCTTGAGGTTGGCCAGGCCGGTGCGGGCTTTTTCCCGGGCCTCGAGGTCGATCAGGAACTGGCCGGCGTTCTCGCTCAGCGCTTGCAGCTCGTCGAGTTCGGCGTCGTAGCCGGTTTTCAACACACCACCGTCACGGATCACCGCCGGTGGGTTATCGATAATGGCTTTTTCCAGCAGCGCGGCCAGTTCCGGGTAGGTGCTGGTGGTGCGTGCCAGTTGTTGCAGGTGCGGCGCTTCGAGGTCGGTCATCGCCACCTGCAGTTCAGGCAACGCACCGAGGGCATCGCGCAAGCGCGCCAGGTCACGGGGACGGGCGTTGCGCAGGCCGATTCGGGCGAGGATTCGCTCGATGTCACCGATTTCCTTGAGTTGCGGTTGCAACTGCTCGAAGCGATAGCGATCCAGCAGGCAGGTAATGGAGGACTGGCGCGCCAACAGCACGGTCAGGTCCCGCAGCGGCCGATTCAACCAGCGGGTCAGCAGGCGGCTGCCCATGGCGGTCTGGCAGCGATCGACCACCGATTGCAAGGTGTTGTCGCGCCCGCCGGCCAGGTTGGTGTCCAACTCCAGGTTGCGTCGGCTCGCGCCGTCCAGCACCACGGTGTCATCCAGGCGCTCGTGACGCAGGCTGCGCAAATGGGGCAGGGCGGTGCGCTGGGTTTCCTTGGCGTAGGCCAGCAGGCAACCGGCCGCGCCGATGGCCAGGGTCAGGTTTTCGCAGCCGAAGCCCTTGAGGTCCTGGGTGGAGAATTGCTGGCAGAGACTTTTCAGCGCCGAATCACGCTCGAAATCCCACGGCGCCCGACGCCGCACGCCACGGCGTTTTTCTGCGGGCAGGTCCTTGGGCCAGTCGTCCGGGATCAACAGCTCCACCGGATTGACCCGCTCCAGCTCCGCCAGCAGGTTTTCCCAGCCCTTGATTTCCAGTACCGAGAAATTGCCGCTGGTGATGTCCAGCACCGCCAGGCCGAACAGGCGTTCATCCCCTAGCACTGCGGCGATCAGGTTGTCCCGGCGTTCATCCAGCAAGGCCTCGTCACTGACTGTACCCGGGGTGATGATCCGCACGACTTGGCGTTCCACGGGGCCCTTGCTGGTGGCCGGGTCGCCGACTTGCTCGCAAATCACCACGGATTCACCGAGCTTGACCAGCTTCGCCAGGTAACCTTCCGCCGCGTGGTAAGGAATCCCACACATCGGAATCGCCATGCCCGCCGATTGCCCACGTGCCGTCAGGGTGATGTCTAGCAACTTGGCGGCTTTCTTCGCATCCTCGTAGAAAATCTCGTAGAAGTCGCCCATGCGGTAGAACATCAGCTGATCGGGGTGCTGGTTCTTCAGGCGCCAGTATTGTTGCATCATCGGCGTGTGGCTGGAGAGGTCGTTCACGGCGGTATTCATGGGTGTCAGGCAAGCTCGTTGAAAGGTGTGGGGCAAAAGGAGGGGCATTGGCCCGGCTTTTCCGCGATGGGCGCAAGGTTAACATGGGCGGTCTGGTGCTACCCAGCGTTTGGGATTGTGTGCATATCCGTTGCTGCGGTAACGGCTGCTTAGGGTTCCGCCCCGACGGCGGGCTCACTTTCGAAAATCCAGCGTGGTTAATGGGGCGCGGAGATCAACGTCCACCGCGAGGCGGCCTGATAGCCGACCTGATTCTTGGCGGGACCGCGTTTCCCCCTGTGGGAGCGGGCTTGAACTCGTGAAGGCGGCACCACAGTCGATGAAAATGTTGGACGGCATTACGACACTTGATCGAGCTCTCTTGAATCTGGAGATCAGGCTCGTTTTACCTCGGCTTGCATCATCGCCAGATTCTGCTGCTTGGTAGCCTCGGCCAATACCATGCGGTAAACACGCTTCTTTTCCTTCGATTTTGCGTTACGAATGAAATCAGCAAAGGGGCGTTTTGCTCCTTTAGACAAGCCTTGCTTGATCGAAATCATAGTGCGCTCCCGATGGCCGTTCGTTGGCGCTCCAGCGCGAAGCGCTCACTCGCGACTAAACGAGGGCGGCAGCTGTACGCAGGTCAGTCGACCGGGGATCCAAGGACCCGGTGCGCCCGAGGGCGCCCTGCGCACAACCACCATTGAGTGCAGGAATACCTAACTGAATGGAGCAATGAACATCTTGGATACCGAGCTACTAAACCCGATCACTGATGGGCAGTGACGAGAACCAAAATACAGATGGGGGCCAAGGTGGACAAGCCGGCGGATTCTGGGGCAGTCGTAAGCAGAGGCGCAAGGCGATGTAGCCTGGTGACGCACATTGAAGGATGCGATCGAGGGATTTCCCAAGAGGTTGTAGGGGAAATTCCCCAATTCAAGGATTGGATTGAACCCGTGGCGAGGGAGCTTGCTCCCGCTGGCGTGAGTAGCGCGCCCAAAAGGATTGAACCGGTGATTGATCGTTCCTACGCTCCGCGTGGGAATGCCGCCAGGGACGCTCCGCGTTCCGCTTCTGGAGGGTGACGCAGAGCGTGGGAACGATCAAAAACGCCTATCGCGGCTCAACCACATCCAACGCCCGATTCGCCAACAACTGCCCCAACTCAATCATCTGCTGGACCCCCAACGCGATATGTCGTCGTGAGCCCTCCAGGTCGAATGCCAGATCACTGACCATCGCATTGGCCGAGGCCAGGGTTTCGCTGAGGTTGGCGAGCAGGCATTCGGCGTCGATGTTAGGAGCGATGATGAAAAGGGTATCGAGTGTGTTGGATGTTTCTTTGCCGGCTTTGGGCTTGAGGTAATAGTCCAAGGCGCGGGTGGCGGCTTCGTCGAGTTTCCTGGCATTGGCCGATTGGCTGCGGGAGACGTGATCGTCTGGGGGATTTGGAGTGTTCTTCGGCATTTTATGGATCCTTGAAGTTGAGCCACCACCCATTCGCTACTAAACGAAGTGGGTGGCAGCTGTACGCAGGTTAGTAGACCGGGGATCCAAGAGACCGGCGCACCCGAAGGCGCCCTGCGCACAGCCACCATTGAGTGCAGGAATACCTGACTGAATGGAGCAATGAACATCTTGGATACCGAGCTACTAAACCCGATCACTGATGGGCAGTGACGAGAATCAAAGTACCGATGGGATCCAAGGTGGACAAGCCGGCGGATTCTGGCGCAGTTGTAGGCAGAGGCGCAAGGCGATGTAGCCTGGTGTCGCACATTTGAAGGACGCGGATCGAGGGATTTCCCAAGAAGTTGTAGGGAAAATTCCCCAGCGACCAGCCCGCTCTTGTGGCGAGGGGATTTATCCCCGTTGGCTGCGAAGCAGCCCCTAGAGTCAATTCAATCTGCCTGACACGCCGGCCGCGGGATTTGGGGGCCGCTTCGCGCCCCAGCGGGGATAAATCCCCTCGCCACAATGACTGAATATGCTTCAAGTGAGCCGTATCTCATATTTATGCAAAACAGCATTTGTCTTCTGCGAAAAGAACAAGCACTATGCGCGTTATGCAAAAACGCAACGTTTCTACCGTATTAAGAGCATTGCTCGATCAGCACGGGATCTCCCCCACGGAGCTTCACCGGCGTACCGGCGTGCCTCAGTCCACCCTCTCGCGGATCCTCAGCGGCAAGATTGTCGATCCTTCGGATAAACACATCTCGAAGATCGCCGAGTACTTCGCCGTGAGCACCGACCAGTTGCGCGGGCGCGCGGACGTTGCGCCCGCTGGCAACGCTCGCCGCGATGAGCCGCATTCCGAACTCAAGGACATAAGCCTGTGGGACGACGAAACACCCGTCGAAGAAGACGAAGTGTCGGTCCCTTTTCTGCGCGAGGTTGAATTGGCTGCTGGATCAGGAAGATTCGTCATCGAGGAAAGCGAGCGCTCCAGCCTGCGCTTCGGCAAGCGTAGCCTGCGGCATAACGGCGTGCAGTTCGACCAGGCCAAGTGCGTGACGGTGCGCGGCAACAGTATGTTGCCGGTGCTGCGCGACGGTGCCACGGTCGGGGTGAACGCAGGCAAATGCGGGATCGGCGACATCGTCGACGGTGATCTCTACGCCATCAACCACAACGGCCAACTGCGGGTGAAGCAGCTTTATCGCCTGCCCACCGGCATCCGCCTGCGCAGCTTCAACCGCGACGAACATCCGGACGAGGACTACACCTTCCAGGAAATGCAGGACGAGCAAATCGTTATCCTCGGTCACGTCTTCTGGTGGGGCATGTACGCCCGTTAACCCCTGCGCTGTCAGATAAAACCCGCCGCCGTGCGGGTTTTTTTTCGCCTCTCGAAAGCCCGCAACCCCGTATTTACGGGGCTTCCATGCATTTTCGCATTCGCCATGCATAAATAAATGCATTTGCGCATTGACTGTATATGCATCCATGCATATTCTGTGTCCAAGCCGCTCGACAAAGCGGCTGGCAACGAAGCTCTTTAGTTTCACTAACAGGCAGCGATGAACCGGCCTTGACGGTTCAGAGGGTTGGCAACTGACCCGGGTGTGCAGCGTAAAGCACCAGAAGCAGTTATCCGGCGGGCAGGGACCGCGGCCGGAGGAACAATTTGAATGGATCCGTACCGCGCCAGTCGCGCCGAAAGATCAAGCGCATTACTGAAAAGCCTGGGCAACCGGGCTTTTTGGAATGCCTCTGTCGTGAGGCACTTCAAATTAGTAAGGAGATTTCCATGCGCTCACTTGTGAAGGCTAAGGAGGTGTTCAGATAAAAACGTGTATCGACGTTCTCAAAAAATCCACTCATTTAAAGGGAAGAAAACTAATGAAAAAATTACTCAGCATGCTGCTCGCAGCCGTCCTGGCGACCCAGGCCCTCCACGCGTTTGCCGAAACCTCACCTGTCGGTTCCTGGCAATTCGCTTCCTACCATGTTCCGGGTGGCGGTTTTTATGCCAACCAAACGATCTGTTTCAAAGAAGACAATACCTGGTACTCGAGTTCCCAGGCCGGCTGGAAGGGCGCATGGTTCCAGAACGGGGACGATCTCCAATGGAACGGGAGTGTGCCAATGCCGGGTGCAGGGAGTGCCAACAATCTCGCGACCATTGCCATGGGTAAGTTGGTTGTCGCAGGTTCGATGTCGGGTAACTACGCCGAATGGGCAGCACCCAGTGCGCTACCGCTACCCTGGGACAGGCACTACACCTACACCATGACTTACAAAGGCGCGACCTGCGCTGCGCCAAAGTGATGTCAGCCTTCAATGAGCTGACAAAAACGTTTGAACGCCGCTTCCAATGACTTAACGGGTTGCAACGACCCACATCTCTTTCAACTTCAAACAACTTCCCCGCCCAATCTTAATCACCCCAGGAAACGAGACATGACAAACGAGCAACAAGCGTTGCTGGACATGCCGATCTGGTTGGTCATCGTGCTCGCCCTGGTGGGCGGGGTGTCCGGCGAGATGTGGCGCGCCGACAAGGAGGGCGCTCGTGGGTGGCCGTTGCTGCGCCGCGTGGTGCTGCGCTCCGGTGCCTGCGTGGTCTGCGGCGTGTCGGCAACCATGCTGTTGTATGCCCTCGGCATGTCGATCTGGAGTGCTTGCGCCCTGGGTTGCCTGACCGCCATGGCCGGTGCCGATGTGGCGATCGGTCTGTACGAGCGCTGGGTCGCCAAGCGGATCGGCGTTTGCGAAGTGCCACCGCGGGACCTGCCGCCCGACCAGCAGTGAATCGACAGCGCTGATCCATACACAAGGAGGCGATCAATGCTTGCCCTTATCGAAAAACCGTCGCAGTTGTTCTCGGCTATTGCCCAGACGCTGCGCGCCATTTATCCCGCCTTGAAAGTCGGCAGCCCCCAGGCGTTCGATGGCGCCGACGACCAACCCTGGGTGCTGATTGCGCTTGAGCGCGATGCGCCCGGTAACCGCGCCAATGACGGGCGTATCGCCCATGTCCTGACGGTTTCCTTGCAAGTGGTCATGGCCGTTCCAGGATGGGAGGCCTGTGATCTGGCCGGTGAATTGAAACACCTGGTCATGGATAACCGCTGGGGCCTGTCGGGTGATCGATGCGACCTGCCCACGGAAATCGATGGCATCGCATCCACGTTCATCCACGAAGCACGGGCGTACAGCGCCTGGACCCTGTCCTTCAACCAAACCCTGTACCTCGGCCCGACGCTGCTGGAGGACCCGTTGGGCATCCCGAAATTTGCCCGTACCTGGGAAGTGTCGAACATCGACGACCCGGATCAATACACCGCACTCGAGGGCTGAGCCATGTTTGATGCGCTGTTACAGATGCATCTGAGGCCGATCATCGAGCGTCTGGCTCAGATGGAAACCGAGCTGGAAGATTTGCATCGGCGTGCGGAGAGTTTCTGCCGCATTGGCGTTTGCCAGGAAGTCGATGCTGCCAGCAACACCTGCAAGGTCAGCCATGGTGGCCTGCTGACCCCGGCGATCCGCTTTTTCAACCCGAGCGCCGGCGCCCAGAGCGAGTCGCGGATTCCGTCCGTGGGCGAGCAGTGCCTGTTGCTCAACCATGGCGGCGGCGAGAGCGGCGGGCAGGCAGTGGCGTTGTTCGGCCTCAACGGCGGTCAGTTTCCGCCCGTCTCGACCCAGGCCTCGCTGACGCGGCGCCTCTATCAGGACGGTACGGAAAACGGCTACGACCATGCCAGCCATGTCCTGCACTGGCAGAACGGCCCGGCGACGTTCAGCTGTTCCCGTGAAGCGCTCCAACTGAGCATCGGCCCGTCGCGGTTGGCGATGACCGCCGACGCCATCGAATGGCAGTTGGGCGCCGTCGGCATTCGGCTCGACGCCTCCGGCGTGCACCTGAGCGGCCCGGTGGTGGACCACCAGGGACGCGTCATCAGTACCGCATAAGGGACTTCCTCATGATTGGAATCGATCGAAATACCGGCGCCACGGTCGACGACTGGCTGCAGTTCGTACAGCGCGCCACCCGGGCGTTGACGACGCCGTTGGGCACTCGCCAGAAGCGCCCGTTGTATGGCTGCGCACTCACGCAGTTGCTGGGGCAGAACCTTGGTGACGACCTGCTGATCCTCGCCCAGAGCCACGCGGCCCAAGCGTTCTACAACCCACAAAACGGCATCGGTGATTTCGAGCCGCAGGTCATTGTCGCCAGTCGACACGGCGCCGGCTTGCTGTTGCGTTTCGCCGGCACCTGGAAAAACCGCAAACAGACGTTCGAGGTGGTGACATGAGCATGCTGATACCCGGCCAGAACCAACTGGCCGAACCGGCCATCGTCACTGTCGAAGCGTTCGAGGACTTGCTCGCAGAGTTCAAGACCTTCGTGGTCGAGTACGTCGGCGCGCGCTCGCCAGCAAGTGCGGCGAAGCTGGTGGACAGTCTTGAAAACGAAAGCGAACTGCTGACCCTGGCGCTTGAAGCCTTCTGCGTGCGGCTGCAAACCCACGAACGCAAATACAACGCCCGCATCAAGCAGATGTTGGCGTGGTGGGCCACGGGTACCAACCTCGACGCTCGTCTCGCGGACATGGGCCTTGAGCGTCAGTTGCTCGACCCGGGCGACCCGGCGGCCTTCCCGCCCATCCCCCCGGTCTACGAGAGCGATGACGATGCGCGGTTGCGCTACTACCTGGCGCCTCATGCGCCAGCGGCCGGCTCGCGCATGCAGTATCGGCGGGAGATTTTTACCTTGGGTGAACGGCCAGTGGTGAAGGTGGACAGTGCCGCTGGCGGTGTCGTGAACGTGACCTACACATTCGATCCGGACGGTCTCGCTGCGCAAGTCAAGGACGGCAACGGACGCCGGACGGCGCCGGGTGAAGTCACGGTCACGGTGCTTTCCCGCGAGGGCGATGGCACACCGTCCGAGGCGCTGCTGGGCGGTGTTCGCCAGCACTTCGCCCGGCCTGACGTGCGACCGGAAACCGATCTGGTCATCGTGCAGGCCGCACAAATCAAACCCTACAGAATCCGCGTCGTGGCGAAGATCAATGCCGGTCCGGATTCGGGCTTGACCCAGGTTGCCGCCGAACAGCAATTACGGGAATACGCCGAGGCGTGTCATCGACTGGAAGGTCGGGTGGACCCGAGCTGGATCGACTACACGCTGCACAGCGCAGGCGCGGTTCAGCTCCAGATTCTCGAACCACTTGCACCGATTGTGACGACGGCTTTCCAAGCCCCGTACTGCACGGGCGTCGAGGTCGAGGTGGACACGTTATGAGTGACGACACACCTCGCCCGAGTCTGTTGCCGGCCAACAGTTCGCCGTTGGAAAGGGCACTGGATCTGGGGTTCGCTCGGCTGCTCGAACGCATCGATCCGCCGTTTCCCGAGCTGATGAACCCGGCCACCACGCCCTTGGCGTTCCTGCCGTATCTCGCGGCGGATCGTGGGGTCAACGAGTGGAGCTCCACGGCGCCCGAAGCTGAAAAGCGCCTGACCGTTGAACTTGCCTGGCCAACCGCCCGGCAGGCCGGGACGCGAAAGGCGCTGGAAAATGCTGCCAAGGGTTTGCAGCTGATGCCTGAAGTGCGCGCCTGGTATGAGCAAACACCCGCTGGCCCGCCCTACAGTTTTGCCGTCAGGGCATTTACCGAGCAGCCCTACAGCGAAGAAATCGACGCCCGTCTCGACCGTCGCCTGGCGGATGCCAAAAGCGAACGCGACACCTTGAAGGTGTCTGTCGGCTTGAGTGCATTCGGTCGTCACGTCATCGGCGCCGCGACGCTGTGCGGCGAACTGACCACGGTTTATCCGATCGTCATCGAAGGACTGGAAGCCTCGGGCCAGGCCTTCATGGCCGCCGGACTCTACACCGTCGAAACCTCCACTATTTATCCACAGGGGTCCTAAATGGCCGACTACTACACCCTGCTCACCGATGCGGGGATTGCCTACGAAACCGCCTGTAAGGCGGCGGGCACACCCATCAAGCTGTCGCAGATTTCCGTCGGTGATGGCGGCGGCGAGGTTTACAACCCGGCCGCCACCGCCACGGCGCTCAAACGCGAAGTGTGGCGTGGTCCGCTCAATGCGTTGTTCCAGGATGAGAAAAACCCGAGTTGGTTGCTGGCCGAAGTGACCATCCCGCCTGAAGTGGGTGGCTGGTATGTGCGAGAGGCCGGGATCTGGACCGATACCGGGATCCTGTACGCGATTGTCAAATATCCAGAGTCGTTCAAACCGGTGTTGGCGACTTCGGGGTCGGGGAAAGAGTTTTACATCCGGGCGATTTTCGAGACCAGTAATGCTGAGTTGGTGACGTTGCTGATCGACGATACGGTGGTCAAGGCGACGCGGGCTTGGGTTGCAAGTTATGTCGCTGATGAACTTGCCAAGCTCGACAGGAAACAGTCGGTGCGGGTAGCGACGACGGGCAATATTGTCTTGAGTGGCGCGCAGGCAATCGATGGTATTGCAGTGATCGCCGGGAATCGGGTCTTGGTCAAGTCCCAGACTTTGGCGAAAGACAACGGTATTTACGTGGCCGCGAACGACGCTTGGGTTCGGGCAAAGGATGCCGATGCGAGCGCCGAAGTGACTTCGGGGTTGATTGTCTCGGTGGAGGAGGGCGCGACGCTTGCCAACACGATCTGGCAGTTGGTAACCGATGGGGCGATTGTGTTGGGCGCTACGGGGTTGGTGTTTCAGAACATCACTCAAGGGTTTGCGCCGCTCAATTCGCCCGCGTTGCTGGGCGTCCCGACGGCTCCGACTGCACCGGTCAGCACCAACAATCAGCAACTCGCGACGACTGCGTTTGTGCAACGCGCACTCGGTAACCATTCAAGCGTTGGTGGGCTGGACGCAAGTACCGTTCTGACTGCGGATGCGTTCGGTAGGTCGTTCATCATCAATTCGGCCAACCCGGTGAATATCACGTTGCCGAAGGCAAGCACGGGGTTTAATGGCGGCACCATTACTTTCACCAATGTATCAACAGGCCCTGCGACCATCGTTCTGCAAGGTACCGATTATGTAGCTGGCATGATGCCGGGCCAGCTTGCGCTCAAGACAATGGATACCATCACGCTTTCAACGGGTGCTGGTATCACTTGGTACGCCGAGGGCGGGTCGATTCGTGACGTTTTGTCTACGAGCTTCAAGGAACTAATGGCCGGAAAAATCAGTTTCGGACAGCTTGGGCTTGGCGGTATAGGAGCACCTATACTAGAGACATTTAAGGCTATTACTCCTGGTGGGCTGTACCTCGCATATGGCGCGCTTGTTCCAAATTTGGCTACCCCTGATGCACCGCCCGATAGTAGCGGAAACGTTCTGGGTGTCTTGGCTATCACCCCCCGAAGCGACTGCACTTACTATTTCGCTTTTGAGAATGCAATCCTTGGCAATCAACGACGCTTTTGGGTCGGACAATACAACTTACCCAGCGGTGGTTTGTTTTGGTCCTGTTTGTTGACCAACGATAATTTGCCCTTTCGTGGAAAGATGCATTACAGAACTGCCGGCGTTTATCAGTGGACTGTACCGGCAGGTGTGACGAAGGCTTATGTTGAAGTCGTTGGTGGCGGGGGGAGCGGAGCGTTTGGTGGTGATGGGTCAACCACTATCGGTGCCGGCGGGGGCGGTGGTGGAGGTATTAGCAACCGTCTCTGTACCGTGGTGCCGGGCAGTGTTATCTCCGTAACAGTTGGTGCAGGCGGTGCAGCCGTTACGGTTGAGGGTGATCCTGGGATTGCCGGAGGTACCTCGTCCTTTGGCTCCTTCTGTTCGGCGACCGGTGGGCGTGGTGGCGTTATGAATAACGGTGCTCAAAGTGGTGTAGGGGCCGGTGGTGATTTTAACGCCTCGCTCGGTCTGGGCTTTCCGCCTGTTCGCAACTCAGCAGGTACAGGGAACTGGGGCGGTCCAGGCGGTGGTGGCGAGAGTGCTTTTGCAGCTCTGGATACATCGATTCTGACTCGACCGGGCATGGGGGGCGGCGGCCGTTCAAAGACCCGGTCGCAAGCTGGTGCGGACGGCTGCGTATTTATTACTTACTGAGGGAAGGCCATGTGGGCATTGGTACAAGACGGCATCGTTCTCGAAACGACGACCGTTGATCCGGAGGGGCGATATCACCCCGATCTAAAATGGCAATCGTGTGCTGCGCAGGTTCAGCCAGGCTGGTTGTTCGAGAATGATTTGTTCGCCGAGAAGGTCACGGCGCTGGAGGAGCGGAAAGCGTCTGAACGTCTGTGGCGCGATGGAGAGCTGTTGGCTCGTCAATGGCTGCGTGATAGGCACCGAGACGAGCAGGACCTGGAGCGGACCACGACGCTCAATAATGAGCAATTTGTAGAGTTGCTCGATTACCTTCAAAAGTTGCGCGACTGGCCTCAGTCCGAATTATTTCCAGACACAGGCCAGCGTCCAATACCGCCAACATGGATTGATCTTCAACTCCAATAAACGCCCCGCACCGACGGGGCGTTTTCTTATCCGTCAAAAACAACCCAAAGCCCCTTTCCAAGGGGCTTTTCCGTATCTGGAGAACCAAAAAATGGCACCACGCCAAACCTACACCGTACTCCTCCCATTCCCCACCGGCGGCGGTCACTGGTCGACCACTGGCCAGGAACTCGACCTGCTCGACGTCGAGGCCAATGCCTTGCGCAGCGCCGGTCGCCTGGAGCTGAAAAAAACCGAGGCCGGCGAATCGGCCTCTGCATCCACCCCGGCCAAAAAGGCCACCACCAAGAAGGCTGAATAACCATGGCTGAGGTTTTGAACTTCGAGCACAACGGCATTCCCGTCAATGCCACTGAATCTCCCGAGGCCATGGGTGGCCTGGGTGACAACGTCATCGGGTTGGTCGGCACCGCGCCGAATGCCAACCCGCTGATTCCGAAAAACACCCCGTTCCGTATTAACAGCTTCACCACCCAGGCCCAGCTGGATCCGACCGGTGCCGAAGCGGGGACGTTGTTCCACGCCGTCTACCAGATCCTCAAAGTGGTCAAGGTGCCGGTGTACGTGGTCATCGTCGAAGAGGGCGCCACGCTGGCCGACACGCAGAACAACGTGATCGGCGGCATCGAGGCGCAGACCGGGCGCAAGTTGGGCTTGGCCGCGTTGAGTGGGGTCGCTGAAGACCTGACCATCATCGGCGCGCCAGGCTTTACCGGCACCAAGGCTGTGGCCAGTGAGTTCGCTTCGTTCGGCAAGCGCATCAAGGCCCGTGTGGTGCTCGACGGCAAGGACGCCTCGGTCGCCGACCAGGTGACCTACAGCCAGGAACTGGGCGGTGCGGACCTCGGTTTCGACCGTTGCCTGGTGGTGCACAACATGCCGGCGGTGTACTCCAAGGCCGCGAAGAAAAACGTCTTCCTGGCCCCGTCGAGCCTGGCCATCGCCGCCCTCGCCAAGGTCAAGCAATGGGAGAGCCCGGGCAACCAGGTCACCTACGCCGAAGACGTTTCCCGCACCGTGGAATACAACATCCTCGACACCTCCACCGAAGGCGATCTGCTCAACCGCTACGGCGTCAGTTACTACGCCCGGACCATCCTCGGCGGCTTCTCGCTGCTGGGCAACCGCTCCATCACCGGCAAGTTCATCAGCTACGTCGGCCTTGAGGATGCCATCAGCCGCAAGCTGGTCAAGGCCGGCCAGAAGGCAATGGCGAAGAACCTGACCAAGTCGTTCATGGACCAGGAGGTCAAGCGCATCAACGACTGGCTGCAAACCCTGGTTGCCGACGAAACCATTCCCGGCGGCAGCGTGTACCTGCACCCGGAATTGAACAGCGTCGAGAAGTACAAGAACGGCACCTGGTACGTGGTCATCGACTATGGCCGCTACGCGCCGAACGAACACATGATTTATCAACTCAATGCCCGCGATGAAATCATCGAGCAGTTCCTGGAGGACGTTCTCTAATGTTTACCAACCGCGTAAGACAGGCCATCGCGGCCACCCTGCAAGGCTTGCCGTTGTCGGCGACCGTGGAAGAGTTCACCCCGCCGAAGATCGAATTCGACATGGAAGAGATGCGTGGCGGCCGTTTCATTGGTGAGGAAATGGCCAAGAGCGGCAAAGTGCTGACAGCCAAGTTGACGCTGCAAGGCCTTGGTCCGGAAATCATGCTGGCGCTGGGCGTGAGCGTGGGCGACGACATTCTGCTGAACGTGCGTGAAGCCGGCCAGGATCAGGACGGCAACACCTGGTTTACCTACCACACGGTGGGTGGCAAGTTGAAGTCCCTCGAGGAAACCCTGCTGAAAATGGGCGAGAAACCCAAGACCAACCTGGAGCTGTCCTGCCGCACCTACAACCGCCTGGAAAACGGCGTCCCGGTGATCGACATCGACGTGCGCACCCAGAAGTTCGTGCTCAACGGCGTCGACATCCTCGGCGATGCTCGCCGTGCGGTGTTGTTGCCTTAAACCTTTGCCAGTCGGCTAGATGCAGCCCCTGTGGGAGCGTGCTTGCTCGCGATAGCGGTGTGTCAGCCAACATCGATGCTGACTGATCCGACGCCATCGCGAGCAAGCTCGCTCCCACAGGGGGCACATCGTGATTGACCGGCAAAGCGCAGCACTTTCCAGTATCCACCAAGGAATTCACTTCATGCCCTGGACACCTCCCGTTCACGTCTTGCTGTCGCCGATCATCGGTGACGACGATGCGCGGATCGAGCAGCTCCCCCTCAAACCGCTGTACTACGCCGCGCAAAAAGACGCCCTGGCCCGCGCCGGCGATGATGAAGACGATCAGTTCTTCGAACTGGCCAAACTGGCCACCGGGTTGTCGGTCAAGGAACTCGACCAGCTCAAGCGCCCGGACTACGTGAGCATTGCCCAGTACGTGCACGACATGTCGACGCGCCCGGCGTCGCACTTTCTGGATGAGCCACAGGGCGATCCCGACCAGGTGCAACTGCTGCAACCGCTCGACGTCGCGGGTCGCAGCCTGACGTCGCTGACCCTGGAGATGCCGGTGCTGCGTGCGACCAAGGCGATGAAAAAACTGAAGACGGCCAAGGAGCGCGCCGAGTTCATCACCGCCCACTGCACCGGCCTGATGATTCCCGATCTGGACCTACTGACCGTGCCCGACTGGACGCAACTGCAGGTGCGCATCGACGATTTTTTAAACAAACCGGCGGACTTCTTTCGGAGCGCGACATCGAAGTGATCCTCGATGTGGTGCCGCTCATTTACTCGGTAAGTGAGGCGGAAATCCTGGAGTGGGACGCCGGCAAGGCCTTGCGCCGCTACGACATTGCGATCACTCGCCTTGGCGTGAAACAGGAGTAGAGCGGGATGGCGGACGATAGATATTCGCTCAAATACGCAGCCTTCAATGAGAGTGGGTTGGCGTTCGGTAATACCAGCCCTACGAACGGTGTGTCAGCACAAGGCACGTTCGCCAGGGATCAGCTGTCGGGCCTCGACCTGGCGCTGGAGAAACTTGGGCTCAAGCTCGGGTTGCTGACCACGGCGATCGAGTCGCTGACCGTGAAGCTATCGGCGCAACGATTGTTTTCCCAAACGATGGGCGCTGGCGCCAAGGGTGAGTCGGCCAATGAGCCAAAGGGTAAGTCGGGTGGCGGTATCGAACCACCGGCGCTGCTCAAACCGGCGATAGCGATGGATGCGGCCATGGCCGATCTGAAGCAGGCCGGCCACTTCACGCCTCGCCAGATTGCAGAAATGGCGGAGCCAACCCAGCGTATCGCCAGTGCGCCGTTGGTGGCGGCCGGCGGGACCACGGCGGTTGAGGTGGTGAGGATGCAAAGCCTGGCGGCCAGGGCAGGAGTCGGCAGCGATCTGCCCAATGCCTCGGACCGGCAATTGGCGCTGTTGCGTTTCGCCAGTGATGCGGGTGTCACAGCATCGACGTTCAAAATGCCAGCCATGGAAGCCGCCGAGATGCTGCTTGGCTGGCGCACCTCCATGAAGCTCAGCGCAGAGAAAGCGTTTGATCTGGCGGATGCAACCAACCACCTGAGCAAGATTCCCGGTGGTGCGAAAGCGAATGAGATCGGCACAGTGTTGCAGCGTGACGGTGCGGCCGCGACCTCGGCGGGCCTGCAGCCTACCCAAGCTGCGGCGCTGACGGCGGCACTTCTCAATACCGGCGCGCAACAAGCTGAAGCGGGTGTGGCGCTCGATCACTTCACGACTGCTCTAGGCAAGGGCGATCATGCCTCCGCGACCGAGCAAGCGGCTTGGAAGCAACTGGGACTTGATCCCAAAGAGGTGGCGAGCGGCTTGCGTGACAAGGACGCCGCGCCGGGGACAGTGATGTCGGTGCTGGCGGCCTTGAACGCGCAGCCGGCCGAAAAACGCTCGTCCCTGGCCTCTTCGTTGTTTGGCTCTGGGGATGCCGCGGTGTTGCGCATGTCGCAGAAACTCGACGATGTGAACGCCGCGTTCTGGCAGGTCAAAGACCCAGGCCAATACGCCACTTCACAATTGGACAACAACGGTTCGGTGCGGCAGGACGCGTTGGCGCTGTCGAACACCCGGCAGGGCCAACTGAACGTCCTCAACGCCCGCAGCGAGCGTTTGTCGCTGGCCACGGGCAATGCCCTGATGCCCTCGGCGGATACCTCGTTCCAGTGGTTGGGGTCGCTGGCCGATGGCATGAGTGAGTTGGCGGAGTCCTCACCTAAAGCCGCTGCGGCCATTGTGTTGATTGGCGCGGCGATCAAACCGCTGGTGGGCGCGCTGCTCAAGGCTGTAGGGGATGAGATGTCCAATCAGGTGGCCAAGCGGGTGTTGGGCAAGGTCGCTCCGCACCTTCCCGGCCGATTGGGGGAAGTGATCTCTGAAGATTTCAGAAATCCTCGCGGGGACAAGCTGGATACACGCAATGCCAACCAGCGTCCCGAATCCACGAGCAGGACGAAAATACGCGTCAGTACACGAGGCTCACTGGGAGGCGCAGGGCGTTTTTCACCCGGGCCAACGGCCTCATTACGCTCGATGACCCGCAGGGCGCCCGGCCCATTAAAAGTAGTCGGTGCCGTCGCTGATGTGGCCGAGGGTGTACTGACCGGCGACAAACGAATGATGAGTGCAGGCCTGGGAGCTGCAGGTGGCGGCTGGGCAGGCGCTGCTGCGGGGTCTGCGGCCGGTGCCGCTTTGGGGAGCGTCGTTCCGGTGATCGGCACTGCCATTGGTGGTCTGGTTGGCGGACTGCTGGGCGGCTGGTTGGGGAGCGATGCGGGCGCGTCCTTGGGTGAGAAGCTCGTCGCCCCCGCCGACAGACTCGCCGCTCCAGACCAGGTCAGCAAAGACCTGGCTAGCACCCAGACAACCACGCAACAAAACACCATGACCGCAAACATCTACATCAACGGCCAGGACCAGGCCAGCGCGAGTCAGTTGGCCAACCTGGTCGTGCAGCAGCTCTCGGGCCAATTCGGCTTGACGACCATGCCCAACTCACTCGCCATGCGCAGTGACGCGGCCCTGACCGACGGAGGTACGTGATGCGTCAGCAAATGGCACTCGGCAGTTTCATTTTCGGTTTGTCGAGAAACTTTGCGTACCACAGCCTGGTACGCACCTCGGACGGTGGCTGGAAGAGCATCGACATCCTCACCAGCAAACCCAAGTCCAGCCAGGTCGGCCAAGGCCTGCAAGGGCTGACGATCACCGGCAAGTCGATGTACGCCAACGCCATGGATCGCCTCGATGAGTTGCGCGCCTTGCAGGCGCAGCGAGTTCCCGTGCCGCTGGTCGATGGCATCGGTCGCAATTGGGGTCTGTGGCAGATCAGCAAGGTGACGGAAACCCAGACCGAGATCATTGATGACGGCACGGCGATGGTGGTCGGCTGGGTGGTTGAATTGACGGAGTTCGCCAATGCGTAGGGTTCGAAGTATCGCCGGTGATTCGGTGAATCTGTTGCTGTACCGCGAGCTTGAGCGCGGTGACGACATCGTCGAAGAGGCGCTCTGGCGGCTCAATCCGGGGTTGGCTGAATGGGGGCCTGTATTGCCGGCGGGCGTATGGGTGGTCTTGCCGGAAGTGGACCTCAAGCCCGTGGCAACCCCACCGGTTTCGGCCTGGGATTAAGGAGGCTACATGTCATTGGGTTTCACGCCTGCGGTGGAAATTTATGGTGCGAACGCCGCACTGCTCAACGCACGATTGCTCAATTGGACACACGTCGACGCGGCAGGAATCGAGTCGGATCAATTGACCCTCACCATCAGCCTGGACGGGCTGGAAGGGTTGCCCAGCCTGGGCGGGAAAATCGGTCTACGGGTCGGCTACCTGGAGTCGGGTCTGGTGGACAAGGGCGAGTTCGTCATCACCCGGCGCACGCCGACGCTGTTCCCGTTGCGCCTGACCTTGGTGGCCATGGCCGCGCCGTTCAGTGCGGCGGACCAGACCGGGTTCAAGCAGCGCCGATCCGTCAGCCATGGACCGACGACCCTGGGGGCGCTGTTTCGTCAACTGGCGTCCAGGCACGGTTTTTCTCCCCGGGTGGCGCCAGACCTGGCGCTGATCAAGATCGAGCACATCGACCAGTCCAACGAAACCGACATGGGGTTCCTGACGCGCCTGGCCCATCGTTATGACGCCGTCGCCAAGCCGATCAACGAGCTGTATGTGCTGGCTCGGCGCGGCCAGGCGAAGTCGTTGTCGGGCAAGGTCCTGCCCGAGATAAAACTGTCGGTGACGACCAACAATCGTCCTGGCGACCAGGCTTTTACTTCGGCCAAGCTGGATGAAACCGCCCGGGCGAAATACCAAGGCTGCAAGACCCATTGGTGGGACGCGACGGCCGGCAAGTTGCAGGTCGAAGAGAGCGGCCTCGCGCCGTTCAAAACCCTGCGCCAGCGTTTCCAGGGCGCAGATGACGCCCGCGCTGCCGGTGAAGGCGAGGTGCGCAGGATGATGCGCGAAGCCCTCAAGGTGGCGATTGAGTGCCCTGGCAACCCGGGATTGTCTGCCGAGGGCATCGTACTGCTGGACGCCACCTGGCCGGATTTCATGCGCGGTCGCTGGTCGATCGACAAGGTCACCGCCAGTGGCGACCGGGAAAAAAGCTATCGCTGCTTGATCAATGCGACCTGTCTGGATGCCAAGGCCTGATCCCACAGTCTTGTTCAGCGTTGCACATACCCCGCGCCCAACCGGGTCCCCCTGTGGGAGCGAGCTTGCTCGCGATAGCGCCCAGACATTCAACATTTGCACTGACTGACACGCCGCCATCGCGAGCAAGCCCGCTCCCACAGGTCGCCCTCGACTGCACCGTCTCTACAACTGGAGTCCCCCATGAAGATCACACCGATCCTCACGCAGTTGCGTGAGCACTGTCCGACGCTTGCCCATCGCGTGGCCGCAGGCTTTGACCTCGCCACGCTGCAAGCCGAGACCCCGCTGCAGACCCCCTGCGCCTATGTCCTGCCCACCGCCGACATTGCCAGCAAGAACGCAGCTCAAAACGTCACGCTGCAAGCGGTGCGTGATCGCTTCGATGCCGTGCTGGTGCTCGATGCCACCGATGCGACAAAAGCGCTGGATTTGTTGCACGACCTGCGGGCCGAACTGTGGCGGGCGCTGGTGGGGTTCAAGCCGGGCGCTGAGTACACCGGCGTCGAGTACGACGGCAGCGAACTGGTTTCCATCAACAGCCGCCGCGTGGTGTACCGGCTGCGCTTTTTCGCCGAGTTCCAGCTGGGCCGCAATCTGGCGAGCCAGCCTGCCGAAAGCTGGCACGAGCGTGAACTGGACGGCTTGTCGTCCTTTACCGGGGCCACCGTGCGGGTCGATGCCATCGACCCGGCGGACCCCAACCTGAAACGTCCCGGCCCCGACGGGCGCGTGGAACTGACTTTCTCTGGAGACGTAACCCCATGAGCAAACGCATCACCGTGCTGCCGGCCCCGGGCCGTGCCGTACCGGACCCGGAAGCGGGCGATCTGTTGCCCCTCGAAGGCCGTGAAGTGCCAGACAACGCCTGGTGGCGTCGACGTCTGGCCGATGGCGATATCACCACCAAAGCCGTGAAAGCGGCAAAACCACAGGGAGCCAAATAATGGCGATCGGATTCAGCAACATTCCCGCGGACATTCGTGTGCCGCTGTTCTACGCCGAAATGGACAACTCGGCCGCCAATAGCGCGTCATCGGCCATGCGCCGGTTGATCGTCGCCCAGGTCAACGACAACGTCGCCCCGGCGGAAGTTGGCAAACTGGTGCTGGTGTCCAGCGTCGCGCTGGCCAAGAACATCGGCGGGCAGGGCTCGATGCTTGCCTCGATGTACGAGACCTGGCGCAAGACCGATCCGCTCGGTGAAATCTGGTGCCTGCCGCTGCACAACGTCGAAGGCGCTATCGCCAAGGGCGTGCTGACCTTCACCGGTACCGCGACTGAAAGCGGTGTGCTCAACCTGTACGTCGGCGGTGTGCGCGTCCAGGCCGCCATCGTCAACGGTGCCACGGCGGCCCAGGCCGCCGCCGCGCTGGCCTTGAAAATCAACGCCGCCGCCGATCTGCCGGTGACCGCTGCGGCCGCCGAGGGCGTCGTGACCCTCAGTGCCAAATGGACCGGCGACAGCGGCAATGACATCAGCCTTCAATTCAATCGCCTGGGCAAGAGCAATGGCGAAAATACCCCTGCCGGCCTGACCACCGCCATCAACGCGATGACCGGTGGCGCCGGTGTGCCAGACCAGACCGCTGCCGTCGCGGCCCTGGGCGACGAACCTTTCGAATTCATCGCCATGCCTTGGTCCGATGTAGCGAGCCTCAACACCTGGCAAGCCGTCATGGACGACAACACCGGCCGCTGGTCCTGGGCCAAGCAGTTGTTCGGCCATGTCTACAGCGCCAAGCGCGGCACCATCGGCACCCTGGTCGCCGCCGGTCAGGCCCGCAACGACCAGCACATGACGCTCCAGGCGCTGGAGCTGGGCGTACCGCAACCGTTCTGGGTCCAGGCCGCTGCCTTGGCGGCGCGCACGGCGGTGTTCATCTCCGCCGACGCCAGCCGTCCGACCCAAAGCGGCAGCCTGCCAGGCCTGGACCCGGCACCCGCCAGCGAACGTTTCACCCTCACCGAGCGTCAGTCGCTGCTCAACTACGGCATCGCCACGGCGTATTACGAAGGTGGCTACGTACGCATCCAGCGTTCCATCACCACCTATCAGAAGAACGCTTTCGGCCAGGCGGACAATTCCTACCTGGACAGCGAAACCATGCACCAGTCGGCGTTCATCGTCCGCCGCCTGCAAAGCGTGATCACCAGCAAATATGGTCGCCACAAGCTGGCCTCCGACGGCACCCGTTTTGGCGCCGGCCAGCCCATCGTGACCCCGAGCACCATTCGCGGCGAGCTGATCGCTCAATACGCCAAGCTCGAGCTGGAAGGCCACGTGGAAAACGCCGAGCTGTTCGCCGAGCACCTGGTTGTCGAGCGTGACAGCCAGGACCCGAGCCGGGTCAATGTGCTGTTCCCACCGGATTACATCAACGGCCTGCGGGTGTTCGCGCTGCTCAACCAGTTCCGCCTGCAGTACGACGACGTCGCCTGACGGTAGCACTCAGTCGCATGCATCAGCCCACCTTGCGTGGGCTTTTTATTTGAAGGGAGAAACACCATGGGTCAACTGATTGCGGGCACCTGCTACGTCAAAGTGGACGGCGCTCAACTAACCATCAACGGTGGCTGCGAAGCGCCACTGATGTTCACCAAACGCGAAACCGTCGTACCGGGTTTCTACAAGGAAACCGACATCGCGCCGTCCTTCAAGGTGACGGCGCTGCACACCGCGGACTTCCCGCTCAAGCAACTGGTTGCGGGCACCGACATGACCGTCACCTGCGAATTCAACAACGGCAAGGTCTACGTGCTGGCCGGCGCCTACCTGGTGGAAGAGCCGGTGTCCAAGGGTGACGACGCCACCATCGAGCTGAAATTCGAAGGCATCAAGGGGACTTGGCAATGAGCGATGTCGTGACATTGCGCGTGGCCATCGAGGCCCATGGCGAGCCGTTGAACGAACTGACCCTGCGCCGGCCGACGGTGCAGGAAGTCCGCGCGATCAAGGCGCTGCCGTACAAGATCGACAAGAGCGAGGAGGTGAGCCTGGACATGGATGTCGCGGCCAAATACATCGCGGTGTGCGCGGGCATCCCGCCGTCGTCGGTCAACCAGTTGGACCTGGCTGACCTCAATGCCCTGAGCTGGGCCGTCGCGAGTTTTTTCATGAGTGCGGCGTCGCAGCCATCGGCGACCTGATCGCCGCCGCCTATGACCTGGCCTGGTTCTGGAAGGTTGACCCCGAACAGATGATGGCCAGGCCACTGGATGTGCTCCGCGAATCCCTGGAGCACGCGCAACGGATCAATGCGATGCAGCAGGTGCAGTGATGGCAGACACACAAACGGTAGAGAAAAAAGCGGTGCTGCTGACCGGCATCGATGAGCTGTCACCCAAGCTCGCCGGCCTTCGTGCGAAGGTCGCGAGTTTCAAGCAGAACCTCGACGCCACGGGCCTGGGCAGCCTGGACATTTCCGGTCTGCTACCCAGCGGTGGCCTGGCCCAACCGTTTACGGACGGGCTCAAGTCGGCGCTGGCCTTCAAGGACGAAGCGGGCGCAGCGAGCGCGGTGGCCAGCGCCGTCCAGGTACCTGAAGCGCCTCGTGTAGCGGCACAGAACCTGGATGGATTGAAGACTTCCATCAGCAACGTGTCGGTGCAGTTCGGCTCGGCCTTGGGGCCTGCGGTCAACGCAGTGGCGGTCAGTTTGCAGCCCATGGTCAGCGGCGTGGCCCAGGTACTGCAGGACAACCCGCAACTGGTACAGGGCCTGGCGAATGGCGTCGTGGCGTTCAGCGCGATCCAGACGGCGGTCAGCGGTGCGAGCCAGGCGCTTGAAGTGGTCAACCTGGCCTTGAAGATGAACCCCATCAGCTTGATTGCCATGGGCATCGCCTTGGCGGCAGGGATGATCATCGCCCACTGGACACCGATTTCGGCGTTCTTTGCCGGGCTCTGGCAGCGGCTTGCGCCGATCGTCCTGCCGATGGTCGAGTTCTTCAAGACAATGTTCGCCTTTACCCCGATGGGGCTGGTGATCAGCAACTGGGGTCCGATCAGCAGCTTTTTTGGTGCGCTCTGGAATGTGATCGTGGCGGCGGCAACGCCGGTTATTGGCTTCATGCAAACGCTGTTCGCCTGGTCACCCTTAGGCTTGATAGTTGCCAATTGGGCACCGCTGACCGGGTTATTCGCGGCGATCTGGGACCTGCTCAAGGCCTTGACCGTGCCGGTGATGGATGCCCTGAAAGGCTTGTTCGACTGGACGCCGTTGGGGCTGATCCTGGCCAACTGGGGAACGATCGGAGAAGTCTTCGCCGGGATCTGGGAGGGCGTGCGCAACCAGGTGGCGATCATGCTGGCGGTGTTCAGAGGCCTGTTCGACTGGTCGCCCATCGAGGGCCTCACCCAACAGTGGGGGCCGGTGGGCGAGTGGTTCAGCCAGTGGTGGGACAAGCTGCAGGGCGTGATTGCACCGATCAGGGCGTTCTTCAATGGCGGCTTCGGTGAACTCATCACCACGTTCACTGGCAAGGTCGAAGGACTGACCGAAGCGCAGCGCGCCACCAATGCCGAAGGCAAGGGTGAGCTGGCGCCGGCGTTTTTTGGCGGGGCCAGCGAGCAGCCTCCAGGCCTGTCGTCCAGCCTGGCGCCAGCGTCCGCCAACGGGCCAGCGAAAACCTCGCTGGCGGCGGGTACGTTGCCACAGACCTCCAGCGTCTTGGTGCAACAAAGCGCCGCGAACAATCGTACGCAACTTGAAGGCGGCCTGACCGTGCGCTTCGAAAATGCGCCGGCCGGGTTGCGCGCCGACCCACCACAGACCAATCAACCGGCCCTGGCGGTGAGTTCGCGCATCGGCTATCGCTCACTGTCCACAGGAGGCTCCAATGAGCTGGCGTGATCGTTTGTTGCCGGCGTCGTTTCGTGGCGTCGGGTTCTGGGTCGACCAGGCGAAAACCCCGGTCGGCCACAAAGGCCAGTTGCATGAATATCCGCAGCGTGACCAACCGTTTTTCGAGGGGCTCGGTCAGCAGGCGAAGATTCATGAGTTGACCGCGTTCATCGTCGGCCCCGATTGCCTGGAGCAGCGCGACAAGCTGCTCAAGGCCTTGGAGCAGGGCAGCGGTGCGCTGGTGCATCCATGGCTGGGGCGCATGCAGGTCAAGGTTGGCGAATGCGACATGACTCAGACCCGTCAGGACGGTGGGCTGGTGACGTTCGCCCTGAAGTTCTACCCCGACCAGCCATTGCAATTCCCATCGGCCACGATCAACAGCCAGAAACTGCTGCTGGTCTCGGCCGACAGCTTCCTCGGTTCGGCGGTGCGGCGCTTCGAAGACGCCATGACCTTGATCAAGGCCGCACGGATCGGTATCGCGGACCTGCGCAACAGCCTCAAGGATGTTTACGCAGTGATCGAGCAGGAGCTCAAGCCGTTGATCGAGACCTATCGGCAACTCAGCGATCTGGTCAAGGCAGTGAAAGCGTTGCCCAAGGAAGTGGCGGCCGAGTTCAAGGGATTGCTGGGCGACATCCGCGAGCTGAAGGACTTTGCCCGTGACGGCTATCGCGGCGTGATTGCCAGCGTGTCGCAACAGGTGGAGGCCATTCGCAAGGCCGACGCGCCCAAGCTCACCACCGGCAAGGACACCACGGCGGCGGCCCAGGCTGTGGCCGATCTGGTCCAGGACACGCTGCTGGTGCAGGCCGCACAATGGATTGCGGCGATGCCGGTGGCGGCGCCTGTGGTCAAGTTGGACGCCACGCCGTCGGTGGCGCAACAGGCCGTGCAACCGGTCCAGCGCCGAGACGTGCCGGTGGCCGACGATGTGCTGGCGCTGCGCGATGCCCTTAACGATGCGATCTGGCAGGCCTCCCTCAAGGCTGATCCGGAGCACTATCAGGCGATGAACAACCTGCGCCAGCAAATGGCCGCGCACCTGACGGCGGTGGCGTCGTCGGGTGTCAGGCTGATCAACCTGTCGTTCAAGCAAAGCCTGCCAGCGCTGGTGGTGGCGTATCAGCAATTTGCCGATGCCACCCGGGTGACTGAAGTGACCCAGCGTAATGGCGTCGCCCATCCTGGTTTCCTGCCGCCCAATGACCTGAAAGTCTCCGGGGAGTAAGCCATGAACGAGCTCGACAACGCTGTCTCGCTTACCGTCGGCGGGCTGGATTACGGTGGCTGGAAAAGTGTGGAAATCAGTGCGGACCTGGAGCGCCAGTTCCGTACCTTCAAACTCGACGTCACCTGGCAATGGCCGGGGCAGACCCAAGCGGTGCCGATCCGTCCGGGCGATGAATGCCAGGTACGCATTGGTGCCGACCTGGTGCTCAGCGGTTATGTGTTCAAGGCACCGGTCAGCTACGACGGTCGGCAGATCAGCCTGAGCATTGAAGGCGGTTCCAAGACCCAGGACTTGGTGGACTGCGCGGCGATCAACCGCCCGACTCAATGGCGTGGGCAAACGGTGTTGAGCATCGTCCAGGCCCTGGCGTCGCAATACGGCGTGGGGGTCGTCAGTGAAATCCCTGAAACCGCGCGGTTGAGCGAGCACAGCATCGTACCGGGGGAAACGGTCTTTCAATCCATCGACCGTTTGCTGACGTTGTTCCGGGTATTCTCCACCGATGACGCGCAAGGTCGCGTGCTGCTGGCCAAACCCGGCAGCGGCGGACGGGCCAGTGATGTGCTGGAGCTGGGCAAGAACATTCTGTCGGGCAACGCACCGATGGACTATAGCCAGGTGTTCTCCGAATACCGGGTCATCGGTCAGCACAAGGGCAGTGATCAGCAGAGTGGGGCGGCGGTGAGCGAAGTCTCTGGCACCGCCACCGACTTGAGCTTCAAGCGCAAGCGGGTGACGGTGATCAGCGAGAGCGCGCAGTTGACCTTCGAGCTGGCCCAGCAACGGGCCGACTGGGAAAGCGCCATCCGCTCCGGCAAGGCCCTGACCACCACTTACCGCGTGCAGGGCTGGCGCCAAGCCAATGGCGACCTGTGGCGGCACAACACTTTGGTACGGGTGATCGACCCGGTGCTGGGGTTCGACGCTGACATGCTGATTTCCAAAGTCACGTACTCCCTATCGGCACAAGGCTCCGTCACCACCCTGCAAGTCGCGCCGCCGCATACCTTCGACGCCAACCCGGTGCCGCCCAAACCCTGAGCCTGGCGCCGATGCCTGCCCACCACAGCCCCCTTGTGGGAGCGAGCCTGCTCGCGATGGCGGCAGCGCCGCCAATAGAGACGTTGATCCGAACACCGCGTTCAAGTCCCCGATTCTCAAGGAAACCTCAATGAGCCTACTGACCCGCCTCCTGGCGCGCGGCACTGTCGTGCTCGCCAATTCGGCCACCAAGCTGCAGTCGCTGCAAATGCGCCTCACCGCCGGCGAAGTGAACGACGACATGGAGCACTTCGAACCCTACGGCTTCACCAGCAACCCGCTGGCCGGTGCCGAGGGCATTGCCACGTTCCTGGGAGGCGACCGCTCCCATGCCGTGGTCCTGGTGGTTGCCGATCGCCGCTTCCGTCTCCAGGCCCTGGCCCCCGGCGAAGTGGCGCTCTACACCGACGAAGGCGACAAGCTCCACTTCAAGCGCGGTCGTGTCATCGACATCGAGACTGCAACCCTGAACATCCGCGCCAGTAGCGCGGTGAACATCGACAGCCCGGTCATCAACCACACCGGCAAGATCGTCTCCCAAGGCGACCAGATCGCCGGCGGCATCAGCCAGATCAAACATGTGCATGGCGGCGTACAGGCCGGCAGCGGCCAGACCGGTGCGCCGGCGGGAGGTCAATGATGTTCATCAGCCAGAACCTGCACGCCGCGCTGACCCGCTCGGTGCTGATCAGCCTGTTCACCTGGCGCCGCGCCGCTGACGACGATGCCGTCGATGATGACGAACGTTTCGGCTGGTGGGGCGACACCTTTCCCACCGTGGCCGACGACCGCATCGGCTCGCGGCTGTGGCTGTTGCGCCGGGTCAAGCTGACCCGCCAGACCCAGCTCGACGCCGAATTCTATGCACGCGAAGCCTTGCAATGGCTGATCGATGACGGCCATTGCAAGGCCATCGACATCATCAGCGAACGCCTCGACGCCCAGCGCCTGAACCTGCGCACGGTCCTGACTCTGGCCGATGGCGAGCGCCTGGACATCAACCCCGATAACAGTTGGCAGGTGACCTATGCCGTTTGAAACCCCTTCGCTGCCGGTGCTGATCAAGCGCGCCCAAAGCGACCTGGCCAGCGATTCGCTGCGCCAGTCCGATGCCCAAGTGCTGGCCCGCACCCTCGGTGGCGCCGCCTATGGCTTGTATGGCTACCTGGACTGGATCGCCGAGCAGATCCTGCCGGACAAGGCCGATGAGTCCACCCTGGAACGCATCGCCGCCCTGCGCCTGAACCAGGCGCGCAAAGCGGCCCAGGTGGCCAGCGGCAGCGTCAGTTTCACCGCCACCGCCGGCGCGGTACTGGATGTCGACACGCTGTTGCAATCCACCGATGGCCGCACCTACAAAGTGACCAGCGCCCGCACCACCAGCAATGGCCTGAACACCGCCTCCATCGCCGCGTTGGACGCCGGCAGCCTGGGCAACGCCGACGCCGGCCTGGTGCTGACGCCCGTCCAACCGATCCTCGGCATTGGTAGCAGCTTCACGGTGGTGGCGCCGGGGCTGACTGGCGGCGTTGCTCGGGAAAGCCTTGAATCCCTGCGGGCCAGGGTGATCCGTTCCTATCGCGTCATTCCCCACGGTGGTTCGGCACAGGACTATGAAACCTGGGCTCTGGAGTACCCTGGCATTACCCGCGCGTGGTGTCGTGGCAGCTACCTGGGACCGGGCACCGTCGGTCTTTTCGTGATGCGGGACGACGATCCGCAACCGATCCCCAACGCCGAGCAATTGGAAGAGGTGCGGACCTACATCGAGCCCTTGCGTCCGGTGACCGCCGAGCTGCACGTACTGGCGCCGACGCAGGTGCCGGTGACCTACCGGCTGCGCATCACCCCGGACACCAGCGCCGTGCGCGCGGCGATCGAGGCGCAACTGCGCGACCTGCACAACCGCGAAGCCGGCCTCGGTGAAACCCTGCTGCTGACCCACATCGCCGAAGCCATCAGCAGCGCCACTGGCGAAACCGACCACAAACTCACTGCGCCGAGCGCCGATGTGGTGGCGGCCAGTAATCAGTTGCTGACGTTCGGAGGCTGCGTATGGCAGGCATAAGAACTGCTGAACAGTACCAGGCCCAACTGCGCAGCCTGCTGCCCAGCGGTCCGGCGTGGGACCCGGAGCGCGTGCCGGAACTGGAGGAAGTGCTGGAAGGCATCGCCCAGGAGCTGGCCCGCCTCGACGCCCGTGCCGCCGACTTGCTCAACGAGATGGACCCGGCGGGCGTAAGTGAGTTGGTGCCGGACTGGGAGCGGGTGATGAACCTGCCTGATCCGTGCCTGGGCGCCACGCCGTTGTATGACGATCGTCGCTTGGCGGTGCGCCGACGGTTGTTGGCGGTGGGCAGCCAGGCCATTGCCTATTACGTGGAAATCGCCAAGAGCCAGGGTTACCCCAACGCCACCATCACCGAACTCAAGGCACCGCGCATGGGCCGCGCGCGGTTCGGCGAAGCGCATTTCGGCACCTGGCAGGCGCAGTTCATGTGGACCCTCAATACCGGCGGCCGCCTGCTGTTGGGGCGGCGTTTTGGTGCGAGCTATTGGGGAGAGCGCTTTGGCGTCAATCCGGGCTCGGCGCTGGAATGCCTGATCCACCGTAGCGCACCGGCGCATACCAAGGTTCACATCAATTATGACTAGGGAGTAGACGGATGGATTATCCGAAGAGTGTGCCCAGCGCCGGGTTGGTGAATGGGAAGTTCGTGGATGAAAACCCCTTGACCGGAACGCCCGGGTCGTTGATTCCGGCGGCTTGGGGGAACGGCGTGACGCAGGAAATCGTGAATGTCATCAAGGCGGGGGATCTGACGCCAGATGAAACTCAAAACGATCAACTGCTCGAGGCGATTCAGTCAGTCACTGCCAAGGGCTGGAACCAGGACCTCGCGCTTCCGATCAGCGCCTTACCGCTGCCAACGATTGCAACTGCGGACGCCCGCTTGGCGATAACGCCAATGGCGCTGTCCACCAGTGGCGGCCGTGTCTCGATTCCGGCGGGTGTGTACATCAGCATTGGACAAGAGGTGGTAAGTGGGCGGTTGGGTCGATCCCGTACTTACGTGACGGCGGCCTGGAGCAGCGCCGACTTGTTGCCCAGCGCCAGCTATTTTCTTAGAGCGCAGGTCATAGGCGGCGCGCTGACGTTCTATATGCAGCGTGGAAGCTTGTATGACCTCTCGCCGGAATCCTTGAAGGGGACTGTCAACGGAGCGTCCGGCGGCGGCTTTGCGTCCACACCCCTGGACATGTGCCTGGCCTGGGTGATGACCGGGGCGCCGGGCTCCTTGCCGACGATTCGCACGATCTACAACCGTGCTCAATTGACCTGGTCTCAAACGGTGAATGGCACGGGGGTGGTTTATCTGCCGCTGGATCCGCATGCGCGTGCAGCGCGGCTTGTGGCGGGGAATCCAACGCCCTCTCCGAGTGCCGTGACTTCGCTGGCCTTCGTTCAGGCCGGGTGGGTTGGGGGCAATTACAGCTACCTGTCACCCGCCTTGCAAAGTATCGGCAACCAAGCGGGGGGCTGGAGCAGCCCATATATGTGTGTGCTGTTCTCCAATAACGTTGTCAACGACGTTACGGTTTCTACCGTCACAGCCAGTTTTGATCACTCTCAATCTCGCTCGCTTTGGCAATGCTTTCAGGCGGAGCACACATTGGGTGCCACCACTGCTGATAGCGACGAGCTGTTGCTGAGCATGGGAATCAAGGGGCACCAGGCATTAACCGATTACAGCGTGGGTATTGCCGTCAACTTTACCAATGCGATCAATGTTCACCTGTCCTGGGAGCTGATCCGATGAAAGTCATTCAAGAACTGCACCAGTACGAGGATGGACTTCGCCCGCCTTCACCTTCTTCCGCCCATACCTGGGAGGACGGCGCCTGGGTGCTGACTGAAGAGAATGCTGCCGAGCTGTTACGCCAGGAAGCCGAACGCCTGTGCACCAAGGTCGATGCCGCTGCCGACAGCGCCCGTCGCACGCTGGTCGGTGATCCATTGCGCGCCCTGGAATACCAACAAGCCGCCTTGGAGGCACAGGCTTTCAAGGATCAGGGCTACCCGAAAAAGGCCGTCCCACTGGCCGTTTCGGCGTGGACTGTCAAAGGGCGTACAGCCAGGCAGGCGGCGGATCAGATTCTCGCCAAGGCTGCCGAGTTTGAAGCGAACCTGCTGGCGCTTCGCGAGCTGCGCCTCAAGGCCAAGGTGCAGATTCGCGCGCACATGGCCAAAGGCAAGGTGGATCTTGCGACTCAGGCCGCTGACGACGTGCTCGCGACCCTCCGAGCGCTACCTCTTCACGCTTGAGCTCTGTCTCATAGAGAGAAAATAAAACATGGATTATCCCAAAAGTGTTCCCAGTGTCGGGCTGGTGAACGGTCGGTTCGTGGATGAAAACCCGCTGGCGGGCACTCCCGGGTCGTTGATTCCTGCGGTATGGGGAAACAGTGTCACCCAAGAAATCCTCGGCGTGATTTCCTCGGCCGGCATGACGCCATCCGAGGTGGACAACGGCCAGTTGATCAAGGCACTGCAAACCATTCTCGGGCGTAGCAGTCCGATGCGTTCTGTCGTTACACGGCTCACGGCATCGAAGGCGCTGGTCGCCGATGAGTTGGGTCTGGTGTTGATCGATGCAAGTGCGGGTACAAGCACAGTAACCCTGCCCGCGGCCAATGCGGCGCTCGGTGTTCGCGATGTGATTGTGCGGCGCGTGGATAACAGTGGTAACCGCCTGACAGTGCGGGCTGCTGGTACTGACAGGATCCGGTTTCATACTCACTTGGCAGCCAGTGGTTATCCATTTCTGGTGTTAATGGGTAGTGGTGATTGGTGGCATTTGCGCAGTGATGAAGCCGGAGTTTGGTGGCCGATAGGCCGGTTGGATGCGACGGCACTGGGGCGGGTTTCTTTCGAGAGTACTCGCCAAGTTATTCCGGGTGGGTATGCAGTGCTTAACGGAAACCTATTGGTGCGTAGCGATTGGCCGTGGTTGTGGGATCACGCGCAATTGTCCGGAGCGTTAGTGAGCGAATCCAGCAGGGCGGGGAATGAAGGCGCGTGGACGAGCGGTGATGGGGCGACAACTTTTCGGATCCCCGATATTCGCGGCGAATTCTTGCGCGTGTTGGATGAGGCGCGAGGCGTGGATATTGACCGTTCGGCGGGCAGCAGACAGATGTATGCCCTCGAAAGCCACAACCATTATTTGCCCACTAGCTCGGGTAGTGCCAATCGCCCTGGTCCTGCGATTGCTGATGCGTCTTGGGACGTCACCCGCGATGTCAATGCTGCACCGGCAACAGGGATAGTGGGTACGACTTATCCCAATCCACAGTTCTTTTCCGGTCCAGACATGGTAGGCAATATCGGGAGCTTCGGCACTGAAACCCGCCCCAGGAATATCGCCTATCCCGCCCGAATCAAGCTGATCTGAGGTGACTATGTTTATTTACCTGTTCGACGACACCGGTGTTTTATCTGGTCCAGTAGATCTTGTCGTGACCCCTGGAATGGGCATTCAAGTCCCCAGTAACGGCATTCAACTTTCCTTCGAACTTCCTGCCGCCCAAGAGCATCATTCGTGGATCATGGTGAACGGCGTTCCGCGAGAAATGGTGGACTGGCGCGGTTCGGTTTATCGCAAGGACAACGGCGCTCATCTGAAGTGGACCGAGTTCGGCCAATTACCGGATATATACACAGCCGAACCGTGGCCAGGCAATTACTATGTATGGCGCGATAACACCTGGGTGTTTGACGAGATGCTGCAGCTGGCCGATCTCAAGCGCGAAGCGTTGTCAAAGCGCGATAAATTGCTGCGCGAAGCCCTTCAAAAAGTCGCTCCCTTTCAATACGCCGAAGACATCGGCGACGCCAACGACCAGGAACAACTGGCCCTGATGGAGTGGAAGCTCTACAGCGTCGAGTTGAACCGTATCCAGCACCAAACCGGTTTTCCAACCAATATCAACTGGCCGGTCGTGCCTGAGTCTGTGGCTTAAATCGCCACGGAGCAAACCGCTTAAACCTACTCATTTTTTTGAGCTCTGTTGGGCGAATCAACAGGCGCAGTTTTTCTATTGCCTGTTTTTTGGCCGTTTGAGTGTCAAGGGAGGACAACGTGGATTATCCAAGAAGTGTGCCCAGTGCGGGCTTGGTGAATGGCAGGTTCGTGGATGAGGATCCCTTGGCGGGTACGCCGGGCTCCTTGATTCCCGCCAGTTGGGGTAATGGAGTGACGCAGGAGTTGTTGAGCGTCATTCAAGCCGCAGGACTAACACCGTCGGAACAATTGGATAACCAGTTGTTGACGGCCTTGCGTAGCAGCGGATTATTCACCACTGCTCCCCAGTTCGATAACGATAGATCCGTGGCGACCACAGAGTTTGTGAAGCGCAGCGGTGTTCAATATTCCGGCTTTTCCGTGTATGCAGTCAGTACGGCGTTGACACAAGCCCATGTTGGCGGAGCCGTCAGTTTTGCCAGCGCTACGGCGATCAACGTCACGCTGCCCAGTACAGTGGGAATCATGCATGGGGCGACGCTTACACTGATCAACGTAGGGGCGGTCGTGAATGTATCGACAACCTCGTCTGCCGATACGCTAGGACCTTCGTCCTCAACGCTTGGGTCAATCGATCTGGGCCGTGGTGAAACGGCGGAATTCGTCAAGCTGGACAATCAATGGCGGCTGATAGGCGGCACCGTTCTTCTGAAATATACCTCGTTGTTTTCAGGCCAGTTGGGGAATCCAGGTTACCAAAAGTACGCGAGCGGAAACATCGATCAGTGGGGTTACGGTACAACTGACGCAAATGGGGAAGTGTTCGTTACGTTCCCAATATCATTTCCCAATGCTTTTGTTTCGGTTGTGGCGAACCATGTAGGTGGTGATGGAGCCATGGTGATTATGGTCGGTGGAACTGCCACCCGCCAAGGCGTGCGCCTGAAAGTCCGAGACTATTCTGGGCACGTCGCTGCGGGATGGGGCGTTACCTATTTTGCGAAGGGTTATTGAATGAATGAATTCACTTTGTTGTTCAGTCCAAGCACTTGCGGAGCGTATGTTCCCGGTATCAATGTTTCTGATATTCCCGATGATGTCATCGAAATACCTCGGGCTTACTGGTTGTCGCTGCTTCAGCAACTCGCCATCTCGCCCAAGCGTGTTTCATCCAACCCTGACAACGGTTATCCCGTTCTCATTGACCCAGCCGCTCTGACATCGGCCCAGGCTTCAGAAAATGAATACGTGTGGCGCAACGCCCAGCTCACGGCAACAGACCGCCTCGTTGCAAGGGATCGCGATGAAATGGACGACGGCGGTGGTACGACGCTGGACCAGGCACAGTACACACAGCTCCAGGCTTATCGCCGGGCGCTGAGAGATTGGCCGCAGGATGAGCACTTTCCAGTCACTGAATATCGTCCGGTTGCGCCGTCCTGGCTGGCCGTACACCTTTGATCATGCACTTGCGATGACCTGAATATGGACCTTACGCAACAGCAACTCATTGACATCATGCCCAGCGCCCGCTCCCAAGCGGGCGTTTTTGTTTCAGCCCTTAACATCGCCATGTCCCGCCACCGTATCGCCACGCCTAAGCGCATCGCTGCGTTCCTGGCGCAAATCGGCCATGAGTCGGGGCAGCTACGGTATGTGCGCGAGCTGGGCAGCGAAGCCTATCTAAGCAAATACGACACCGGCGCGTTGGCCGCTCGCCTGGGCAATACGCCGGCGGCGGACGGTGACGGTCAGAAGTATCGCGGCCGAGGTTTGATCCAGATTACCGGTCGGGACAATTATCGTCGCTGTAGTCTTGGCTTGTTCGGTGATGAACGGCTGCTGGCGATGCCTGAGCTTCTTGAGCAGCCGCAATGGGCATCCGAATCCGCCGCTTGGTTCTGGGAGCAGAGCGGCTTGAACGAGCTGGCCGATCGTGATCAGTTCAACACCATCACCCGGCGCATTAATGGCAGTTTGAACGGCCTGGAGGACCGCCTGCAATTGTGGGCGCGGGCGAGGGAGGTGTTATGCCAACCTTCGACCTGATGCCTTTTTCGTCTCGCGCCCTGGGCATTGTTGTGTTGCTCGCGCTGCTGGCCGGCGGTTCGGCAATGCTCGCGTGGCGGTTCCAGGACTGGCGTTACGGACAGCAGTTGGCCCGACTCGCACAGTCCCAGGCCGAAACGCTTAATCAAATGACCCAAGCGGCCGCAACGCAGCAAAAGATCGAGCAAGACAAACGCCTGGCCCTTGAGCAGCAGCTGTCCGCCAGCGAACAAACCCATTACCGAGCCTTGAGCGATGCCCAACGTGACCAGGATCGCCTGCGCGATCGCCTTGCTACTGCCGATGTCCGGCTGTCAGTCCTCCTCGACGCCGACGATGTTGCCGCCGCCGGTTGTGCAGTGCCTGCCGCCACCGGCGCCAGCAGCCTGGATCATGGTGCCCCACGCGCCCGACTTGACCCGGCGCATGCTCAACGAATTATCGCCATCACCGACGCCGGTGATCGCGGATTGATTGCCTTGCAGGCCTGTCAGGCCTATATCAGAGCGCTGGATCGGTAATCCGGCGAGTCTTGCAAGCTTTGGCCGCTCGTGTACGGTAGGCCTCCATCGCGTCGAATCTGGAGAGCACCGTGGACGACATTACCGAACTGGCCGCTGAACTGGGCAGGCGCCTGCAGTTGCTCAATGCCCACGTCACCACGGCTGAGTCCTGCACGGGCGGCGGGATTGCCGAGGCGATTACCCGGATTCCCGGGAGTTCGGCCTGGTTCGAGGCCGGTTTCGTCACCTATTCCAATCGCCAGAAGACCCAGCAGTTGGGCGTACCGGCCGAGTTGTTCGGCACGGTAGGAGCGGTCAGCCGCGAGGTGGTCGAGGCCATGGTGCGAGGCGCCCAGCATAAAAGCCTGGCGCGTTTTGCCGTGGCGGTCAGCGGTGTAGCGGGGCCGGATGGTGGTTCGCCGAACAAGCCGGTGGGCACGGTGTGGCTGGCCTGGGGCGTTGGCGAAGCGGTGATCAGCGAGCAGCGATTCTTTGCAGGCAACCGCGACGAGGTCCGCCGACAAACGGTGAAGGCCGCGCTAGAGGGGCTGCTGCAACATGCCGCTGTAGAAATCTCAAATCAGGGGTAGGCGATCCTCAATCGCTGTGGAATAATACTGGCTACTTATACAGGTGTTGGCCGTCAGGCCTTATTGATTACGTGAGGACTTTAATGGACGACAACAAGAAGAAAGCCTTGGCTGCGGCCTTGGGTCAGATCGAACGTCAATTCGGCAAGGGTGCCGTAATGCGTATGGGCGATCAGGACCGTCAGGCTATTCCTTCCATCTCCACCGGCTCCCTGGGCCTGGACATTGCGCTTGGCATCGGCGGCCTGCCAAAAGGCCGAATCGTTGAAATCTACGGTCCTGAGTCTTCCGGTAAAACCACACTGACCCTGTCCGTGATCGCCCAGGCCCAAAAAGCCGGTGCGACCTGCGCCTTCGTCGACGCCGAACACGCCCTGGACCCGGAATACGCCGGCAAACTGGGTGTCAACGTCGACGACCTGCTGGTTTCCCAGCCGGATACCGGCGAACAGGCCCTGGAAATCACCGACATGCTGGTGCGTTCCAACGCGGTTGACGTGATCATCGTCGACTCCGTGGCGGCACTGGTGCCAAAAGCTGAAATCGAAGGTGAAATGGGCGACATGCACGTGGGCCTCCAGGCTCGCCTGATGTCCCAGGCCCTGCGCAAGATCACCGGTAACATCAAGAACGCCAACTGCCTGGTGATCTTCATCAACCAGATCCGTATGAAGATCGGCGTGATGTTCGGCAGTCCGGAAACCACCACCGGTGGTAACGCGCTGAAGTTCTACGCCTCGGTTCGCCTCGATATCCGCCGTACTGGCGCGGTGAAAGAAGGTGATGAGGTTGTCGGCAGCGAAACCCGCGTCAAGGTCGTGAAGAACAAGGTGGCTTCGCCGTTCCGTCAGGCCGAGTTCCAGATTCTTTACGGCAAGGGCATCTACCTCAATGGCGAGATGATCGACCTGGGTGTGCTGCACGGTTTCGTCGAGAAGTCGGGCGCCTGGTATGCCTACAACGGCACCAAGATCGGTCAGGGCAAGGCCAACTCGGCCAAGTTCCTGGCGGATAACCCGGAAGTCGCCGCTGCCCTTGAGAAGCAACTGCGTGACAAGCTGTTGAGCCCGGTGGCAGACGTCAAGTCCGTGGCTAATCGCGAGACCGCTGACGACCTGGTTGACGCTGACATCTGATCGAATCGATGACCGTCGTACTCGATACCCTCGTCGCGGTGCGACGAACCGCGATGGACCTGCTCGCCAGGCGCGAGCATGGTCGAGTCGAGCTGACGCGTAAGCTGCGTCAGCGCGGCGCTCCCGATGAGTTGATCGACACAGCCCTCGACCGTTTGACCGAAGAGGGCTTGCTGTCGGAGTCCCGTTACCTGGAAAGCTTTGTGTCTTATCGCGCTCGCTCCGGTTATGGTCCTTTGCGAATTCGTGAGGAACTGGGCCAGCGTGGTTTGCAACGCCCGGATATCGAACTTGCCTTGCACGAAAGCGGTATCGATTGGCAGGAGCAACTGACGGACACCTGGCGCCGCAAGTTCTCAGGACATTTACCCATCGATGCGCGGGAACGAGCCAAACAAGGGCGTTTCCTGGCGTATCGAGGTTACTCCATGGAAATGATCAACCGCTTGTTCAGCGGTCGCGGTATGGATGACTAAACAAAAACGGCCTGCTATTTCGATAGCAGGCCGTTTTTTTATGGGCTCAGGTTACCTTGATCGGCTCCCAGGTGAGGGGGTGGGGTTTTTGGGCGGGCTGGGCCCAGTTTTCCGGCAGGTTGATGTAATCCACCAGTTCCCTCAAGCGACCGTGATCCCGGGCGTTGAAGGCAAACGCCAGTCGGGTCAGATGACTGAACTGGGCTTCGTCGTGCTCTTCACCGCTGTAGTCATGCTGATGAAAACAGTCGTTGAGGCACAAATCGGCGAATTCTCCCTGCATCTGCTGCAACGCCTGTTCGTTTAGCTTGTGATTCATGCGGATCACGAACTGATGCTTGAGCCAGCGGCTGGAGTGAAAATTGCGGTAGAACTGGTTGATTTCTTCCACGGCCTCTTCGGCGTTGTACACCAGGCGCATCAGCTTCATGTCGGTGGGCAGGATGTAGCGGTTTTCCTCCAATTGCTCGCGGATAAAGTTCAGGGCTCCTTGCCAGAACTTGCCCCCTGGAACATCCAGCAGGACCACCGGTACCAAAGGGCTCTTGCCTGTCTGTACCAGCGTCAGGACTTCCAGCGCTTCATCAAGCGTGCCGAAACCGCCGGGGCAGAGCACCAGTGCGTCGGCCTCTTTGACGAAAAACAGTTTACGGGTGAAGAAGAAATGGAACGGCAGCAGGTTCGGCGTGCCCTCGACGGTCGGGTTTGCGTGTTGCTCGAAAGGCAGGGTGATGTTGAATCCCAGGCTGTGGTCGCGCCCTGCGCCTTCATGGGCGGCGGCCATGATGCCACCGCCGGCGCCGGTGATGACCATCATGTCCGAGCGGGCCAGCGCCGCCCCCAGCTCTCGGGCCAGGCCATACAGCGGATGTTCGATGGGGGTTCGGGCCGAGCCGAAGACCGTGACCTTGCGCCGGCCCTTGAACTGCTCGAGGGTACGGAAGGCGTGTTCCAGTTCCCTCAGGGCTTGTAGCGTGATCTTGGCATTCCAGCGGTTGTGATCTTCCTGGGCCATGCGCAGCACAGTCAGGATCATGTCTCGGTAAATGGGGAGGTTGGGGCTGTTGGGGGAGACCAGGTTGAGTTGCTCTTCGACCTTGCGGGTGAGGTCGTGGCCATGGTTCTCAAAATGACGACTGAGCAGGTCATTCGGTTTGTAAGGCATTCAGCTTCTCCTTCTTAACAGGACCCCGGCCCGGACGAGAGATTCATCGAGGCCACGACACTCCGTGTGTCGTTGTCAGCCCAAGCATCGGCCTGGAGGGTGACCTGGCTTGACGCGGTCTGCAGCAAGGCGACCAAGCCATCCAGCGGGTTCTGCTTTTCCCTTTGATAAAAAACAATCACACGCCAAGGTGTTGGCCAGGCAGCCTCTTTCTGCCCGATGAAAATACTATGGATACTTTGAATCTAGACCGTCATGCCGATCTTTGCTGTCCTGATCATGGCGCTCAAAAGTGACCGTTGGCAACCGCTGATACATGCCGTGAACGATCGCACCGCTCGTCAGATTGCCGGCCGGGTGCGTGTCGCTCTGATTTACTGATAACAAGCGTGCCAATGCAATTTGACGCCCAGGGTTGGGTGCCACGTGATGGATTGCAGCGAATCGGGGCAGGGAGGCGGGAGAAATGACCAGGGTTACTCTGGAGCTCGACAGGCAGTTGTACTTGATGTTGTTGGAGTCGGCACAGGCCAATCGGGTGAGTCTTGAGGACGAATGCTGTCGTCGGCTGGGAGGGCGAGCATGGCGCTCGCGTTACTTGCAGGCGCTGGTGGCGGAGTTGCGCGCCGACGATGAGCAGCGGCGCGCAAGTTCAGGTTGACTACTTCTTCGTCTTGGCCGGTTTCGGGCAATCCGATTCCTGGAAGCGCTCGGTCGCGACCGGGCGGTTGGTCTTAACCTCGGTGAACTCGTAGCGCATGGTTGCGCCCTTGGCCATCAACTTGCGGAAACCTGGATTGGTGCACACCGTAGAGCCCAATTGGAAATACACAGCCTTGGGGTCTGCGCGCATTTTCTGGGCGTGACTGCTTTGCACACTGAGATGGTTGATCAGCTCGGTGCCTTCGACGGTATAACCCTGGTCGAGAATGTCTTCGTTGATCGCCCGCGGCGTACCGACGCTACTTTCCTTGGCGACGTTCTGCAGCATCTTGTTCAGTTCGAGTTCTTTCAGCGAAGCAGCCTGAGCGCTGAAGGACGTCGCCAGCAGAACGGCAACGGTAGGGACGATAAGGCGCAGCATGAAACTCTCCTGGTTCAGTGACTGGTGGTTCGACCGATCACATGACTGTGCGTTCAGTGGCCGGGAATTATAGGGGAGCCAGGGTGGACGGTACAGGCTCGTGCGCTCTGGTAGACTGCCGGCCTTTATTGCCCTGCCGAGAGTTGTTCGTGTCGAGTTTTCCTTTCTGCCGGCGTTGCCCATGATGAATCACGCCCCTAACGCCGTAGCCCGCCTGCGCGACCAGCGCATCGATGAAGGAATCAGGCCGATCCAGGCCCGTGGCTGGCGCGCGCCCCGTTGCGGCGCCTGCCGAGTGATCCAGAGCCATTGCCTGTGCGCCTGGCGTCCGAGTGTCGAGACCCGCTCCGGGGTCTGCCTGATCATGACCAACAAGGAAGTGTTCAAACCGAGCAACACTGGTTGGCTGATTGCCGACGTCGTGCGCGACAATCACGCGTTCATCTGGTCGCGCACCGACGTCGACGAGCAACTGCTGGCGCTGCTGAACGATCCGCAATGGCAACCGTACCTGGTGTTTCCGGGCGAATACGTCGAGCCATCACGGGTGACCCATGCGGTTGATCTTGATCATTCCAAGCGCCCGCTGTTCATTCTGCTGGATGCGACCTGGACCGAGGCGCGGAAGATTTTTCGTAAAAGCCCGTATTTCGACCGACTGCCGATCCTGAGCCTGCTGCCTGACAGACTGTCGCGTTACCGCCTGCGCCGTTCGACCCGCAGCGAGCACCTGTGCACCGCCGAAGTGGCGGCATTGTGTCTGGAGCTGGCGGGGGACAGCGATGCCGCTTCGGCCCTGGACGCCTATTTCGATGTGTTCAGCCAGCATTACCTGGGCGCCAAGGGCCAGCAGGAGGTGAACGTCTCGACCCCGGCCCACGCCGAGTTGCGACCCTTTATCCGTACGCCGCAAGCAGTATTGGACCAATAGTGGCGCATACTCGACACTGTGATGGCCGTGCTGCTTGACCACCCCGGCTTCGCTGGGCATGCTTGGCGCCGACCGGGGCGCCGCCAATGTTTGAAACGCCGTGTTTGGCGTTGAATGTGCCCCTGTGGATGCCGCTGCATGGCGGTGTCTTGAGTTGTCTTGGCGAGGCGCGAATGCATCGGGCCTGCCATTAAAACAGGATCATTTGAAAAATGGCCACATACGAAATCCTGATTGCCGATGACCACCCGCTCTTTCGCAGCGCGTTGCATCAGGCTGTGACCCTGGGCCTCGGCCCGGCTGTCCGGTTGACGGAGGTGGCCAGTATCGCGGAACTGGAGGTCCAGTTGACGGCGAAGGCCGATTGGGACCTGGTGCTGCTGGACCTGAACATGCCCGGTGCCTATGGTTTTTCAGGGCTGGTGCTGTTGCGGGGCCAATACCCGCAGATCCCCGTGGTCATGGTCTCGGCCCAGGAAGAAGCCTCGGTGATGGTCAAGGCCCGGGAGTTCGGCGCCAGCGGATTCATACCCAAGTCCAGTTCCCTTGAGATGATTCAGAAGGCCGTGAAGGCGGTCCTGGACGGCGATGTCTGTTGGCCGTCCCAGGCGTTCGAGGCGGTGAGCGTGTCCGAGGAAGCCAAGGCCGCCAGCGAGGGGCTGGCCAGTCTCACGCCGCAGCAGTTCCGGGTGTTGACCATGGTCTGCGAAGGCTTGTTGAACAAGCAGATTGCCTACGAGCTGAACGTTTCGGAGGCCACCATCAAGGCTCACGTCACGGCGATCTTTCGTAAACTGAATGTGCGCACCCGGACCCAGGCGGCCTTGCTGCTGCAACAACTTGAGTCAATTTCACCGCCGGCCTAGTGTTCCGGTTCACGCTTTTTTGACCGGGTTTGAATTAGCTTCTCCACTCCTTTTCGATCAGTTGCCCACTCTATGTCACCTTTTAAAGGCCAGACCGGCCTGAAACGTATCCTCAACGCCTCCGGCTATTCCTTGGACGGGCTGCGTGCAGCTTTTGTCGGTGAAGCGGCTTTCCGCCAGTTGGTGTTGCTCAATGTCGTGTTGATTCCGTTGTCATTCTTCCTGAACGTCAGTCGTGTCGAGCAGGCGCTGCTGATTGCCGTGTGCCTGTTGGCATTGATCGTGGAATTGCTCAACTCGGCGGTGGAGGCGGCCATCGACCGCATTTCCCTGGAGCTGCACCCATTGTCAAAAAATGCCAAGGACATGGGCAGCGCCGCCCAGTTAGTCGCCCTGACGATGATCGCGTTGGTGTGGGGCGTGGTGCTGTTGTAACGACTCAGGCAATGGTCGGCAGCACGATTTCGTCGCTGCGCTGGGCCCCGGCGGTGAAAGCCCGGCACAGCTCGAGGAATTCGCGCATGGCCGAGGTCTGGTACTTCTGTTTATGCCAGATGAAATAAAACTGCCGCGCCAGGTCCATGTCCGGGGTTTCCACTGCGACAAGGCTGCCCCGGCGGAAGGCGTCGCGCAGGGCCAGGCGTGAGATGCAGCCAATGCCCAGGCCGGATTCCACGGCGCGCTTGATGGCTTCGGTGTGTTCCAGCTCCAGGCGGATATTCAGCGCGCTACGGTGGTGACGCATGGCCTGGTCGAAGGTCAGGCGTGTGCCGGAACCCTGTTCCCGTAGAATCCACGCCTCATGGGTCAGTTCCTCCATCGTCGCCTGGCCGCGCTTGGCCAGCGGGTGTTGAGGGGCGCAGAACACCACCAGTTCGTCCTCGACCCAGCTCTGCACCTCGATGTCCGGATGGCTGCAGTCACCTTCGATTAGACCCAGATCAATTTCATAGTGAGCAACCTGGTGCACGATATTGGCAGTGTTCTGCACGTGCAGCTTCACCTGGCTTTCTGGATGGCGCTGCATGAAACCGCCGATCAACAAGGTCGCCAGGTAATTGCCGATGGTCAGCGTCGCGCCGACCGCCAGTGAGCCGAAACCGGACTTGCCGTTGAGCAGGTCTTCGATTTCCTTGGCCTGGTCCAGCAGCGCCACTGCCTGGGGCAGCAACTGTTTGCCCAGGGCATTGAGGCTCAGGCGCTTGCCGGCACGGTCGAACAATTGGCAGCTCGATTGCCGCTCCAGTTCGGTGATGGAGGTGCTGGCCGCCGACTGCGACAGATTGAGTTGGCCCGCAGCGCGAGACACGCTTTCCTGCTGGGCCACGGCGACGAAGACTTGAAGTTGACGGAGAGTAAATCGCATATCGATATAACCGATAACCCTTATCTTAATAATCCATTTAACAGATATTGTCGCCGCCATTAGAATGCGATGCAATTGCGCAGATTATCGGCGCAGGCATTATTCCCAGGAGTCCCCGTACATGAGCAACATGAACCACGAGCGTGTCCTCAGTGTTCATCACTGGAACGACACTCTGTTCAGCTTCAAGTGCACCCGCGATCCGGGCCTGCGCTTCGAGAACGGCCAGTTCGTGATGATCGGCCTGCAACAGCCCAATGGCCGCCCGCTTATGCGCGCTTACTCGATTGCCAGCCCGAACTGGGAAGAGCATCTCGAATTCTTCAGCATCAAGGTGCCTGATGGTCCGCTGACCTCCCAGTTGCAGCACCTGAAGGAAGGCGACGAGATCATCATCAGCAAGAAACCCACCGGCACCCTCGTGCTGGACGATCTCAAGCCTGGCAAGCATTTGTACCTGCTCAGCACCGGTACTGGCCTGGCGCCGTTCATGAGCGTCATCCAGGATCCGGAAACCTATGAGCGTTTCGAAAAAGTGATCCTGTGCCACGGCGTGCGTTACGTCAATGAAGTCGCTTACCGCGAGTTCATCACCGAACACTTGCCGCAGAACGAGTTCTTCGGCGAAGCGCTGCGTGAAAAGCTGATCTACTACCCGACCGTGACGCGCGAGCCGTTCGAGAACGAAGGCCGCCTGACCGACCTGATGCGCAGCGGCAAGCTGTTCCGCGACATCGGCCTGCCACCGATCAACCCGCAGGACGACCGCGCCATGTTGTGTGGCAGCCCGAGCATGCTCGACGAGACCAGCGAAGTGCTCAACAGCTTCGGCCTGACCGTTTCGCCGCGTATGCGCGAGCCGGGTGATTACCTGATCGAGCGGGCGTTTGTAGAGAAGTAAGCTGCAGTCTGTGGAGTGGCTGATGACCGCGACCCGGTCCAACAGTTGTCCACAAAAAAAGCCCGCGCCGCCTGAATAAGGCCGCGCGGGCTTTTTCGTTCCTGGCGATCACTGCTTAGCTGGAATCACTTCCAACACCCGGATCAACCCCGGCTGCGGGTAATGCCAGCGAACGTCCACATCCCAGAACTGCGCGCCATATTCCCGTTCGGCTGTGGGCATCTGGTACGCCGGGCGTGGGTCCTGGGCCAGGCACTGTTCAATCAGCTCCACCAGGGGCTCTCCCAGGCGCGTGGCGTGCTCGCGCGCTTGAAGCAGGGCAGTGTCCGCCCATTGCACCGGAATCAATTCAGGCGCTGCGCTGGCGATGCTGTTGGAAGCTGAGCCGATGATGTCGGCGTAGGGTACGTAGGGCTTGATGTCCAGCACCGGCGTGCCGTCCAGCAAGTCGATACCCGAGATCCACAGACGCCCGGCTTCGACCCGCTCCAGCTTCACCACCGATTGGCCGATGCCATTGGGACGGTGGGTGGCGCGGGTGGCGAACACGCCCATGGACTTGTTGCCGCCCAGGCGCGGCGGCCGCACTTTCAACCGCGGCTTGTCTTCCAGGGCCTGGTGGAACAGGAACAGCAGCCAGACATGGCTGACCTGCTCCAACCCCTGCACCGCCTTGCCCTGATCGAACGGCGCCACCAGCTCCAGCACTCCGCGTGCGGCGGGGGCCAGTTGCGGTTGGCGGGGAATGGCGAACTTCTCCTTGAAACAGGAGCGGACGAAGCCGATGGGGGAGACGCTGTAGGTCATGGGTTGAAATCGAGGCGGTAGTCGGATGATAGTAGATCGATCGTTCCCACGCTCTGCGTGGTAACGCCTCCAGTGACGCTCCGCGTTACGCTTTTGGGGGTCAGTTCAGAGCGTGGGAATGATCAGGTTCAGCAGTCCTTCAGCGTCAGCCGCGCACGCGCAGCGTCAGGCCCTTGAGGAAATTGCGCAGCAATTGGTCGCCACACGGGCGATAGTTGGTGTGGCCGAACTTGCGGAACAGCGCGCTCAGTTCCGGCTTGGACACCGGGAACTCGGCGGCCTTGAGGATGGCGTGCATGTCGTCCTCCTTCAGCTCGAACGCCACTCGCAGTTTCTTGAGAATGATGTTGTTGGTCACCGGCACTTCGATCGGCTGCGGCGGACGGCTTTCATCCTTGCCACGCTTGAAGATCACCAGGCCATCGAGAAAATGCGCCATGACCTCGTCAGGGCAGAACACGAAGCCTTCTTCCTCGTCTTTCTTGAGGTAGCCCGCCAGGTCGGCCAGGGAGACTTCCAGGCCACCCAGCTTGATGATCTCGATGACTTTCTTGTCGCTGATGTCGAGCATGTAGCGCACGCTGCGCAGTACGTCGTTGTGAATCATGTGTGCAGTCCTGATCGATCGGCAGTGGGCGCCCCGGTTCGGTGCGGCGCCGGAAAATTAGAATTTCTCTTTGGCAGACAGGTAGCGCCACTGGCCCAGCGGCACCTTGCCAATGGACACGCCGCCGATGCGAATGCGGCGAATGGCGACGACCTTGAGCCCGACCGCCTGGCAAAACAGGGCGATCACGCCGGGCTGCGGGTTTTTCATGGCAAAGCGCAGGCGGTTCTCGTTCTGCCAGCTGGCCTTGACCGCCGGCAGCTCCTTGCCCTTGTAGGTCAAGCCATGGTTCAGGCGATTGAGGCCATGGGCGACCATCTCGCCTTCGACTTCCACCACGTATTCCTGCTCGATCTTGGCGGCGTCGGCGGTGAGCTTGCGCAAGATCTTCCAGTCCTGGGTGAACACCAGCAGCCCGCTGGCGTTGGCCTGCAGGTCGGCGCTGGCGCTCAGGCGCAGGAAATGGCCCTTGAGCGGGCGTTTGCCGAAGCGATGTTCTTCGCTCAGGGTCTGCGGTCCAAGGGAGGCCATCGCGGTGTCTACATCCATGCCCGCCGGGACGTTCAGCAGGAGTGTCACCGGCTCTGGCGCGGTGGCCTTGGCCTCGGGGTCGAGTTCGACCTTCTGGGTGGTGACCTTGAACTGCGGTTCATCGATCACTTCGCCATCCACGGTGACCCAGCCGCCCTCGATGAACAACTCAGCCTCCCGACGGGAACAGCCGACGAGTTCGATGAGGCGTTTGGAGAGACGAATCGGGTCAGTCATGACGGGGGCCGTAACAAAAAGAGGGTGGCCATTGTACCTGCCTGGCGCCGGTTAATCGCGGGTCCATTTGCCTCATGCCGTTTTTAGCCGCGTCCAGCCTTCAGGTCGGGCTGCTTGTAGCGCATGTGCAGCAGCGGGTAGGGCTGGTTCATGCCATCTTTCGCCGAGCGCCCGATCACTTCGAAGCCTTGCTTGAGGTAAAAGCCCAGGGCTTGCGGGTTCTGCTCGTTGACGTCCAGTTGATCGGCGTTCAGGTGTTCCATGGCGTAGCGCAGCAGTTGCTTGCCCAGGCCCTGGCCACGGTGCTGCGGGTCGATGAAGAGCATTTCGATCTTGCCGGCCGCGACGCCGGCGAAACCGGTGATCCGCTGGCGCGAGTCCCGGGTGCAAATGAGCATCACTGCATCCAGGTAACGGGTGAGCACCAGGTTTTTCAGCAGCTCGATGTAGCTGTCCGGCAGGAAGTCGTGGGTGGCTCGTACCGATGCCTCCCAGACCCGGGTCAGTTCCTGGTAGTCGCTTGGTTTCGGTGTATGGATGACCGAATGCTGACGCATGCCCGCCTGTTCCTTGTGCTTGATGTCCGGTGTTTCTCCATACGATAGCCGTAAAAAAGCCCCGCATCTTGTCGCAAGGCAGGGCTTTTCAGTTTTTTCGGGGTGGGCGAGTTAGTTGGTAGTTGTAAGCACAGAACCTGTGGCGAGGGAGCTTGCTCCCGCTGGGCAGCGCAGCGGCCCCCGCTTTTTGCGATTGCTGCGCAATCGAGCGGGAGCAAGCTCCCTCACCACAAAAAGCCAGTTCGGCTTGAGCCCAAGCCTGGATCAACCGATCTGTTCAGCCCACAAGTCATACTCGTCGGCATCAGTCACCTTGCACCAGACCTTGTCACCTGGCTTGAGGTTGCTGCCATTGTCGATGAAGACGTTGCCGTCGATTTCCGGGGCGTCGAAGAAGCAGCGGCCCACGGCGCCTTGTTCGTCCACTTCGTCCACCAGCACTTCGATTTCACGGCCGATGCGCATTTGCAGGCGCGCCGAGCTGATGGCCTGTTGGTGCGCCATGAAGCGTTCCCAACGGTCCTGCTTGACGTCGTCCGGCACCACGTCCAGGTCCAGGTCGTTGGCCGGTGCGCCTTCGACAGGGGAATACTGGAAGCAGCCGACGCGGTCGAGCTGGGCTTCGGTCAGCCAATCCAGCAGGTACTGGAAGTCTTCTTCGGTTTCACCGGGGAAGCCGACGATGAAGGTCGAGCGGATGATCAGGTCCGGGCAGATTTCGCGCCAGTTCTTGATACGAGCCAGGGTCTTGTCTTCGAACGCCGGGCGCTTCATGGCCTTGAGGACTTTCGGGCTGGCGTGCTGGAACGGGATGTCCAGGTACGGCAGGATCTTGCCGGCGGCCATCAGCGGGATCAGTTCGTCGACGTGCGGGTATGGATAGACGTAATGCAGGCGGACCCAGACGCCGAGGGTGCTGAGGGCTTCGCACAGTTCGGTCATGCGGGTTTTCACCGGCGCGCCGTTCCAGAAGCCGGTGCGGTATTTCACGTCGACGCCGTAGGCGCTGGTGTCCTGGGAGATCACCAGCAGTTCCTTGACGCCGGCTTTGACCAGGCGCTGGGCCTCGTCAAGCACATCGCCCACCGGGCGGCTCACCAGCTTGCCGCGCATCGACGGGATGATGCAGAAGCTGCAGCTGTGGTTACAGCCTTCGGAAATCTTCAGGTAGGCGTAGTGGCGCGGGGTCAGCTTGATGCCTTGCGGCGGCACCAGGTCGATCAGCGGGTTATGGTCCTGGCGTGGCGGCACCACGTCGTGCACGGCGTTGACCACCTGCTCGTACTGCTGCGGACCGGTCACGGACAACACGCTCGGGTGCACGTTACGGATATTGCCTTCTTCCACGCCCATGCAGCCGGTGACGATAACCTTGCCGTTTTCCTTGATGGCTTCGCCGATCACTTCCAGGGACTCGGCCTTGGCCGAGTCGATGAAGCCGCAGGTGTTGACCACCACCACGTCGGCGTCCTGATAGGTGGACACAACGTCATAGCCTTCCATGCGCAACTGGGTCAGGATGCGCTCGGAGTCGACCAGAGCCTTCGGGCAACCCAGGGATACGAAGCCAACCTTCGGATTGGCTGGCGCGGTAGTGGTGGACATGTCTAACCTCGGTGTAGGGGGATCGTCTCTTGCCGAGACAGGGCGCCTGGCGCGCCTCTGATCAAAAAGTGCGCAATTCTATCTGTGGTCGGGCTGATTGACCAGCTTTATACCGGGAAATGCGACGAGTGCTGCGCTATGCTTCGCGCCTTTGCGTTCTGACGATTGCTACAGTCAACAAAACGTCTGTAACAATGCGTAAAACAACGCATGCTGCCTCAACAAAGCATAGTGCTTCGTTCAAGAAGCCAGGTCTGGAATCAGGAGTGTTGGATGGGTCATGCAAGTAGTCAGGCGGCAAGTGCCGAGCATTCGGCAGCGAAGCCGCTGAGCATGCTGGTCGCGGCGGTCGGAGTGGTTTATGGCGACATCGGCACGAGCCCGCTGTACACCCTCAAGGAAGTGTTTTCCGGTGCCTACGGCGTACCTGTCAACCACGATGGTGTGCTGGGGATTCTCTCGCTGATTTTCTGGTCGCTGATCTGGGTCGTGTCGATCAAGTACATGATGTTCGTCCTGCGCGCCGATAACCAGGGCGAGGGCGGGATCATGGCGCTCACCGCCCTGGCGCGGCGGGCAGCGGCGGGACGGGCGAGGTTGCGCAAATTGCTGGTGGTCTGCGGCTTGATCGGGGCGGCGTTGTTCTACGGCGATAGCATGATCACGCCGGCGATTTCCGTGCTTTCGGCGATCGAAGGTGTGGGCCTGGCGTTCGAAGGCATCGATCATTGGGTCGTGCCACTGTCCTTGGTCGTGCTGGTAGGGCTCTTTATCATCCAGCGCCACGGTACTGCACGGATCGGCATCCTGTTCGGCCCGATCATGGTCACCTGGTTCCTGGTGCTCGGCGCCCTCGGTGTCTACGGCATCAGCCAACACCCGGAAGTGTTGCAGGCGTTGAACCCTGTCTGGGCCGTGCGTTTCTTCGTCGTCCATTCGGGCATGGGCGTGGCGATCCTCGGCGCCGTGGTGCTGGCGCTGACCGGTGCCGAAGCGTTGTACGCCGACATGGGCCACTTCGGGCGCAAACCCATTGCACGGGCCTGGTTCATCCTGGTGTTGCCGGCGCTGGTGCTCAATTATTTCGGCCAGGGCGCGTTGTTGCTGGGGGACCCGGAGGCGGCGCGCAACCCGTTCTATCTGCTGGCACCAAGCTGGGCGCTGATCCCGTTGGTGGGGCTGTCGACCCTGGCCACGGTGATCGCTTCGCAAGCGGTGATTTCCGGGGCGTTCTCCCTGACGCGCCAGGCGATCCAGCTCGGTTACATCCCGCGCATGTACATCCAGCACACCTCCAGCGCCGAACAGGGCCAGATCTACATCGGTGCGGTGAACTGGTCGCTGATGGTCGGCGTGGTATTGCTGGTGCTGGGTTTCGAGTCGTCCGGCGCGTTGGCTTCGGCCTATGGCGTGGCGGTGACCGGTACCATGTTGATGACCACGATCCTGGTTTCGGCAGTGATGCTGCTGTTGTGGAAATGGCCGCCGTTGCTGGCGGTGCCGGTGCTGATCGGTTTTCTCTTGGTGGACGGCCTGTACTTCGCCGCCAACGTGCCGAAGATCATCCAGGGCGGCGCATTCCCGGTGATCGCCGGTATTGCCTTGTTCGTGCTGATGACCACCTGGAAGCGCGGCAAGCAGTTGCTGGTGGAGCGCCTGGACGAAGGGGCGCTGCCGCTGCCGATCTTCATCAGCAGCATCCGCGTGCAACCCCCTCATCGCGTCCAGGGCACCGCCGTGTTCCTGACCGCACGTTCGGACGCGGTGCCTCATGCACTGTTGCACAACCTGCTGCACAACCAGGTGCTGCATGAGCAAGTGGTGCTGCTGACGGTGGTGTACGAAGACATTCCCCGGGTACCGCCGCAGCGGCGCTTCGAGGTCGATGCCTACGGCGAAGGGTTCTTCCGGGTGATCCTGCACTTTGGCTTTACCGACGAGCCGGACGTTCCGCAGGCGCTCAAGCTCTGCCATCTGGATGACCTGGACTTCAGCCCGATGCGCACCACTTACTTCCTCAGCCGCGAAACGGTCATCGCGTCGAAACTCGAAGGCATGGCCCGCTGGCGCGAGGCGTTGTTCGCCTTCATGTTGAAGAACGCCAACGGCAATCTGCGCTTCTTCAATCTGCCGTTGAACCGGGTGATTGAACTGGGGACGCAGGTCGAGATGTAGCATCAGGAAAACAAAAGCCCTCGTTGCCTTGCGGCGGCGAGGGCTTTTTTTGTGCGACACAAAGGCTGATGCCAGAGTCAAGCCCCTGTGGGAGCGAGCTTGCTCGCGATAGCGGAGTGTCAGTTTGCAAAGATGTTGAATCTGCCACCGCCATCGCGAGCAAGCTCGCTCCCACAATGAGGCGGTGGTGGGCGCAAATGCTGTGGACACCAAAAACACAAGAGGGGCCTGTGTAAACCCAGCATCGACAAAAAAGCCCCGGCAACCGCAAGGCTGCCGGGGCTTTTTGTCAGGGTGTATCGACTTACTGTTCGGCTGTCTTGTTCTGGCGCTTGTTGATCTCGTCGATCAGGCGCTTGGCCAGGGCCGGGTAGTTTTCGTCGAAGTGATGGCCGCCGGGCAGCTTGATGGCTTCACCCACGGCAGTCTTGTCGGTGCAGCCGCTTTCGTCGGCTTCTTCACCGCCGTAGATGCACACCACTTTCTCGGCTGGCAGCTTGGCCATTTCCGGGCCGGTGGCGGCTTCGGTGCCGGCGTTGCCGAGCCAGCCTTCGACTTCGATCTCGAAGCTGCCGGTGCGGGCGAAAGCCAGCAGGATGATCGCATCGACCCGCTGTTGTTCGGTGGCTGGCAGACGATTGTAGATGGCTGGCAACACGTCGGCACCGAAGGAGTAGCCGGTCAGGATGAAGCGCTTGGTGCCCCAGACCTGACGGTAGTGCTGCATCAGTTCGGTCAGATCCGCCGCGCTTTGCTCCGGGCTCTTGTGCTGCCAGTAGTAGCGCAGGGTGTCGATGCCGACCACTGGGTAGCCAATCTTGGCCATTTCATCGGCCACGTCGCGGTCCAGGTCACGCCAGCCGCCGTCTCCGGAGAGAAACAGGGTCACGGTATCCCGCGTCTGGCTGGCTGGGACTTCCACCACCGGGATGCTCAGGCCGCCCTTGGCCTTGTCGGTGCCGACCAGGATCTTGCGCAGTTCGTTGTTCAGGACTTGCGGCAGATTGATGTCGTAGTCGCTGATGCTGGTCTCGGCATTCGACTGATCGCGTACGAAGCCGGCGCTGGTGTCGTCGGGGTTATCGTTCCAGGCCACCAGCCAGTGGCCGTGGGCTGCGCTTTTGGGCAGCAAGTGTGTGCAGCCGGGTTTTTCCAGGGCCAGGTCCACCGACACGGCCTTGGCCTTGTCATCCTTCTGCTCGGCCAGCCAGCGCCAGGCCAGCACAGCGCCAGGGCCGATGCCGCTGACCAGCGTGGCGGGCCCTTGGAGTTGTCGCAGACCCGTCTGCAGGGCGCGACCTTGCAACATGCAGTCCTTGGGCAGGATCACCTGAACGATCTGTGCCGAGCCGCTGCGGCTGAGGGTCGTCAACTGCGTGTCGCTGAGCTTCTGGTCTTCATTGACCGCCACCAGCACCTGGGCGCGCGGTTTGGTGCCGGGGATGACCCGAGTCATCGCTACGCCTTCGATGGGCGCCAGCTGTTCCAGGGTCGGTTGCGGGGCCGGGCGTTTCAAGTACCAGTAACCGCCACCGAGAATTACCGCCAGCACCAGCAGGGCGGCCACTACGTATCGCCAGGAGCGTTGCATCATCAGCGTTTCACCAATCCAGTCAGGCCGCCTGCAATCAGGGCGGCGGTATCAGCCAGCGCCACCAGCGGATCGAGTCCGGCGGGCACGGCCATGTAGCGAGGTTCCCAGTCAGGCTGGAATTTGTCTTTGAAGCGGCGCAGCCCCTGGAAGTTATAGAGCTGCTCGCCGCGGCGGAACACCATCGAACCCAGGCGTTGGGTCAATGGTGCGCCGCGACGCGGTTGCAGGCCTGACAGCGGGACCATGCCGAGGCTGAAGCGGGCGTAGTCATGATTTTTATAATGCTGGATGAGACCGACCATCATGAATTCCATGGTCAGTTTCGGGGCCTCGGGGTGGGCGCGCATCAGGTCGAGGCTGGCCAGTTCGTGGCTGTGGGTTTCCAGCAGGTTGGCGAACGCCACCGGCCGGCCCTCGAAACGAATCACGGCGATGCGGAAATGCTTGAGGTAGTCATCACTGAAACGGCCCAGGGAGAAACCTTTCTCACGCACGTTCTTGCCGGTCAGCCAGGCATCGGAAATGACCTTGAGCTCATCCATCGGCGCCTGGCCCGGTTCGTGGATTTCCAGCGACAGGCCGTCACGGGTGCCACGGTTCCAGGTGTAGCGCAAATCCTTCATCTCTTTGCCCTTGGCTTCGAGATCGAAACGCTTGAGGTCGACCCGTGCTTCCTCGCCCAGCTTGATGGCTGTCAGGCCGATGTCCATGTAGTACGGCAGGTTCTCGGCACGTACCTGATAGAACACGGGGCGGGCATGGTGGATGTCACACAGGTCGCGGAACTGCCAGATCATTTCAGCCCGTTGCTGGGTAGGACCGATCGGATCGTACAGCGCCACCAGGCTGCGACCACGGCGGGCGTACATCAGGAACGCTTCGTCGTTGGGATGGAACAGCAATGCCTTGTCGCCGGTCAGGGCCAGTCCGCCGTCGGGTTGCGAAGACGTCATGAGAATCGTCTTGGCTCGCTCCAGTTCTTCTGTCGTCGGCAAATGGATCACCGGTCGTGCGGTGCGCAGCAACCAGGTCAGGGACACCACCACCAACAGCACCGCGGCGCCCAGCAGGGAGCGCAGACCGCGCGGGGCGTCGGCATCGAGGGTGAACTGCCACCAGAGTTGATGGCTGTAGGGCACATCCTGGTAAGCAAACAGCAGCAGCCAGATCGACGCGCCTAGCACGCAGATACTGGCGATCAGGAACAGTGGAGAAAAGGGCAGTTCAGTCAGGCGGCTGGGACGATAAAAGGAACGCCGGAACACCGCCAGCAGGGCGGCCGTCAGGGTCAGTAACGTGGCTTCTTCCCAGTCAAAACCCTTGAGCAGCGAGAGCAGGGCGCCCACCAGGAGCAAGACCGTGGTCAGCATCCAGGCAGCCGACAGGCGACGGCGCAAGCCTTGGGCGAGCAGCAGGCACAACACGCCCACCAGGCTGGCGCCGAAGTGCGAAGCGTCGACCAGCCGATGAGGGATCAGGAAGCCGATGTGCTCCAGGCGGGTGTCGATTTCCGGTGTCACCCCGGAAAACAGCAGCACCACGCCCGAAAGAAACACCAGCACCGCCAGGATCGGCGCAGCGAAACCCGATGCCGCCCGCAGGGTCTGGCGCGTCTGGAACAGCCGTTGCGCTTCATTGATCAGCAACAGTACGCAGGCCACCAGCATCGGCAGCAGCACATAGATCAAGCGATACAGCAACAGCGCGGCGGCCAGTGGCGCGGCCCCGAGTTTGTCGGCGAACGCGGCCAGCAGGATTGCTTCGAACACGCCGACACCGCCCGGTACATGGCTGAGCACCCCGGCAGCCAGCGCCAGCAGGTACACCAGCAGGAAGGCGCCAAACGGCGGCGCTTCGGGCAGCAACAGATACAACACGGTGGCGGCGGCGGCGACATCCAGCGCGGTGATCACCAGTTGCAGGAAGGTCAGACGTCGGCCCGGCAAGCGCAGTGTGCGGCGCCCGGCTTTTACCAACAGGCTGTCACGATGAGGCTGTTCCGGCAGGCGTCGGCGGTAAATGCCGATGGCCAACACGCTGGTGAGCAGCAGCACCGCCACGGAAATGGCCCCCAGCAAAGTAGCAGGCAGGTGCAGCGCGGCGGACGCGGCGGGCAGGTTGCTGAGCGTCGCCAGGGCCGCCAACGGCGGCAACGCGCAGCCCAGGGACAGGCTGGCGAACAGCGTCATGTGGGCGACATCCGAGGCCCCCAGGCCATGACGCGCATACAGACGGTAGCGAACAGAGCCGCTCGACAGCAGTGACAGGCCAATGGCATTGCCGATGGCGAACGCGGTGAACCCACCCAGGACCATGGTTTGTGGCGGCAGTGTCACCCCGGCATAACGGCTGGCGGACCATTCGTAGCCCAAAAGAATGATGAAGCCGGCTACCGTGGCGGCGATCGCGCCCAGCAGGGCCGGTCGTGGCACTTCCAGAATTGAATCGTGCAGGGCGTAAAGATCGAGCTCGCTCAGCAAGTGGCGACAGGCAATCAAGGCAATCGCAAACAGCAGCAACGTGACCGCGAGACCAATAGGCTGGCGGTATTGACTGATCCGATCCAGCCAGCGCAATCGTTCGGCTTTGATCGGTTGTGTCGCAGTAACAGGGTCTTGCGGGTCAGACGAGTGGGCGCGCATCAATCACCTCTTGAGCTATGCGCGACAGGATGGGGGTATCCAGCCAAGTTACCAATCCCCGCGAAGGAAAATAATTACAAAATCTTTGTAATGTAGAGCTTTTTTCGCCAGACACAAAAAAGGCCACTCTTTCGAGTAGCCTTTCTTGATATTTGGTTGCGGGAGCCGGATTTGAACCGACGACCTTCGGGTTATGAGCCCGACGAGCTACCAGACTGCTCCATCCCGCGTCTGTGTGGCGGCATTCTACAGGCGAACGCCCGAGTGTCAACCGTTAAAAGGTAATGGGCTCAAATAAACGCTCGATCCGCCCCTTGTCTTCCTAAATGCTCGGAATTTAAAGAAATTGTCCTACAACTGTTGCATGCAGGCGGCGACTCTCTGATCAGGCAGTCAAAAATGGACAGGCACAAAAAAGGCCACCCTTTCGAGTAGCCTTTCTTGATGTTTGGTTGCGGGAGCCGGATTTGAACCGACGACCTTCGGGTTATGAGCCCGACGAGCTACCAGACTGCTCCATCCCGCGTCTGTGTGGCGGCATTCTACAGAGGATCGCGCTGCTGTCAACCCTGGCTTCACAAAAACCTGTTCCGCTTCAAGCGGTTAGCCTTGGAGAAAGACATTGTGACAGCGCTGTGACGCAGGCCTGGCAAGGGCTGAGCTCTATTGGCGGCTTCGTTGCGATTGAAGAAGTAAATTTGCGTAGGCACTTTCGGCTCCCAACGAAGGATCTTTCAAACTACTGGTGCTATATACAGGTGCCGGTGCGATACTGGTGGCCCGATTCGTCGCACACTCTGCTTCTTTATTTATGACGCAACGTAAGATCATTCATGTCGACTGTGACTGTTTCTATGCCGCTATCGAAATGCGCGATGACCCGCGGCTGGCCGGCAAGCCCTTGGCGGTGGGAGGCTCGGCGGATCGGCGGGGCGTGATTGCCACCTGTAACTACGAAGCGCGGGCCTATGGAGTGCGCTCGGCCATGTCCTCCGGCCACGCCTTGAAGCTTTGCCCGGACCTCACCATCGTCAAGCCACGAATGGATGCCTATCGGGAAGCGTCGAAGGAAATTCATACGATTTTCAGCGATTACACTGACCTGATCGAGCCGCTGTCGCTGGACGAGGCCTACCTGGATGTCTCCGCCAGTGCCCATTTCGGTGGCAGCGCCACGCGCATCGCCCAGGACATTCGCCGACGGGTTTCCAACCAGCTGCACATCACCGTGTCGGCAGGCGTCGCGCCGAACAAGTTCCTGGCCAAGATCGCCAGCGACTGGAAGAAGCCCAACGGGTTGTTCGTCATCACTCCCGACCAGGTCGAGGATTTTGTCTCGGCCCTGCCGGTGAGCAAGCTCCACGGTGTTGGAAAGGTCACCGCCGATAAGCTGAACCGACTTGGCATCGTCGATTGCCTGCAGTTGCGCCAATGGGACAAGTTGGCGCTGGTGCGCGAATTTGGCAGTTTCGGTGAGCGGCTCTGGAGCCTGGCTCGTGGGATCGATGAGCGGCTGGTGCACAACGACAGCCGACGGCAGTCCATCAGCGTGGAAAATACCTACGATGTCGACCTGCCCGACCTGGTGAGTTGCCTCGGCAAACTGCCGGAACTGATGGAAACCCTCAACGGACGCATGGCGCGGATCGACAGCAGTTATCGACCGGGCAAGCCGTTCGTCAAAGTGAAATTCCACGACTTCACCCAGACCACACTGGAACAGGCCGGGGCAGGGCGGGACCTGGGCAGCTACCAGTTGCTGTTGACCCAGGCGTTCAACCGGGGCGGCAAGCCGGTGCGGTTATTGGGGATCGGGGTGCGGCTGGAGGATTTGCGCGGTGGGTTTGAGCAGTTGGAGTTGTTTGAGCGGTGAGGCTGTCGGTTGGCTGAATGCCTTGCCTTGCTCTTGTGGCGAGGGAGCTTGCTCCCGCTGGGCTGCGAAGCGGCCCTTAAATCTGCCGCCTCGGTGTGTCAGGTTCATTGAGTCAACCGCTATTGGGTCTGCTGCGCAGCCCAGCGGGAGCAAGCTCCCTCGCCACAAGAGAGGTTGACCAATCCAAGCTGGACTCAGTTGGCGCCCGGATCCGCCACCAACCGTCCACCGTCCTTGGTCAGTGCTTTCAAAAACTCGGTCTGCAACTCCGGATCATTACGGGTCAGTTCGATCAGGCTCTGTTCCAGTTCGCTGGCCTCTTCTTCAAGCCCCAGTTCCGACAGGCGCTTGACTCGATGCACCCATTGGTTCACCTCGTCATCTTCCAGATCGTCGTAGATCAACGCGTGGGCTTCCAGCAGCTTGCTGCGCAAGGTGCTGCTGATGCTCAGGGATGAGTCGGTGTGCACTTCGTCCTGGGCATCCGTCACGCTGATCTGCAATTTGCCGAATTGGCTCAGGTCCTGCTCGGCGAACGGGCTTTCCAGCAGGTTCAGGCGCAGCACGCCGTTACGGTCGGTGCTCAGCTCGAAGGTCTGCCGGGCGGCCTTGACCTCCACCGGGCGTTCGCTCCAAGGCAGGCTCGAGTGTTCCGTACGCTTGTCGCGCTGGACTTCGTCGATACCCGCCAGGTTCTGCTGGGCGCGGCCATGGGAAGGGACGTTCATGAATGGGTTGAGCCCGGCGAAACCGTAGCTGATCCAGTCACGGGTCACGGTGTCCGGCAGGTTGCCGAGGGCGAACACATTGACCACGTTTGCGCCGACACCGGCCACCACTGCCACCGCGCCCAAGGGGATCTCGTAAATCTCCCGCCAGGGTTGGTACGGCGTATAGCGATCGTAATGGCGAGTGACCTCGAACTCAGTGACTTCGAAGGTCTTTTGCTCATTGATTCGCACCCGACGTTGCGGCAGGTCGAGCACCTTGGGTTCGCCCACGTCGATCTGCAGGCTGTGGTCGAGCAATTTGCGCTCGACCCGCTCTTCGTGCTCGCTGCGTTGTGACATTTGGTTGGCACAGCCGCTGACCAGCAGGGCGCCGCACAGGGCGGCACCACCGAGGCCTAAGGTGTTTCGCTTGAACATGACGTCTCTATCTGGTGTCAGCGGCGGATACGGGCCTGGAGGAACGACAGCACGTCGGCGACCGGCAGCGCTTGCGGCTCGGCTTCGGTGCGGCTCTTGTATTCCAGGTTGCCTTCGGCCAGGCCACGGTCACTGACGACGATCCGATGCGGGATGCCGATCAGTTCCATGTCCGCGAACTTGATGCCGGGGCTGGTTTTCTTGTCGCGGTCGTCCAGCAGCACTTCAAAGCCGGCGGCCGTCAGTTCGGCGTAGAGCTTGTCGGTGGCTTCACGCACCAGGTCGGTTTCATAGCGCAGCGGCACCAGGGCAATCTGGAAAGGCGCCAGCGTGTCGCTCCAGATGATGCCTTTCTCGTCGTTGTTCTGCTCGATGGCGGCAGCTACCACGCGGGAAACACCGATGCCGTAGCAACCCATTTCCAGGGTGACCGGCTTGCCGTTCTCGCCCAGTACTTCGCACTTCATCGCCTTGCTGTACTTGTTGCCCAGCTGGAAGATGTGCCCGACTTCGATGCCGCGCTTGATTTCCAGGGTACCCTTGCCGTCCGGGCTCGGGTCGCCGGCCACGACGTTGCGCAGGTCCGCGACGGTTGGAACCGGCAGGTCGCGTTCCCAGTTCACGCCGAAGTAGTGCTTGTCGTCGAGGTTGGCGCCGATGGCGAAGTCGCTCATCAACTCCACCGAGCGGTCGATGATGATCGGCAGTGGCAGGTTCAACGGGCCGAGGGAGCCGGCACCGGCGCCGATGGCGTCGCGCAGTTCGGCTTCGGTGGCCATGACCAGCGGGCTGGCGACGCCTGGCTGGTTGGCGGCCTTGATTTCATTGAGCTCGTGGTCGCCACGGACGATCAGGGCTATCAGCTTGCCTTCCTCTTCGGCCCGCACGATCAGGGTCTTGATGGTGCGTTCGATTGGCAGGTTGTAGCCTTCCACCAACTGGGCAATGGTCTTGGCGTTCGGCGTGTCCACCAGGCGCAACTCTTCGGTCGGCGCGGCGCGGGAGGTTTCCCGTGGCACGGCTTCGGCTTTCTCGATGTTGGCGGCGTAGTCGGAGCCGTTGCTGAAGACGATGTCGTCTTCGCCGGACTCGGCCAGTACGTGGAACTCGTGGGAGCCGGCACCGCCGATGGAGCCGTTGTCGGCTTCAACCGGACGGAATTTCAGGCCCAGGCGGGTGAACACGTTGCAATATGCCTGGTGCATGCGGTCGTAGGTGACTTGCAGCGAGGCCAGGTCGGTGTGGAACGAGTAGGCGTCCTTCATGATGAATTCGCGACCGCGCATCAGGCCGAAGCGTGGACGGATTTCGTCACGGAATTTGGTCTGGATCTGATACAGGTTGATCGGCAGCTGCTTGTAGCTGCTCAACTCGTTGCGCATCAGGTCGGTGATCACTTCTTCGTGAGTCGGGCCTGCACAGAAGTCGCGACCGTGACGGTCTTTGATGCGCAGCAGCTCAGGGCCGTATTCTTCCCAGCGCCCCGATTCCTGCCACAGCTCGGCCGGTTGGGTGCCCGGCATCAACACTTCCAGGGAGCCGGCAGCGTCCATCTCTTCGCGAACGATGGCTTCAACCTTGCGCATGACCCGCAGGCCCATCGGCAGCCAGGTGTACAGGCCCGAGGCGAGTTTGCGGATCATACCGGCACGCAGCATCAACTGATGGCTGATCACGACGGCGTCGGAAGGTGTTTCTTTCTGTGTGGCGAGCAAATATTGACTGGTGCGCATGGTTGGCCGTTGTCGGTTGCTGATGACGAGAAGTGACGGGGCATTGTACGGGCGAGATGCCCTGGCGTACAGGCGCGTGGCCGGTCACCCGATGCGAACGCCGGTTTCCCCGGCGTTTTCTGACGTTTCCTACGACTCTTCCGCAGGCCGGGTGGGCGTCGGTTCGGCGGTGGGCGTCGAGCCCTGGCGACGGTTCTCCTGGAACCAGTGCAAGGCGATCAGCAGCAAGGTCGGAACGCCCAGCAACGCGGTGATCAGGAAGAAATTGTGATAGCCGAACTTCTCCACCATCACCCCTGAGTAACCACCGATCAGGCGCGGCAGCAACAGCATGATCGAGCTGAGCAGGGCGTATTGGGTGGCGGAGAATTTCAGGTTGGTCAGGCTCGACAGGTAGGCGACGAACGCCGAGGTGGCCAGGCCGGAGCTGAAGTTGTCCAGGGAGATGGTGACAATCAGCATCTTCAGGTTGGCGCCCATGTCGGTCAGCATCAGGAAGAGGATGTTGGTGCCGGCCGAGGCGACACCGCCGATGAACAGGATGGGCAGGATGCCGAAACGTACGATCAGCAGGCCACCCATGCCGGCGCCGACGAGTGTCATGATCAGCCCGAAAATCTTGCTGACGCTGGCGATCTGGTCCTTGGTGAACCCTTGGTCGATGTAGAACACGTTGGCCATGACGCCCATGACCGTGTCGGACATCCGATAAGTCGCGATCAGCCCGAGCAGCAGCAGGGCCTGCCAGCGATAACGCAGGATGAAATCGTTGATCGGCGTCAGCACCGGCGCCAGTCCGCGCCGGCCCATGGTGGACAGGCACAGGGCGGTCAGGATGGTATAGAGGATGGCCCGCAGGAACGCGCGGTCTTCGAGCAGCAAGTCAAGCAGGCTGACGCCCTCGAACAGCACGCTGGCGAAGTCGGTGTTGTAGAGCTGGGTGAACATCGCCGGGACAGACACCAGCAGCACGATCAGCACGAACACCGACGCCAGTTGATGGGCGAACGAATAGCGTCCGGCCTGCAGTTGGGTGCGCAGAGGTACCGGCGGTTCGCGCATGAACAGCGAGGTAAGCAACGCCGGGACCATCAATACGCCGAACAGCAGGTAAGTGCCGGCCCAGGCCGAGTGTTTGTAGCTGAAGCCAGTGGAGCCAAACCCTTCGGCGAAAAACAGCGCGCCAGCGGTGGCCAGCAGTGCCGCGACGCGGTAGCCGGACATGTAGCTGGCGGCGAGGGCGGCCTGGCGGGTGTCGTCGGCGATCTCCAAGCGATAGGCATCGACGGCAATGTCCTGCGTCGCAGAGGCGAAGGCCACGATGACGGCAATGGCGATCAACCATGACAGGTGTTTCTGTGGGTCGCAGAATCCCATGCCGATCAGGCCGAGGATGACCAGGCCTTGGGAGAGCACCAGCCATGAACGCCGACGCCCGAGTTTACCCAGCAGCGGCAGGCGCCATTGGTCGAGCAGCGGCGACCAGACCCATTTAAAGGCATACGCCAGGCCGATCAGGCTCGCGTAGCCGATGGTTTCGCGGGCCACACCGGCTTCGCGCAACCAGACCGAAAGTGTGGAAAACACTAGCATGTACGGCAAGCCGGCGGCGAAGCCAAGCAGCAACAGCACGAGCGTCGAGGGACTGGCATAGGCGGCGAGGGCGGCGCGCCAGGTTTTACGGGGCATGGGCTGGAGTCTGCCTCAAAAATTGCGAAAACAAAGCGCGCACTCTAACCGCTGTGCTCTACCGGGCGCCAGCCATGGCGCTGAATATCAACACGATTGTTCAGGACACTGATCCCTTCCATGCGCAGGCGTGCGCGCTGTTCGTCCCCTGAGGCGCTGCCCGCCGGTAGGCTGATCCGACCGCCGGCACCCAATACCCGATGCCAGGGCAGCTTCGTGTCGTTCGGCAACTGGCTGAGGGTCCGCCCGACCCAGCGCGCCGCGCGGCCCAGGCCGGCCATTTCGGCGAGTTGGCCGTAGGTGACCACCTTGCCGGCCGGCACTTGTGCCAGGGTCAGGTAGAGGGTGGTGCGGCGGATTTGCGTGGCGTTCTCGGTGTCCGCTGGGATCTCATTCACGTAAAGGGTTCCTGAAGGGGTGTCCGTCCGTAGATTAATTCCTACAAGGCTGATTGAGAAATGAACTCATCATCGATACGCGGGTCAGTCGTTGCTGAGGTGTCATCCTGGGGGATAATGCCGCCTTCTCACCGAAAACTTGAGCCCATTATCGCTTATGTTGTCTAGAACCCTGCTTTGCCTGGCTGTTGCCAGCGCCTCCATGCCCTTGCTTGCCGACACCGTCTGGTTGAAGAATGGGGACAAACTCAGTGGCAAGATTACCGTTTTTGATGGCGGCAAGTTGCTGATCCAGACCGATTACGCCGGCGCGATTCCTGTCGACTGGAAACAGGTCAAGACTCTGGAGAGTGATCAGCAACTCTTGGTCAAGCAGGATGCTTATACCGGCGAGAAAGCCAAGGCGCTGCATGCGGCCGAGGATGGCAAGGTCACTTTGGCCAACGGTGATGCGCCCAAGACCGTTGATCTGGCCAGTATCCAGCAGATCCTCAAGCCCAAGCCGGTGGTCGAGGACCTGGTGTGGAAAGGCAACATCGATGCCGCGCTGGATTACCAGCGTGCGGAAAACGATACCGACGATTACGACGTCGACTTCAAGACCTCGGCTCGCCACGGCAGATGGCGGCATACCGCCGAGGGTGAATACAACCGTGAGTTCCAGGACGATGTGGTTTCCGCCGATAACTGGCGCCTGGAATATTCCCTCGACCGGTTCCTGACGGACAAATGGTTCTGGCAAGGCCGCCTGAACTACAAGCGTGACAAAGTCGAAGACCTGGCGCGCCAGCGCGTGGTGGGTACCGGTCCGGGTTATCAGTTCTGGGATGACGAGCTGGGCGCATTCTCGCTGGGTTCGCTGTTGAACCGCACCGACTATGAATACCGCGACGGCGGTAAGGACAACTTCTATTCCGTCGCCATGAAGTGGGACTACAACCGCTACCTGATTGGCAAGCGCGTCGAGTTCTTCACCAACGGCGAAGTGGGCAAGCCACTGTCCGACGTGGCGGATTATGCCTACGACGCTGAAGTGGGGTTGCGCTATAAGGTCACCGATTGGGCGTCGCTCAACCTCAAGGCCGAGAAAGATGTCATCGAGGGCACTGAAGACAGTGACTTGAGCAAGACTCGGTACACCGCTGGGTTTGGCGTGACCTGGTAATTCGGGCTCACCCACACACACCTGTGGGAGCGAGCAAGCTCGCTCCCACAGTTTTTTGTGCCCTGGGAAAAACACCCAGGCACAAAAAAGCCCCGCTTTTGAGGGCGGGGCCTTTTACTAAAGCAAGGACAAGTTAGATAACTTGAACTTCTTCAGCTTGCATGCCTTTCTGACCGCGGGTAGCGATGAAAGAAACCTGTTGGCCTTCTTTCAGGCTTTTGAAGCCGTCGGATTGGATAGCTTTGAAGTGAACGAACAGGTCGTCACCGGATTGTGGAGTGATGAAGCCGAAGCCTTTTTCATCGTTGAACCACTTAACGGTACCGGTTTGGCGATTAGACATGGTGTAACTCCTTGGACAAAGATAACTGCGACTCAGGAAGAACCCTGGCCGAGACTGAGTGCAAAGAGCAGGAAAAATTCTTGTAGATGGTTGGATCGAAATTCAACATATCGTGTAGAGATTCTCAGTGACACAAGCAGCACAGTGGCGCCACCTTAACCCTTTTTCCAGAATGTGCCAATGGTCTTTGCGAAGGTTTCTCTTATTTGGTGACTGACGGCGCGGGCGATGGCCGGCAGGACCCGGAAATCAAGGTGGATCGGCGAGATTTGCGTGCCGCGCTTTGAACTCGGACCCGTGCCCCAGTAAGATGCCGGACGTATTTTTTCCACCTCGCTAATTCAGGAAACCGCCATGAGCATCAAATCGGACAAGTGGATTCGCCGCATGGCGCAAGAGCACGGCATGATCGAGCCCTTCGTCGAACGCCAGATGCGTGGCGAAGGCGCCGATCGGCTGATTTCCTTCGGTGTCTCCAGCTACGGCTACGACGTGCGCTGCGCCGACGAATTCAAGGTGTTCACCAATATCAACTCGGCCACCGTCGACCCGAAGAACTTCGACGAGAAGAGCTTCGTCGACGTTAAAAGCGACGTTTGCATCATCCCGCCGAACTCCTTCGCCCTGGCCCGTACCGTCGAGTACTTCCGCATTCCGCGCAACGTGCTGACCATCTGCCTGGGCAAGAGCACCTACGCCCGTTGCGGCATCATCGTCAACGTCACGCCGCTGGAACCCGAGTGGGAAGGCCACGTGACCCTGGAGTTCTCCAACACCACGACCTTGCCGGCGAAAATCTACGCCAACGAAGGTGTGGCGCAGATGCTGTTCCTGGAATCCGATGAAGAGTGCGAAGTGTCCTACAAGGATCGTGGCGGCAAATACCAGGGCCAGCGCGGTGTGACACTGCCGCGTACCTGAATCTGACGAACTGTTGGAATTCCTGGGCGGGCAGGCACTCTATTGCGTGTACTGCCCGTTTTTGTGCGTCAGCGCAGCGGGCCTTCGCTCAGGAGTTGCTCTATGAAGATCGATCCGCGAATCAGTGCCGAACTGGCAAGGCTTGAGCCCAATCAGATCGGCGTCATGGCCTGGTCATTGCTGGCCCATCCTGTCGAAGCGGCGGGCGGCATCCCTGGCCAGCCTGATCCCGACACCCCCAACGAACAACCCACCGAACCCGGCGAGCCTACGCTGCCGGATGAGCCGCCTCCTGCGCCTGTTGCCTGATGAGACGATGGCCCGCCTGCGATAGCACAGAGTGCTTCAGCTGACGGGCCATATTTCGTTATCGCCGATGACAAAAATCCTGCAATCGCTGCCCCGCTCGACCCGGTAACCGCCCGTGAACGCACCGAAGGCCGGCAGCAGGCTGATCTCGCTGCCCAGCCGAAAGCAGGCCAGGCGAAGGCGTTGCCGGCCCTTGCCGCTCAGGGGGTAGACCGGGTGCACGTGACCGGCCAGCACATGGCGGCTGGGATGTGGGGCAGGCTCGTGTTGCACGGCGAAAGGGCCCAGCAGCAACGGCTCCGGTACGACGCGAATGTTCAGCGCTGGCGGTGGGTCACCGGCGCGTTTGTCGTGGTTGCCACGAATCAGCGTCATGGCCAGGTGCGGATGTCGCACACGCCAATCGGAAAGTGCCTTCAAGGTGCCGGGCGCATGAGAGCCGGGACCGTGGAGAAAATCCCCGAGAAAAATCAACTGTCGGCACGGCAGGCTGGCCAGCAACGCATCCAGTGCGGCGATGTTGCTGGCGGTGGTGCCGTGGGGCACCGGTTGCCCGAGGCTGCGATAGGCGGCGGCCTTGCCGAAATGAACATCGGCCACCATCAGAATTTCCTGGGCAGGCCAGTACACGGCTTTTTCCGGGAGCAACCAGAGTTCTTCGCCGGCCAGGCTGACGGGATAAGGCGCTGGCATCAGGCGTCACCGCGATCGGCAGTCTTTTCCAGCTCGCTGACCATCCGCCGGATGCGATCGGCGAGCTTTTCCGAGCTCATGCTTTCCCGGAACCGTTCCACCAGCAACGGAAACCCGAGCGGGGTGGGGCGCTTGATCACGTGCAGGTCCAGCTTCAAGGTACTGAGGCGTAGCAAGGTATGCTCCAGTCGACGAATATCCAATTCTTCGCGCAAGACTTCCTCCCCGGCCTGGGCCAGCAAGAGATTGTCGGCGTCGTATTGCTTGAACACCTGGAAGAACAACCCGCTGGACGCTTGGACTTGCCGGGTGCTTTTCGGCGCGCCGGGATAGCCGGCAAAGACCAGTCCGGCGATCCGGGCGATTTCGCGAAAGCGCCTGAGGGCCAATTCCCCGGCGTTCAGGCTCGCAAGTACGTCGGTCAGCAGATGATCGACGCTCAGCAGGCCCGGGGTCAGGTATTGCGACCAATCCACTGCCGTGGCGCTAAGCAGTTCCAGGCCGTAGTCGTTGACCGCAATGGAAAACGTCAGCGGCTGTTGCTGGCTGACACGCCAGGCCAGCAGGCTGGCCAGGCCCAGATGAACCTGGCGTCCGGCAAACGGGTAGAGAAACAGGTGCCAGCCCTCCCGGGACTTGAGGGCTTCGGCCAGCAATGTGCTCTGCGTGGGCAAACCGGACCAGCGTTGTTGAGTCAAGAGCAGCGGCTGCACGGCGTGCATCTCCGGGCCCTCGAAGCGGCCCGAGGCGGCTTCGCTCAAACGGGCCACGACGGCGGCGGCCAGTTCGCTGGAGAGCGGCATGCGCCCGCCGTTCCAGCGCGGCACAGCGGCCTTCTTGGCCTGGCTGCGGCGCACGTAGGCGGTCATGTCCTCGACCCGGACCAATTCCAGCAAGCGCCCGGCGAACAGGAAACCGTCACCGGGGCGCAGGCGGGCGATGAAGCCTTCCTCTACGCTGCCCAGGGTCTTGCCGCCCCCGTCTTTGCCCCAGAACTTCAATTGCAGGCTGGCATCGCTGACGATGGTGCCGATGCTCATGCGGTGACGCCGGGCCAGGCGTGCGTCAGGTACTCGCCAGATCCCGTGTTCGTCCGGTTCGACGCGTCGGTAATCCGGGTAGGCGGTCAATGACAGGCCGCCATGGCGCACAAACGCCAGGGCCCAGGCCCATTCGGCCGGGTTGAGGTCGCGGTAGGCCCACGCACCTCGCACTTCCTCGAACAATTCGTCGGGAACGAAGCCACCACCCAGGGCCATGCTCACCAAGTGCTGCACCAGGACATCCAGCGGCTTGCGGGGCGATTCGCGCGGTTCGATGCGCCGTTGGGCCACGGCGTCCTGCGCGGCGGCGGCCTCGATCAATTCCAGGCTGTGGGTCGGCACCAGCGTCACCCGCGAGGTCCGGCCCGGTGCGTGGCCGGAGCGCCCGGCCCGTTGCATCAGCCGGGCTACGCCCTTGGCCGAGCCAATCTGCAGCACCCGTTCCACTGGCAGGAAGTCCACCCCCAGGTCCAGGCTGGACGTGCAGACCACCGCTTTGAGCTGGCCGTCCTTCAATGCCTGTTCTACCCAATCCCGGGTGTCACGCGACAGTGAGCTATGGTGCAGGGCGATCAACCCGGCCCAATCGGGCCGCGTCTCAAGCAGCGCCTGATACCAGATTTCCGACTGTGCCCGGGTGTTGGTGAAGACCAGGCAGCTGCTGCTGGCGTCGATTTCGGCCACGACCCGGGGCAGCATCTTCAGGCCGATGTGCCCGGCCCACGGGAAACGTTCGAGGGGCGGGGGTAGCAGTGTGTCGACCCGCAGCGCCTTGCTATCGGCTCCCTGCACGCTGATTCCGTTGCCTTGCGGGATCAATACCTGTCCGGCGTGGGCCTGGTTGCCCAGGGTCGCGGACACGCCCCAGACGATGAGTTCGGGATGCCAGTACCGCAAGCGCGCCAGGGCCAGTTGCAATTGCACGCCACGTTTGTTGCCGAGCAACTCGTGCCATTCATCCACCACGACCATGCGCAGGGTCGAGATGGCGGTATGCGCATCGGCCCGGGCGAGGATCAGGGTCAGGCTTTCGGGGGTGGTGATCAGCGCGGTGGGCAGGCGCCGGCCCTGGCGGGCGCGTTCGTTGGCGCTGGTATCGCCGGTGCGCAGGCCGACGCTCCAGGGCAGGTGCAGGTCTGCCAGGGGCGCTTCGAGGGCTTTGCCGGTGTCGACCGCCAATGCGCGCATCGGCGTGATCCACAGGACGGTCAGCGGTTCGGCCGGCGGTTTGCGTTTGCGCGGTTTATCTGGCACTGGGGCAGGACGGGCGAAACGGTTCAGGGCCGCGAACCAGACGGCGTAGGTCTTGCCAGCGCCAGTGTTGGCATGCAGCAACCCGGATTGCCCTCGCTTGACGGCGCTCCAGACCTGCTTCTGAAAGGCGAACGGCTTCCAGCCGCGGGCATCGAACCACTGTTTCGCGAAATTGTTGGATGTCGCCATGCCTGCCGCGTGCGCCCTGAAAGTCCTTCTTCAGTGACCACGGTGGGAGGTGAAAGGTTTTAAAAACCCTGTGGCGAGGGGATTTATCCCCGCTGGGCTGCGAAGCAGCCCCAAAAAGCTCAAGAATAATTTGCCAGACGCACCGAGGCGATCAACTGAGGGGCTGCTTCAGCCCAACGGGGATAAATCCCCTCGCCACAGATAAATCCCCTCGCCACAAGAGCAGTATCTGGCCCATCAATTCAGGTGTGCCGAGCTTTATTTCAGGTTGCCACTGAGAAACTGCTTGAGCCGTTCACTGGTGGGATTGCCCAGCACGTCTTCCGGCGCGCCTTCTTCTTCCACCAGGCCCTGGTGCAGGAACAGCACCTGGTTCGAGACCTTGCGGGCGAAACTCATTTCGTGGGTCACCATGATCATGGTCCGGCCCTCTTCGGCCAGGCCCTGGATCACCTTCAGCACTTCGCCCACCAGCTCCGGGTCCAGGGCCGACGTGGGTTCGTCGAACAGCATCACCTCCGGCTCCATCGCCAGGGCGCGGGCGATGGCCACGCGCTGTTGCTGGCCGCCGGAGAGGAATGCCGGGTATTGCTCGGCGACCCGTGCCGGCAGGCCGACCTTGTCGAGATAACGACGAGCGCGGTCGTCGGCTTCCTGCTTGCTGACCCCCAGCACCCGGCGCGGCGCCATGGTGATGTTTTCCAGCACGGTCATGTGGCTCCACAGGTTGAAGTGTTGGAACACCATGGCCAGGCGCGTGCGGATACGTTGCAGTTCGTCGGCGTCGGCCACGTGCATGCCGTGGCGATCCTTGATCATCTGGATCGGCTGGCCGTCCAGGCTCATGGCGCCGTCGTTGGGTTGTTCCAGGAAGTTGATGCAGCGCAAAAAGGTACTTTTGCCTGAGCCGCTGGCGCCAATGAGGCTGATGACGTCGCCGGTCTTGGCCTTGAGCGAAACGCCCTTGAGCACTTCATGTTCGCCATAGCTTTTATGCAGGCCTTCGATGGTCAGTTTGTACATGGAGCATGCATCCTCAAGGCGAAAGTAGGTAGCCGCTGCGATAGGCTTCGGTGCCGGCGACATGGGCGATCACCATGCCGGCCGTGGCCATGCGGCGCAGCGAACGGGCGTACAGCAGCCCGGCGTTACGGCAATGAACGGGGGTGACGGTGTCGTTGACCGGGTCGATGACTTCCGCGATCAACTGCCCCGCCTCCAGGTATTCGCCGGGCAGGGCGCTGTAGACCAGCAAACCGCCCACGGGCGTGGCCACCGGCTCGACCGCGGCCAGCGGCGTGGCCGGGTAGGGCAGCTCGGGCATGGGCATCGGTTCGCCGTCGATGGCGCCGAAACGGATCAGGTATTCGATCAAGGCCTGGCAGTCCAGGCTCGCCAGCCCGTGGTTGACGTCACCCTGGCCACGCAGCTCCACGGTGACCGAAAAACTGCCCAGGGGAATCTCGAAGCGTTCGCCAAAGCGCTCCTTGAGTTGCCACCAGAGCAGGGTGAAGCATTCATCGAACGACTGGCCGCCCGAATCGGTCGCCAGCAGGCAGGCTTCGGCGCCGATGTAGCGGGCCAGCGGTTCGACCTGTGGCCAGGCTTCGGGTGTGGTGTAGAGGTGGGCCACGGCTTCGAAGTCGCAATGCAGGTCCAGCACCATGTCGGCGTCGCAGGCCAGCCGTTGCAGGGCCAGGCGCAGGGATTGCAATTGCGTGCCTGGGGTCTGCCGGGCGAGGGCGTCGCGCAGGCTGGTGCGGATCAGCATCAGGTTGTGCTGCGGATCGTCGGTGAGCAGGTCCTGGATTTCGTTGCCGATCTCTTCGCTCAGGTCAACGAAGCGGCGGTTGAAGTTCTGCCCGCTCTCGGTTTCGTAGCGGCCCAGGGGCACGTCCATCAGCACTTGTTCGAGGCCGATGGGGTTGGCGACGGGCACCAGCACGATCTCGTGGCGCAGGTGGCCCGACGCTTCGAGTTCGGCCAGGCGCTGCTTGAGGTGCCAGGCGACCAGCATGCCCGGTAGTTCATCGGCGTGCAGGGACGACTGGATATGGATTTTGCCGACGGCTTTTTCCGGGCCGAAGTGGAAGCTGTGGATCTTGCGTGCGGTCCCCGGTACCGGGGCCAGCAGGTCATGGATCTGGTGGCGCATTTGCGTGTGTGTCCTGGAACGGAAGCCCTAGTGAGTCGGCCCGAGAAAGGCCAGCCAGCGGCGTTCGGCGAGGCGGAAGAGGCCCACCAGTGCAAAGGTGACGGTCAGGTAGATCAACGCGGCGATCCCGAACGACTGGAACGTCAGGAACGTCGCCGAGTTGGCGTCCCGGGCCACTTTCAGCACGTCTGGAACGGTAGCGGTGAACGCCACGGTCGTCGAGTGCAGCATCAAGATGACTTCGTTGCTGTAATACGGCAGCGAGCGGCGCAGCGCCGACGGCATGATCACGTAGGTGTACAGCTTCCAACCGGTCAGGCCGTAGGCCTTGGCCGCCTCGACTTCGCCATGGTTCATGCTGCGAATCGCCCCGGCGAAAATTTCCGTGGTGTAGGCGCAGGTGTTCAAGGCGAAGGCCAGGATCGTGCAGTTCATCGCGTCGCGAAAGAAACTGTCGAGCATGGGCTGGGCGCGCACCGCCGCGATGCTGTAGATGCCGGTGTAGCAGATCAGCAGTTGGATATAGAGCGGCGTGCCGCGGAACAGGTAGGTGTAGAACTGCACCGGCCAGCGGACGTAGAACCTGGGTGAAACCCGGGCGATGGACAGCGGGATCGACACCAGGAAACCGATCAGCAGCGAGGCGCTGAGCAGCCACAGGGTCATGGCCAGGCCCGTGACGTTGACACCATCGCTGTAAAGGAATGGCCGCCAGTATTCTTGCAGAAGTTCGATCATCGCACCGCCTCCCGGGCTCCGGCGGCGTAGCGGCGTTCAAGCCAGCGCAGGATGAAGTTGGACGCGCTGGTGATCAGCAGATAGATCAGTGCTGCCAGTACCAGGAAGTAAAACAGCTGGTAGGTGCTCTTGCCTGCATCCTGGGCCGCCTTGACCAGGTCGGCCAGGCCGATGATCGACACCAGCGCGGTGGCCTTGAGCATCACCATCCAGTTGTTGCCGATACCCGGCAGGGCAAAGCGCATCATTTGTGGAAACACCACGAAGCGAAAGCGCTGGCCACGCTTGAGGCCATACGCGGTGGCGGCTTCGACCTGGCCTCGGGGGACCGCGAGGATCGCGCCGCGAAAGGTTTCGGTGAAGTACGCGCCATAGATGAAGCCCAGGGTGATCACCCCGGCGCCGAATGGGTCGATCTCGATGTATTCCCATTCCATGAAGTCGGTAAGCGAGGTCAGCCAGGTTTGCAGGCTATAGAAGATCAGCAGCATCAGCACCAGGTCCGGCACGCCGCGGATCAGCGTGGTGTAGAGCTGGGCAGGGATTCGCAGCAGTTTGACGCTGGACAGCTTGGCACTGGCGCCCAGCAGGCCGAGCAAGACGCTCAACAACAGGGACAGGGCCGATAGCTTGATGGTCATCCAGGTGCCTTGCATCAGCAGCGGGCCAAAGCCCTGCAGGCTGAAGGCGGAGAGCCCCAGATTTTGTAGGAGTTGTTCGAACATGGAAGAAAGCCTTTGGCAGGAGAAAAGCGCCCATCCGAGACCGGATGGGCGCAGCGCATTATTTGCCGCTGTACAGATTCAGATCGCCAAAGTGTTTTTTCTGGATCTCGGCGTATTTGCCGTCGTCGTGTAACGCTTTGATACCTTTATCCAAAAGTGCCTTCAGCTCACTGTTACCTTTCTTGATACCGATCGCGGTCTTGGAGGGCAGCAATTCGCTGTCCACCGGCTTGCTGATTTCATAACCTTCGCCTTTTGGCGATTTCAGGAAGCCTAGCTCGGCCTGGAGCATGTCCTGGATCGCTGCATCGAGGCGGCCGGAGGTCAGGTCGGAATAAACCTGGTCCTGGTTCTGGTAGGCCTGGGTCTTGACCCCGGCCTTGTCCAACACGGCCTTGGCGTAGGCTTCCTGGATGGTGCCTTGCTCGTAGCCGACGGTCTTGCCTTTGAGCGAGGCAACGTCTTCGCTCAGGCCCGAGCCTTTCTTGAAGACATAGGCCGTTGGGCCGGAGAACAGCTCGCTGGAGAAGTCGATGGCTTTTTCGCGGGCCGGGGTAACGGTCATGGAGGAGATCACGCCGTCGAATTTGTTGGCCTTGAGGCCCGGGATCATGCCGTCGAAATCGCTTTCGACCCATTTGCATTTGACTTTCAGCTCTGCGCAGATCGCATTGCCCAGATCGATGTCGAAACCGACCAGGCTGCCGTCGGCGGCTTTGGACTCAAACGGGGCGTAGGAAGGGTCGACACCAAAACGCAGTTCCTTGTATTCCTTGGCCGTGGCGACGCCAGCAGCCATGCACAACGCCAGTGCAGAAAGGGTCAGCAGTGCTTTTTTCATTATTCAATCCCTAAAACCAATATGAGCGCTTGTGGCGCGTAAGTATTGTTACCGGTGAAGGCGAGAACGGTATGACGGCATAAAGGTAGCAATTTCCGAACCAGAGTGCCGAACAAGTGTTTTAAAAGCTTCGGCGACAGGCAACGGAATGCGATGGTGCGCGGGGATGAGCGTACATCAAAAAGTGCACCGGGATGGAGCATGCGTTGTTTGGGAAACACTATGGGGTGAGCAATTATTTGTGGCGAGGGGATTTATCCCCGTTGGGCTGCGCAGCAGCCCCAACAGTCAGTCGCCTCGAAGTGTCAGGTTGTTCATCTCAGGTTTTTTTGGGGGCCGCTTCGCAGCCCAGCGGGGATAAATCCCCTCGCCACAAAGAGCGTACAGCGCTATTTCAGCAGGTCCTGAAGCGTTGCCAAGGTATCTGCCTCTTCGACGGTTTTATCCTGGCGCCAACGCAACATCCGTGGAAAGCGCACCGCGATCCCACTCTTGTGGCGATTGGACAGGGCGATGCCTTCGAAACCCAGTTCGAACACCAGGGTGGGCGTGACGCTGCTCACCGGGCCGAACTTCTCCACGGTGGTCTTGCGCACGATGTTGTCGACCTGGCGCATTTGCGCATCGGTCAGCCCTGAATAGGCCTTGGCAAATGGCACCAGTGTGCGCTCGCGACTGTCCGGCGGGTTGTCCCATACGGCGAAGGTGTAGTCGCTGTACAGGCTGGCGCGCCGGCCGTGGCCGCGTTGGGCATAGATCAGCACCGCGTCGACGCTGAAGGGGTCGATCTTCCATTTCCACCACACGCCCATGTCCTTGGTGCGACCGACGCCGTACAGCGCGTTGCGGGCCTTGAGCATCATGCCTTCGACACCGAGGCGGCGAGAGGCTTCGCGTTGCCGGGCGAGGTCGAACCAGTCCTGGCCGGTGACAGTAGGCGACGGCAACAACACCGGACTGCGAACACGGGCGATCAGCGCCTCCAGCTGTTCGCGGCGCTCGGCCTGGGGACGGCTGCGCCAGTCCTCGCCTTGCCATTCCAACAGGTCGTAGGCCATCACCACCACCGGGGCATCGTCGAGGATTTTCTTGCCAAGGGTCTTGCGACCGATGCGCTGTTGCAGCAGGGCGAAGGGTTGCACCGCAGGCTGCAACGGCGCGTCCGGGTCGAAGGCGTCTTCGGTAACTGACTGGGGGGCTTTCCAGACCACAATTTCACCGTCGATCACCGTGCCGTCGGGCAGCGCCAGGGCCAGTGAATGCAGTTCCGGAAACCGCTCAGTGACCAAGTCCTCGCCTCGCGACCAGACCCACAAATGGCCGTCGCGCTTGATCACCTGGGCGCGGATCCCATCCCATTTCCATTCCACCTGCCAGTCGCTGGCCGGCCCCAGCAGCGTGTCGAATTGCTCCACCGGGGCAGACAACGCATGGGCCAGGAAAAACGGATAAGGCTGGCCGCCGCGCTGGGCATGTTCATCGTCGGATTCGGCCGCGATCAGCTTGAGGTAACTGGCGGCCGTGGGACGATGGGACAGGTCGGTGTAGCCCACCAGGCGTTGGGCCACCCGCTTGCTGTCCAGGTTGGCCATGGCGGCCAGGGCCCGGGTCACCAGCAGTTTGGATACGCCCACCCGGAAACTGCCGGTGATGAGTTTGATGCACAGCATCAGGCTCGGTCGGTCGAGCTGCGCCCACAGCGCCGGAAGCCGTTCTGCCAGGACGTCGGGCGACTCACCGCGCAACGGCAGCAGTTTCTCTTCTATCCACAGCGCCAGGCCTTCATCGGAGCTGTGGGGCGATTCGGGTAATACCAGCGAAATGGTTTCGGCCAGGTCGCCCACGGCCTGATAACTTTCTTCGAACAGCCAGAGCGACAACCCGGATATCCGGACCGCCAACTCTCGCAGGATTTTTACCGGCACCAGTTGCCGTGGACGCCCGCCGGAAAGGAAATACACGGCCCACGCCGCATCCTGAGGTGGGGCTTTGCTGAAATAGTCCTGCATGGCGGTGAGCTTGGCATTGCTGGAGGTGGTGGCGTCCAGTTCGGCGTACAACTCGGCGAAGGCTTTCATGGCGCCTCCTCACCGCTGTCGGTGGCCACGGCGAGGTCTTCTTCATCGTCACCGTATTCGGTGCTGAACGCCTGGGCGTCGAGGCCTTGCTCGCAGAGATGGCGCACCAGCACGCTTACCGAACCGTGCGTGACCATCACCCGTTCGGCGCCGGTCTGTTCGATGGCCCAGAGCAGGCCAGGCCAGTCGGCGTGGTCGGACAGCACAAAACCCCGGTCCACGCCGCGCCGCCGACGCGTACCGCGCAGGCGCATCCAGCCACTGGCGAAGGCGTCGCTGTAGTCGCCAAAGCGGCGCATCCAGCTGCTGCCTCCGGCGGAGGGCGGCGCGATGACCAGTGCCTGGCCCATGATCGGGTCGTTCTTCTTGATGTCGCCGGCGTAGATCGTAGGCGGGAGATGAACCCCGGCCTCGCGGTAGACCCGATTCAGTGGTTCCACCGCGCCATGGGCCAGGATCGGGCCGAGGCTTCCGTCGATGCCGTGGAGAATTCGCTGGGCCTTGCCGAAGGAATAGCAGAACAACACGCTGGCCCGGCTGGCGGCGATGTTCCCGCGCCACCACTGGTTGATCTCGTCGAAAATCTGCGCCTGGGGCTGCCAGCGGTAGATCGGCAGGCCGAAGGTGGATTCCGTGATGAAGGTATGGCATTTCACCGGCTCGAACGGGGTGCAGGTGCCGTCAGGCTCGACTTTGTAATCCCCCGACGCTACCCAGACCTCACCTTGATATTCCAGCCGTACCTGGGCCGAGCCCAGCACATGGCCGGCGGGGTGAAAGCTCAAGGTCACGCCATGGTGCGACAGGCGTTCGCCGTAGGGCAGCGTTTGCAGGTTGATGTCCTGGCCCAGGCGTGATCGCAGGATGCCTTCGCCGGGTGCCGCTGCCAGGTAGTGTTGGTTGCCACTGCGGGCATGGTCGCCGTGGGCGTGGGTGATGACCGAGCGTTCCACCGCCCGCCACGGGTCGATGTAGAAATCCCCGGGCGGGCAGTACAAGCCTTCGGGGCGGGCAATGACAAGATCCATGCGGTCACCGGAGCGATGGGCTTGTCAGGTAGAGGCGCAGGCGAGGGGGGAAGTTCTATCGGATTTAGTGGGGGATGGACTGAACCCGTGGCGAGGGAGCTTGCTCCCGCTGGGCTGCGAAGCAGCCCCCTGCAGGTCTACAGGCAGACCGCATCAGCCGGTTTACGACTGCTGCGCAGCCGAGCGGGAGCAAGCTCCCTCGCCACAAATACTATCTCCAGTCCCGGGCTGCAGTTATTTGCCAGGCACCAGGGTCAACCGCGTCTTGCCATACGCCCGATCGAAGTTCTGTGACTGCAACGGCAGGCTCTGGTACTGCCCCTTGATCCACGGATCGATGCCATTGGCATAGTTCGGGCTGACCGGGTTGCCAGACTGGCCGGCGCCGTCCTGGATCATCAACGGTTCGGGCTGGCCGAAGTCCACGATAAAGCGCATGGCCGGCGCCAGGGTGGTGGTGAAATCCTGGCCCCAGGCGAACGCTGCGGTGTTGAGCGTGCTGGCGTCGCCACCGGCCGGCAGCGGGCCGCGTACGATCTGGCCGTTGCTGTTCTTCCACGCGTAGCGATGCAACTGGCCCCACTGCCAAGCCTTGTGGTCACCGCCCAACTGGCTATCACCGGCGTTGATGGTGGCGGCCAGGCTGCGGGCGAGGATGACGGCCTTGTCTTCTTTCTGCGGGGTGCGCACATCGTCCCAGAACGGGCTGTCTTCACGGCCCAGCAGATGATCGGCCTGGGCCGAGTAGGACAATTGGCCGTTGGCGACCAGCGCCTTCCACGCCGGGCTGCCGTCCGGGCCCAGCTCGTCGAGGAAAATCTGCTTCATGCTTTCCTGCAGGAACAGCTCATAGATCGCCGCGTCGGCGGAGGTCGGGCTGAGCCGGCCATCGAATGCCATCAAGCGAGTGTAGGCCTCGCGGGCCTTGGCCCGGTCAGCCACCGGCAGGGCTTCGATCGCCTGTTTGAGCGGCTGGGCCATGCCCGGTGCTTCGAAGACTTGCTTGAGCTTGGCGGCGAACGTTGTGCCCTGGTCATATTGCATGGCGGTCAGGCTGCGGGTGTCGTGCTTGCCCACGCCGGCCAGTTCGGCCATGCGTTCGCCACGCTCCGGTGCGGCCCACGAGTTGGACAGTTGCATGCCGTAGCCGTGGGGGATTACTCGTTGGTTGGCCGTGCCAAGCCAGCCCTGGGGCGGGTCCTGATCGTAGGGGTGCAGCATCGGGTCGGCGTAACCATCCCAATCGTAGCGACCGTCCCAACCCGGCGACGGCAACAGACCCTCGCCTTCACGGCGGTTCGGGTAGCGACCGGTGACTTGCCAGCCGATATGGCTGGCGTCGGCGAAGACCAGGTTCACCGCCATGGCGCGGATTTCCCGGCTGGCGTCGGAGGCTTTCTCGACGTTCTGCGCCCGGGACAGGTCGAAGAAGGCATCCAGGGTCTTGTCGTCGCTCAAGCTCGGCGTCTGCAAGGCCAGGCCAAAGCCGTTGGCCATGGCCGGGCCCTGGGCGCTGTTGAGCAGCGGGCCGTGACGGGTCTCGAACACCGCTTCACGAATCGGCCGCTGGCCTTTGATGAAGTAGGTTTCGTTGCGCACGATCGCCGGTTGCCATTTGCCGTTGACCTCGTAGGACAGGCCATTGCCCTGACGGCGGATTTTTTCCAGGAACAGGTCCTGGTTGTCCCCCAGCACGCTGGTCATGCTCCAGGCCACTTTGCCGTTGAACCCGGCCAGGATCATCGGGATCCCTGCCACGGAAACCCCGGCCGCCTGGTACTTGGGCGCACGGATCTGTACCGGGCTCCACAGCCCCGGCATGCCCAGCGGCCCGTGGCTGTCGCTGGCCAGCAGGCTCTTGCCGCTGCGGCTGCGTTGTGGCGCGATGGCCCAGTTGCTCGAAGACGCAGCACTCAAAAGGTTCAGCTCGGCCAGTTGGCTGGTGGCCTTGCTGATCTCGTTCAGGCCCGGAATCTGGCCGTTGAGTCGCAAGCCCTGGAGTTTGTCAGCTTCGGCCACGGGCAGTGGTTCGTCTGGATAGGACGGGCTCAGCCAGGCGAGCTTGTCGTTGGTGACGGTCTGGGCCAGTACCAGGCTGGCGATTTCTTCCGGCAGGTTGGCTGACTGGCTGAAATTCAGCAGGCAGAACATCAGCGCCGAGTCTTCCGGTTTCCAGTACTCGGGTTTGTAACCAGTGGCGGCCAGGTCCGACGGCAACTTGTCGCGGTAGCGGAACAGGTAGGCGTTGACGCCGCGGGCATAGACTTCGAAGAAACGCTTGAGCCTTGGCGAAGACGCCTTGTACAGCTCGTCGGCGTTTTTCTTCAGGTTGACGGCGCGCATGTAGCGGTCGACGTCCAGCCGTTCGGCGCCGGACATTTCTGCCAATCGTCCTTGGGCCAGCAGGCGCAGGGTGACCATTTGGGTGATGCGATCGCTGGCGTGGACGTAGCCGAGGGTGAACAGGGCGTCATGGAAGCTGTTGCTTTCGATCAGCGGCATGCCGGTGGCGTTGCGCCGGACCGAGACGTTCTGCGCCAGCCCCTTGAGCGGTTGCACACCGGACGTCGGCGGGACGGTGTCCTGGGCGTTCCAGGTCTGGCATCCGCTCAAACCGAGCACACTGGCCACCGCGGCGGCAACACCGAGCCGGGGGATGAAGGAAATAGAGGCTGGCGAGGCCATGGCAAAGCTCCTGCGGGAGGGGGGGGCACCAATAAAGGCGCTACGTTAGTGAGCAGGCGGGGGCCGCGCAAGCGGGGGCGAGGGTTATTTGTTGGTTTGGCGATAAAACTCCGGGGCCGGGTCATCGCTTTGCTCGAAGGCTTGCCTGTAGGAAAAGGTGATGATCAAGTGTGGAACATTCAAAGACCAAGCAAGAGAAACCGGCATGGAGCTACAGAACGACGCGGCGTTGATTCTCATCGATCAACAAAAAGGCATCCTTCACCCCAGGCTCGGCCCTCGCAACAACCCCGAGGCAGAGCTGCGCATGCTGGAGCTACTGGCTTTATGGCGACGGACGGCGCGCCCGGTGATTCACGTCCACCATCTGTCCCGCTCGCCGGACTCGGTGTTCTGGCCGGGGCAGTCGGGGGTGGAGGTCCAGCCACGGTTCGAGCCGAAGGCAGGGGAATGGTTGGTGCAAAAGCAGGTGCCGGATGCGTTCAGTGGCACCCACCTGGAGCAAGACCTGCGCCAAGCCGGAATCAGGCAACTGGTGATCGTCGGTGTGGCGACGCACAACTCGGTGGAGTCCACGGCGCGTACGGCCGGCAATCTGGGATTCGACACCTGGGTGGCCGAGGACGCCTGCTTTACCTTCGACAAGAACGATTACTTTGGTAACGCCCGTTCGGCAGCCGAAGTGCATGCCATGTCCCTGGGCAACTTGCACGGTGAGTATGCGACGGTGGTCGGTGTGAAGCGAATTCTGCAGGCGGGCTGACAGATAGGTACCGACAGCGCCGGCCTCATCGCGAGCAAGCTCGCTCCCACAGGGAAATTGCGCTGAGGCGCAGAACCCTTGTGGGAGCGAGCTTGCTCGCGATGGCGGTCTAACAGGCGAAGAAATTTTTCGCCCAGCCCCTCAGGCCCCGTGGCACTTCTTGAATTTTTTGCCATTGCCGCACGGGCAAGGGTCGTTGCGGCCGACATCCTTCAGGGCGTTGCGCACCGGTTCCTGGTGGGCGTGGCCGCAGTTAGGACCGTGGACATGGCCGTGGTCATGATCGTGATGATGGTCGTGATCGTGGTTGCAATCAGGGCCATGGATGTGGGGTTGTTGGGTCATCGGGGTTACTCCGCAATAAAATCGGCGGCGATTATCACGCCATTGCGTTCCAGGTGCACGTAGTGAGCGATGAATGATCCGGTTTCCAGCTCACCTTCCAGACGATAGGGGATCTGTTCCCGGGGATTCTCCAGCAACTTCACCACGTGCCGCACCTGTGGCCACAGGTTGGTGCGGATCGGCACCTTGAAGTAGGCGCTGTGCCGGGGGCTCACGGTGAACCAGTGTTCATGCTCACCTTCGGTCAGCAACAGGTCGCCCAGGTGGATGCGGTAGGTCAGGCCGCGAACGGTGAGGTCGCTGTCGCCGGGGTTGTCGACGCGAAAGTGCAGCGTGAACTTCTGTTCCAGCAGCCGGGCCCGCACCACCTCGACCTTGACCAGGTGCACCTGTGGTTCAGGGGCTTCTTCACCTTGCCAGGATGCACAGCCGCCGAATCCAACGAACAGCAGCAGGCAGGTGATGCGCAGCAAGAATGATGGAGGGGTCATGTCCGTGCCTCTGGTTTATCCCCAGTCTAGCCCTATGGGCCGATGGACGAGCGTCGGACGTTTCCTAAATTCAGCGATTGAAGTAGCCGGCGCAGCACTTCTTGAATTTGTGCCCGCTGCCACACGGACAGCTGTCGTTGCGTCCCGTCTTGACCGGCACGGTCGGATCGATGAAATACCAGCGCCCGTCGTTCTGCACGAACGAGGATTGCTCACGGTGGCTATGCTCGCCCTGGCCGTCGTGCCAGCGTGCCGTGAACGTGACAAAGGCGTGTTCCGGTTGACCACCTAGCACTTCGCTGCTTTCCACTTCCAGCCCCAACCAGGTGCTGTTGGCGCTCCACTCGCTGATCGACTGGCGATCGAGGCCAGGCTGTTGGGCGGGCAGGGTGGTGGCGACCAGATAATCCACCAGGCCCAACACATAGGCGCTATAGCGCGAGCGCATCAAGGCTTCGGCGCAGGGCGCCGGGTGACCGTCGTGGTAATGGCCGCAGCAGGCGTCCAGTGGATTGCCACTGCCGCAGGGGCAGATGGGTGTGTGTGGGCTTGTGTTCACGGTTACCACCAATATTTTCCAAAATTTTCCGGGTTGGCCCAAAAGCGCGAGTTGAGCCAATCGGGGACTTGTTTGTATTCAAGCAGATCGTAGGTAAACAGGGTCAGCACCTGATCTTCGCGCTGGAATCGCTCGCTGGCTTGCAGGGCCAGTGAAAAAAAGTCCGTCTCTTGCCAGCCGCAGGCGTTGAGATCTGCCAGCACGGCGATACGACTGGCATTGAGATTGCGGATGCCACCCAGCAGGTTCAGACCTTCGCGCTTGGGCAAATGCTCCAGGCAATCGAGCGCCAGGGCCAGGTCAAAACGCCGTGCCGCCACGTCCGCCGGCAGGGCGCCGGGGCCGGCGTGGACCACTTCGGTGTCGGGATGGGCCTGCTGGAATGCTTCGAGCGCGGGAAAGCCGCTGGCACCGATCAGCAGCAGTTTTTGCGGGGCATAACGGTCAAGCACGGCCGCCAGGGCTTGCTGGGGCGTACGCGCAGAAATGGCAATGGTCATCGAAGTTCCTCAGTCAGAACCACCACGATAGCCTGCCCGGACATCGTGGCCTAGAGCGGTTTGTCCCTGAACGTGCGGAATCTTCGCAAACACGGGGCGAAAACCCGCGATTGCTCGGGCTGGCGCAGATTCGAAGACGGGTCTTTACTCCCCTGAATCGGCGACAAGCCGATCCCTCAAGGAGAAAACCGATGAGCATAGTTCGGACAGCGTTACCCCTGGTTCTGCTAACCAGTGTGTTGACTGGTTGCGCAGGTTTGCAGAAAACCGACTGGCCGATTTGTGCGGCCACGGGTGGTGTCGTCGGCGCGGGGTTGGGCGCGATCGAAAGCAGTTCCTGGATCGGCCCGGGAGCGCTGGTGGCCGGCACTGTGGCGGCAGGCTGGTGCTGGGCCCATGGTGACGGCGACGAAGACGGCGATGGCGTGCCGGACAGCCGTGACAAGTGCCCGGGTACACCGAAAGGCGTACAGGTCGATGCCGACGGTTGCCCGCCACCCGCACCGCCTCCGATGGCTGAAGAACCTCCAGTGGTCAAGGAAGAAACCATCGTGATCCGCGATGTGCACTTTGAGTTCAACAAAGCCACGCTGACCCCGGCCGACAAAGATGTCCTGAGCGGCGTTGCGACCCGGCTGAAACAGGAAACGTCCACCGCGCAACTGCGGGTCACCGGCCATACGGACAGTGTCGGCAGCGATGCCTATAACCAACGGTTGTCGGAGAAACGGGCCAACTCGGTGGTGCAATACCTGGTCGAAAACGGCGTACCGCGTGCCAGTTTCGTCTCGGTGTCCGGCGCCGGTGAGAGCCAGCCGGTGGCCGATAACAAGACCGCCGACGGTCGCGCGATGAACCGTCGCACGGAAATCAAGATTAACCGCTGAAACCCTTGCGATTCGCGGCTTGTAGAGTTGCGGATGCGGGTCTTTACTCCTGTGTGACCGGTATGGGCCGGTGACACAGGAGCCTTCACCATGAATGTTCTAATCAGGGCCGCCTTACCGGTACTGCTGGCGAGCAGTCTGTTGTCCGGTTGCGCCACTCACAGCGACGGCAGCGCACCTCTCAACCAACGTACCTGGCCAATTTGTAGCCTGATCGGCGGCTTGGCTGGCGGCGGGTTGGGGGCCATTGAAAGCAGTGGCTGGGCCGCCGGTGGCGCCGCACTGGGGTTGCTGGGCGGTGGTCTGATCTGCTATGCCCAGGATGGCGATGAAGACGACGACGGAGTGTTCGACCGCCGCGACCGTTGTCCCGATACGCCGGCCAATACCCCCGTCGAGCATCACGGTTGCCCGGTGCCGCAATACCCGGCCAGCGCCCCGCCGGTCGAACCGCAAGCGCCGGCGAGCGAGGTCATCACCCTCAACGACGCCGGCAAGGTACTGTTCGATTTCGACAAGTCCGACCTCACCGCAGAGGCTCGAAGCCAGCTCGATGGGCTGATGGGCAAGCTCAGCCATGCCAATGTCGCCAGTATCCGGGTCGTGGGCCACACCGACAGTGTCGGCAGTGATGCCTATAACCAGGGGCTGTCTGAACGTCGGGCCAGCAGCGTCGTGGAGTATTTGCTGACCCAGGGGCTGGCCCCCGACAAACTCACCAGCGAAGGCAAGGGCGAAAGCGAGCCGGTGGCTGATAATGAGACTGACGAAGGGCGGGCACAGAACCGTCGGGTTGAGCTGCATATCCAGCGTTGAAGCTCGGACCAGGGCTGCCGGGTCGTCGGGAAGGCGATCCGGGGCTCGGGTCAGATTAAATTTGCCTGGCCCTCTGGCTTATCCTGCGCGCAAGCCGTTACTGTGCGCGCAAAGAATAATTCCCGATCAGGGGGGCGTATGAAGGTGTTTTGGGGGCTGGGGCGCTTGCTGACCCTGTTGTTCTGGCTGGTGGTGCTGGTCAATCTGGTCGTGCCGTTCGTCCATCCGCTGCATCTGCTGGTCAATGTCGCCGGCGCGTTTTTGCTGGTGCTCCATTTGCTCGAACTGCTGTTGTTCCGGGCCAGTTTCCGTGGCCGCCCCGCGCCTGGTCGTGATCGCCTCAGAGTGCTGTTGTTCGGTATCTTTCATTTGCAAACCCTCCCGACCGCGCCAGAGGCTTCCCATGCGTAAATTGTGTCTGCTCGCCGCACTCGTATGCCCCTGGGCTTCGGCCCAGGTGGTCCAGGTAGAAAGCCATTCGTTGATGCGCCTGCCAAACACCACCAGCACCCTGGTTCTCGAGCGACTGGACGTGGCCGACTACGGCACGCTGCTGGTGCCTTCCAATGTCACTGAACTGACCATCGACCAATTGCACCTGGGGCGTGAAGCACGGATCGCCATCGTGCCGGCGCAGCAGGCATTGGAAATGAAAGTGGCCCGGGCTGAGCTGGCCGAGGGCAGCCAGATCACTTCACGCGGCGCACCGGGTACCTACACCAAGGCCGCGCGGTCGGGGCGCGATCTCAACCTGCGTTTCAATGCCTTGGATGCGCCGCTGTTGTCGGTGGATGCCCGCGGTGGTACCGGTGCGCCGGGTTTCGTCGGTCTTGACGGTGCCAATGGCCAGGCGCCGGGTTGCACCTGGGGTTCGGCCGGTCGCGGGGCCGACGGCAGCAATGGCAGCGATGGCCAGCCGGGTGCGGCCGGTGCGCTGGTACGCCTTGAGCTGCCCCTGGCCTACCCTGCCGAGCAGATCAAGGTGACGGTGGACGGCGGTGCCGGTGGCGCGGCGGGGCGCGGCGGCAAGCCCGGGGCCGGTGGCAAGGCCAAGGGCTGTCTGGTCTATACGGCTGACGGCGGCAAAAGCGGTCGTCCTGGCGCCGATGGCCAGCCAGGGCCTGCCGGAGCGGCGGGAACGGTGACGGTGCAGCGGTTCTGAAGAAAAATCTGATCTGAACCTGTGGGAGCGAGCTCGCACCCACAGGGTTTTATGTGATGTTCAGAACATCGGCCGCGCCGCGCCAATCGCCACCACCAGCAACCCGATCACCAAATTGATCCCCACCAACCGCCGAATCTTCCCCAGCACCGCCGCACCCGCCGGCACGTCCTGCGCCGTCACGGCGCTACGCAATGCCGGCAGTTGCAGGCCCTGGATGCGGATGAACAGCGCTGTCATCACCACGTACAACCCCATCATCACCTGCACATATCGCGGCGCGGTTTCGAAACCGGCGAAGCGCACATGGATCAGACCTACGCCGCTGATCGGTAAAAGCACCACTGCCACCCAGACCCAGACAAAAAAACGCTGAAACACTTCTACCCATAACTTGAGCCGGGCAGGGCCCTCAAGCGCCGTCATTGCGGCGGGGCGCAGGATCATCCAGGCGAAAAACATGCCGCCGACCCAGACCAGGGCCGCCAGTAAATGCAGGGTGTAGACGAGGGCAAAGGGTGTCATTGGGTTACTCCGTTCTGCGCAGGATTCATTAGCGGGGTATGATAGCCGCCGATCCGAACCACTGAAAATTTATCCAGCGTTTTTTGCGCCCGACCATTCATGATCAGCACCGAACTCAAAACCACGATCCAGGGCGCCTATTCGCGTTTTCTCGAAGCCAAGAGCCTCAAGCCGCGATATGGCCAGCGCCTGATGATTGCCGAAGTGGCAAAAGTCCTGGGTGACATCGATACCGACGACGAAGGCCGGCGCAGTGGCGAGCCCGCCGTGGTGGCGGTGGAGGCCGGTACCGGTACCGGCAAGACCGTGGCCTACAGCCTGGCGGCGATCCCCACCGCCAAGGCCGCCGGCAAACGCCTGGTGATCGCCACGGCCACCGTCGCCCTGCAGGAGCAGATCGTCTACAAGGACCTGCCCGACCTGATGCGCAACAGCGGGCTGAACTTCACGTTCGCGCTGGCCAAGGGCCGTGGGCGCTACATGTGCCTGTCCAAGCTCGACATGTTGCTCCAGGAAGGCCACGCGCAGACCGCCACGGCCCAGTTGTTCGAAGAAGAAGGTTTCAAGATCGAAGTCGATGAGGCCAGCCAGAAGCTGTTCACCAGCATGATCGAGAAGCTGGCCGGCAATAAATGGGACGGCGACCGCGACAGTTGGTCCACCGCCCTGGAAGACGCCGACTGGTCCCGCCTGACGACCGACCATAGCCAGTGCACCAACCGGCATTGCCCGAACTTCGGTCAGTGCGCCTTCTACAAGGCCCGCGAAGGCATGGGCAAGGTCGATGTCATCGTCACCAACCACGACATGGTGCTGGCCGACCTGGCCCTGGGCGGTGGTGCGGTGCTGCCGGACCCGCGCGACACGATCTACGTGTTCGACGAAGGCCATCACCTGCCGGACAAGGCCATCGGTCATTTCGCCCATTACACCCGGCTGCGTTCGACGGCCGACTGGCTGGAAACCACCGCCAAGAACCTCACCAAACTGTTGGCCCAGCATCCATTGCCCGGTGACCTGGGCAAGTTCATCGAGCAAGTACCGGAGTTGGCCCGGGAAATCAAGACGAACCAGCAGTTCATGTTCACCGCTTGCGAGCAAGTGGCCGACTTCAAGCCCGGCGAAGACGTCGAGGGCCGCGAACGGCCACGTCATCGCTTCGTCGGCGGAGTGATTCCTGAACACATGCGTGAAATGGGCATCGAGCTCAAGAAAGGTTTCGCACGCCTGACCGACTTGTTCACGCGCCTGACCGACCTGCTCAAGGAAGGCATGGACGGCGAGGTCAACATTGGAATCGCCAGCAACCAGGCCGAGGAGTGGTACCCGTTGTTTGGCAGCCTGCTGTCCCGCTCGCAAGGCAACTGGGAACTGTGGACGGCCTTCACCGCTGAAGACCCGGAAGACAACCCGCCAATGGCGCGCTGGCTGACCCTGGCCGAAAGCGGTTCGCTGTTCGATATCGAGGTCAATGCCAGCCCGATCCTGGCGGCGGAAATGCTGCGGCGCAACTTGTGGAACGTGGCCTATGGCGCGCTGGTGACGTCCGCCACGCTGACTGCCCTGGGCACGTTCGACCGCTTCCGCATGCGCGCCGGCCTGCCGAAGAAAGCCGTGACCGCCGTGGTCCCGAGCCCCTTCCACCACGCCGACGCCGGCGTGCTGCGGGTGCCCGACCTCAAGGCCGATCCACGGGATGCCGCCGCCCATACCGCGGCGATCATCCGCGACCTGCCGGAACTGGTGGAAGGCTCACGGGGCACCCTGGTGCTGTTTTCCTCGCGCAAACAGATGCAGGACGTGTTCGATGGCCTTGACCGTGACTGGCGCAAGCAGGTGTTCATCCAGGGCAACCTGTCGAAGCAGGAAACCCTGAACAAACACAAGGCCCGGGTCGATGGTGGGGACTCCAGCGTTCTGTTCGGCCTGGCGAGTTTTGCCGAAGGCGTGGACTTGCCTGGTGCCTATTGCGAGCACGTGGTGATCGCCAAGATCCCGTTCTCGGTTCCCGACGACCCGGTGGAAGCCGCACTGGCCGAGTGGATCGAAGCCCGTGGCGGCAACCCGTTCATGGAAATCTCCGTGCCGGACGCCTCGCTGAAACTGGTCCAGGCCTGCGGGCGGTTGCTGCGCACCGAAGAAGACCGCGGCACCATCACCTTGCTCGACCGGCGGCTGGTCACCCAGCGCTATGGCAAGGCGATCCTCAACGCGCTGCCGCCGTTTCGGCGGGAGATTTCCTGAGTCGGCAGGTGAGGGAGATTTATTGTGGCGAGGGGATTTATCCCCGCTGGGCTGCGAAGCGGCCCCTCAAACCAGGCGACTCTGTTCGCCCGGACCAGCGAGTTGGTTGTCTGGGGCTGCTGCGCAGCCCAGCGGGGATAAATCCCCTCGCCACAGATTCACCCTTAAGCCTCAGTGAAAAGTCAACCAGCCGTCCTGACAAGGTTCACAAAAACCGTAATGGCTGGAACAATGCGGCCAGTGCAAAAAGTGTTCAGTGGAGAGGAGTTACGGGTGCAGATTCAAGGCCATTATGAGCTTCAGTTCGAGGCGGTGCGTGAAGCGTTCGCGGCGCTGTTCGATAATCCCCAGGAGCGCGGCGCGGCGTTGTGCATTCAGGTGGGTGGTCGCACGGTGATCGATCTGTGGGCCGGTACCGCCGACAAGGATGGCCATGAGACCTGGCACAGCGACACCATCGCCAACCTGTTTTCCTGCACCAAAACGTTCACCGCCGTCACCGCCCTGCAACTGGTGGCCGAAGGCAAGTTGCAGCTGGATGCCCCGGTCGCCCGCTATTGGCCCGAGTTTGCCGCCGCCGGCAAGCAATCCATTACCCTGCGCCAGTTGCTCTGCCATCAGGCCGGGTTGCCGGCGCTACGTGAATTGCTGCCGCCCGAAGCGCTTTATGACTGGCAAGCCATGATCGATGCCCTGGCCGCCGAAACACCTTGGTGGACGCCGGGCGAGGGTCATGGTTATGCCGCGATCACCTACGGCTGGCTGGTTGGCGAGCTGTTGCGCAGGGCCGATGGGCGTGGCCCGGGGGAGTCCATCGTGGCTCGTGTGGCCAAGCCGTTGGGCCTGGATTTTCACGTTGGCCTGGCCGACGAGGAGTTTCATCGCGTGGCCCACATCGCCCGTGGCAAAGGCAACGTCGGCGATGCCGCGGCCCAACGCCTGCTGCAGGTGACGATGCGCGAGCCCACGGCCATGACCACCCGGGCCTTCACCAATCCGCCGTCGATCATGACCAGTACCAACAAACCGGAGTGGCGGCGCATGCAGCAACCGGCGGCCAACGGCCACGGTAACGCCCGCAGCCTGGCCGGGTTCTATGGGGGGCTGCTGGATGGCAGCCTGCTGGAAGGTGAAATGCTCGACGAACTGACTCGCCAGCACAGCTTCGGCGAGGACAAGACTTTGTTGACCCAGACCCGTTTCGGCCTGGGTTGCATGCTCGACCAGCCGGATGTACCGAATGCGACCTATGGCCTTGGCCCACGGGCGTTTGGTCATCCAGGGGCCGGGGGCTCCATGGGGTTCGCCGACCCGGAGCATGATGTGGCTTTTGGCTTCGTGACCAACACGCTCGGGCCTTACGTATTGATGGACCCGCGCGCGCAGAACCTTGCGAGGGTCCTTGCCACTTGTCTATAAACGCCATTGAAGGCGGCGGGCACCGGAACCTCGTGGCCTTTTCAGTTTCCAAGCGACTGTTTATGTGGCCAAAACATGGCCTTTATTTTCCATTTACATCATTTTGTGGATATCCAATGTCATCGAATAAAACCCTCGCTCTGGCGCTGTGCTTCGCTATCACTGGTTGCGCACAAACCCCGCAAAATGATGCCGAGGGCAGCGGCGGCTGGTGGCCGTTCGGCTCTTCCGACAAGGTGGCGGCCAAGGAAACGGCGCCAGCGGCGCCTCTGAAACCGGCTGCCGTCGCACCGCAAGCCAAGGCCGAGAGCGCCACCCACTGGTGGTGGCCGTTCGCTTCCGATGATGCTGCCGACGTTGCGAAGAAAGATGACGTCAAACCCCAGGACAAACCTGAAGCCAAGGCACCGGCCCTTGCCAAGGCCGAAGCCGAAAGCAACGGCAAGTGGTGGTGGCCGTTTGGCGGCAAGGATCAGGAGACCGCCAAGGCGGTGCCGATGCCCGATCCTAAAGTCACCCAGGCCTGGCTCGACGACTACGAGCCGAAGCTGCGCACAGCCATCCAGGACAGCAAGCTCCAACTCGAGCGCCGCGACAACGTGCTGGTGGTCACCGCGCCCGTGGACGGCTCCTTCAACCCGGACCGTCCGGCCATGCTGCTGCCCGTGACCCTCGGGCCGTTCACCCGCGTGGCGAAGATCCTTGAAGCCGACCCCAAGACCGCCGTGCTGATCCTCGGCCACGCCGATACCTCGGGCGCCGCACCTGCGAACCTGAAGCTCAGCCAGGAGCGTGCCCAGTCCGTTGCGGCGATTTTCCGTCTCAGCGGCCTGCAACGTGATCGCCTGATGCTGCGCGGCATGGGCGCAGTGGCGCCACGTGCGGCCAACGACAGTGTGGAAGGGCGTGCCTTGAACCGTCGCGTGGAACTGCTGGTCACGCCGGCCAACACCATGGTTGCGCTGCTGAGCAAATACAACATGCCGGCTCCCGCACCCGTGACGCTGGTGGCGGCCCAGGACGTGAAGCCCGTGGCCCCGGCCCCAGCGCCTGCGGCGAAAAAAGCCGTGACCCCGACCAGCAAAAAAGCACCGGCCAAAAAAGCCGTGGCCAAGGCGCCTGCGAAGAAAGCCCCTGCCAAGGCCACTACCCCGGCGAAGAAAACCCAACCGGCCAAAGCCGCCACCGATACCAAGAAAGTCGCGGCTGCCGATACCCCCAAGCAGTGATGGGCTAACCACAAGGAACGCGCCATGACCCAACCGCTGGCTGATATGCGCCGCGACTACACCCGCGATGGCTTGACCGAGGCACAAGCCCCGGCCGAGCCGTTTGCACTGTTCCACCAATGGTTCGCCGACGCGGTGAAAACCGAGCAGGCGCCGGTGGAGGCCAACGCCATGACCCTGGCGACGGTGGATGCAGAAGGGCGCCCGCACTGCCGGATCCTGCTGCTCAAGGGCCTGGATGCTCTGGGGTTCACGTTCTTCACCAACTACGACAGCGCCAAGGGGCAGCAACTGGCCGCGAATCCATTTGCGGCCATGACGTTTTTCTGGCCGGCCCTGGAGCGCCAGGTGCGCATCGAGGGCAAAGTGGTGAAGGTCACCGCGCAGGAGTCGGACGCCTATTACCAGGTTCGCCCGCTGGGCAGCCGTCTCGGCGCCTGGGCTTCACCCCAGAGCCGGGTAATTGCAGGGCGTGGTGAGCTGGACGACCTGCTCAAGGCCACCGAACAACGTTTCAGCGACAGCCAACCGCATTGCCCGGAGCATTGGGGCGGTTATCGTTTGCTGCCCGAGCGCATCGAGTTCTGGCAGGGGCGTCCGAGCCGCCTGCACGATCGCCTCAACTACCGCCTGCAAGGGGCGAACTGGACGCGCGAGCGTCTGGCGCCTTAGCGTCGGGGTAATATGCCGCAGCGGTTTCAAGCCATTGCGGCAAGTCCCGGCGTTTGACCCCTTGCTCCCGAGCGCGGGCCAATTGTTGCAGCATGTAGGTCTTTTTCTGCTCATCCTGCCCCGCCAGGGACAGCGCCAGGTCGCGGTCCATCCAGCGTTTGATTCGTACGTACAGCCACCAGTGGAAGTACAAACCGGCCACGGTGACCGCGACGATGATGAAATAATCCATGAAAATCCCCGAGTTGATGACGCAGGTTTCGGAAATTGGCGCTACTGTTTGGTGAATTTTTCGGGTGCGCCTGTATCCCACCTGAATGAAAACAATTTTATCCCGGCGAGGCCGTGACAGGCGTCAAGCTGCGGAGTTTAATGAGTCCCTGTCTTTTGGAGTTGATGCTATGCGTAAGTCTGTTTTGCTGGTTGCTTCCTTTTCCACGATGGCGATGTTGCTCACTGGCTGTCAGTCGAGCCTGACCGGTGACTCCTACTCCCGTGACGAAGCGCGTCGCGTGCAGACGATTCGCATGGGCACGATCGAAGCCTTGCGTCCGGTCAAGATCGAAGGCACCAAGACCCCGATCGGCGGTGCGGCCGGTGCTGTGGTCGGTGGTGTAGGCGGCAGTGCCATCGGTGGTGGCCGTGGCAGCATCGTCGCCGCTGTGATCGGCGCGGTGGCCGGTGGCCTGATTGGCTCCGCTACTGAAGAAGGCCTGACTCGTACCCAAGGCGTGGAAATCACTGTTCGTGAGGACGATGGCAGCATGCGCGCCTATGTGCAGCAGGTTCAGGAGAATGAGGTGTTCCGTGTGGGTGAGCGGGTTCGTATTTCTACTGTGGATGGTACGAGTCGCGTATCGCACTAATTTACGGGTTTACGGGCGGGATTCCAGAGTTGTGTGTATATCCGTTGTTGGGGTAACGGCTACTTAGGGTTCCGCTCTTACAGCCAGCCCTTTCAAGGTCTTTGATAAAATCCCCCAAAACCAGTCAGGGTGACGAAAGCAGTGTGGGCAGAAGTTCTAGCGCGGTTTGAGAAAAAAGCACCGGCCAGTGTCATGACCAGAGTGGTATTGGAACAGGCTGTTCCTGCTGAATGGATCGATCAGGTGTTCGAAGAGCACCGTCAGCGGCAGTACCCACGTGAGCTTTTGTTTTCAACCATCGTTGAACTGATGTCCCTTGTTTCATTGGGCTTGCGACCTTCGCTGCATGCCGCCGCGCGGCAGATGGAAGATCTTCCTGTCAGCTTGGCGGCGCTGTATGACAAGGTCAGTCGTACAGAGCCTGCGCTACTGCGCGCCC